>CADCLH010000001.1:0-17304 GCA_902802215.1 Oscillospiraceae bacterium
CATGGACAAAATCGCGGAGTGGGCCGCAGAGCTGCAAAGTCTGGCGCAGGCCGGACTGTATTACGCGGAGGATGTTTTCGACCGGGAGCGCTTTGAGCGCGTGCGTCAGATCGCGGCGGAGATGATGGCGGAGAGGACCGGCCTTCCGCTCGGGAAGGTCACGGAGCTGTTCTGCGCCGATTCCGGCTACCAGACGCCGAAGGTCGACACGCGGGCGGCGGTTTTCCGGGACGGCAAGATCCTGCTGGTGCAGGAGCGCAACGGCAGATGGGCGCTGCCGGGCGGCTGGTGCGAATTCAATCTCACGCCGGCGGAGAACGCGGTCAAGGAGGCGCGCGAGGAGGCGGGACTGGACGTCGCCGTCAAAAGCCTGATCGCGGTGCAGGACCGGGACCGGCACAACCGGCCGCCCTATCCCTTCCACATCGTGAAGATCTTCTTCCTCTGCGAGGAGCGCGGCGGCGCATTCCGGGAAAACAGCGAGACGCTCGCCAGCGGCTTCTTCCCGCGCGAAGAGCTGCCCCCGCTCGCCGCGGAGAAATGCTGCGCCGAACAGGTCCTCCTGTGCTTCGACGCCCGCGAGGCGGAGAACTGGCGCGTCGTGTTCGATTGATCGTCGGCTTCACACAAAGAGCTTGTTTTTTTGACGGGCTTCCCGTATAATATATAGCGTTTTTAAGGAGGCGGGGTATGAAGAAGGTTTTGAAAGTCATCTTTACCATCCTGCTCGTGCTGCTCGTTCTGGCGGTCCTGCTCGGCGGGGCGGCCATGTTCGCCGGGCATGCGATCACCGAGGGAAAGACCAATATCAAATATGTCTATGTGGGAGAGACCAACGTCAGCGGACTGACGCGCGAGGAGACCGAAAAGCTGCTGATCGAACAGGGCTGGAAGGACCGCGCGGAAACCCCGCTGACCGTCAGCACCCTGCGGGGCGTGAGCTTCACGGTCGACCCCGTACGCTCCGGCATCGTGACGACCATCGACAGCGCCGTGAAAGGCGCCTACGCGGTCGGCCATGACAGGGACATGATCTCAAACCTCGTCACGGCGGTGAAGGCCTTCCTGAACCCCGTGAACGTGGGCGAGGGCGGAGAGCCCGATCTTGCGTATCTCGACGCGCTCATCGAGGACTGCCAGAAGCAGATCGACGCGACGCTGGGCGCGGAGGAATACAGTGTCGACTCCCACGCGGCGGAGCTGACGGTCACCAAGGGCAAGGACCAGCTCAGGCTCGACCGCGAGGCGCTGCGCAGCGAGATCATCAAGGCCATCGAGGAGGGAAAGGCGGAGCTCTCCTTTGCGCAGATCACCGCCGAGCCCGTCATGCCGGACTTTGAGGCGATCCACAAGGAGCTGGAGCGGGAACCCGCCGACGCTTACTACTCCGACGACGGCAGGTTTGAGGTCACCGACGAGATCGTCGGCTGCAAGTTCAACGTCGCCAAGGCCGAGGCGCTCTGGAACGCGGCGAAGCCCGGCGAGGACGTCAAGGTCCCGCTGGACATCACCTGGCCCGCCGTCACCGGCGAACAGCTCCGCGGGCAGCTCTACCACGACCTGCTCGGCGCCTGCATGACCAAGTTCCCCAACTCCGGCGAGAACCGGCGCAGCAACCTCAAGCTCTGCGCGTCCAGGATCAACGAACATATCCTCTATCCCGGAGACGTCTTCTCCTACAACGAGGTCGTCGGCGAACGCACGGAGGAGGGCGGCTTCCTGCCCGCGCCCGCCTATGTCAACGGCGACGTCAAGGATGAGATCGGCGGCGGCGCCTGCCAGATCTCCAGCACGCTCTACGCCTCCACGCTCTTTGCCTTCCTGGAGCCGGTCGACCGCACCTGCCACGTCTTCCCGGTCAACTACATGCAGCCGGGCACCGACGCCACGGTCACCATCCCCAAAGAGGGAAAATCCATCGACTTCAAGTTCCGCAACAACAAGAGCTACCCCATTATGATCAAGACCTTCTTCAACAACGAGGAGAGCACCATCACGATCGAGATCTGGGGCACGCTCGAGGAGAGCGACTACATGCCCGTGGAGTTCGACAACTCCTACTCCTGGCAGTTCGACTACGACCGGTTCGTCGACCCCGCCTACCCCGACCGCACAGGCTATACCATCAAGCTCAAGACCGATTTCATGGGCGGCTTTGAGGACGAATTCTCCTCCGGCTACCGCTGCCTGACGCACCGGCTGGTGATCGATCCGGACGGAAACACCGTCGACGATGTGATCGTCAACCAGAAGCTCTCCAACGGAAACTACGCGCTCGACACCTATTACGAGCATCCGTAAGAAGCATGAACGACAAAACCGCTCCCCGACAGAGGAGCGGTTTTGTCGTTACAGGAGGACGCCCTGCTCGAGCCGAAGCAGGAGACGCTTGCGCTCCAGCCCGCCCGCGTAGCCCGTCAGCGCGCCGTTAAAGCCCACGACCCGGTGGCAGGGGATGAGCAGGGAGATCGGGTTATGGCCGACCGCGCCGCCGACCGCGCGGGCGGAAACGCGCCCGGCTCCGGCCTGCGTTTCCAGCCGGGCCGCCAGCTCGCCATAGCTCACGGTCTGCCCGTAGGGGATGCGCAGGAGCTCTTTCCAGACCGCGAGCCGAAAGGGCGTTCCCTCCGGGCGAAGCGGCGGAACAAGACCCGGATCGCGGCCGGAGAAATAGACGCGCAGCCAGTCCGCGGTCTGCGCGAAGACCGGCAGAGAGTCCGGGCAGCACGGTTCCGGGAGCGCGTCCGGGAAATACCGCTGCCCGACAAAGCGGAGGGAGGTCAGGGCAAGAGCGTCCCCGGTGAGAACAACGGGGCCGAGCGGGGTTTCGAGGCGGCAGGATCGTTCCATGAGAGTGACTCCTTACAAGCTGCGCGCAGCGCAATTTCACGCGGCGGCAGCCGAATATCACTGCGAAGCAATTTCACTCGCCGAAGGCGAATATCATGGAAAAAGCCGTTCCTTTCGGGACGGCTTTTTCTGTGGTGGAGGTGGGGGGAGTTGAACCCCCGTCCGAAAGCGCTTTGACAGAAACTTCTCCGGGCGCAGACGGTTCTTTGCATTCCCTCACCCGAGCGGGAGCCGTCACCCTCGGGGGCTTGGTAGCTTCATGATTCATGGTGCGCTCAAAGCTTCGCGCACGCACGTGCACCACTTGTCGACGCTCCGTCCCGGGCCGTGGTCCTCCCGGGCGGAACGCTCACCGCTTAAGCAGCGAGAAGAACTCTATCGTTGTTGTTCTTTAATTTATAAAGACGCCCATTTTATGGATGCTGGGCGCATCCGCCCGCTATTCCTGCCTCCACACCCCCGTCGAAACCGTTACACCCCCCTGCGTCAGACGAAGCCGATTCCATTTCGCTTCCGCGGTTTCCGAAAGAGCCGCGAAAGCTCCATATCCATCGGCTCCGTCTTCCTTTCCGATCCGAAGCGCAGGGCTTCGGATCGGTGGAGAACGATAGCTCTTGGCTTCCTCTCAAACCCGGACCCGCTTCGCTGGGCTCTGAGTTGGGGAACGATAGAGACGGATTGCCGCGCCAACGCTGCGGCGCTGGCTCGCAATGACGTGCGGCGCAGCTTACTCCTTGACCGGGTCGGGGTAGTCGACGCCGAAGGTCTCGACCGTGACCTTCTTCATGACCTGGGGGATGCGCGGCTTGTCGTTGTAATCCGTGCGCACCGAGCAGATCCTGTCCACAACCTCGATGCCCTCGATCACCTTGCCGAAGGCCGCATACTGCCCGTCCAGATGGGGAGAATCCTCGTGCATGATGAAAAACTGGCTGCCCGCGCTGTTCGGCGCCATCGTGCGCGCCATCGACAGCACGCCGCGCTCGTGCAGCAGGGGATTCTTGAAGCCGTTGGCCGTAAACTCGCCCCGGATGCAGTAGCCCGGACCGCCCACGCCGACGCCCTTGGGATCGCCGCCCTGGATCATGAAGCCGGGAATCACGCGGTGGAAAATCACCCCGTCGTAAAAGCCCTTCTTCACCAGAGAGATGAAGTTGTTGACCGTGTTCGGCGCGATCTCGGGGTAGAGCTCCGCCTTCATCACACCGCCGTCTTCCATTTCAATCGTAACAATGGGATTGCTCATGCCGTATTCCTCTCTTTCAACGCGCGCTCCATGTCGCGCTTTGATTCGCGTTCCGCCGCGCTGTCGCGCTTGTCGTGCAGCTTCTTGCCCTTGCACAGCCCGAGCTCCACCTTCACGCGGCTGTCCTTGAAGTACAGGCTCAGCGGGATCAGCGCCACGCCCTCCTGCATCACGCGGGCCTGGAGCTTCAGAATCTCCCGCTTGTGCATCAGAAGCCGCTTCGGACGCATCGGGTCCTTGTTGAAAATGTTGCCGTGCTCGTAAGGACTGATGTGCAGACCGCGCGCAAACAGCTCCCCGTCCTTGACCGTGCAGAACGAATCCTTCAGATTCACCTGCCCGGCGCGGATGGATTTGACCTCGGTCCCGAAAAGCTCCACGCCCGCTTCAAAGCGCTCGAGCACAAAGTATTCATGAAAGGCCTTGCGGTTCTTCGCGATCTCTTTGATCCCGGTCTGCCTGGGCATGCGCGCTTCTCCTCTCCCGATGGTCCGCCGCCTTCGCGGCGTAAAACAGTATATCACAGCCGGACGCGGAAGAAAAGAAATTTTTGTAAACGCTGCGCCGGTCTGGACGTTTCCGGATTGTCAGAAAACGACATCGAATAGATAATTGTGTGAAACATAATATACAGAAATAACCCGGATTCCGGGAATTTTTTTCAGTTTTTTTCACAAAAAAGCTGGAAATGGCAAAAAGGATGTGCTATACTGACAATGCGCGTTATGTAAATCTTTTTCTGTTAATCAGACCGGCGCCCGAGAGGGCAGGAGGGCAGAGCCATGGAGCTGCTGGAGAAAACCCTCGACAGCGAGGAAAAATACCGGGGCGTGATCGTGACGGTCACGCTCGATCACGCTCAGCTCTGTGACGGGCGGACGGTCCTGCGCGAGGTCGTGCACCACTCCGGCGGCGTGTCGGTGCTCCCGGTCGACGACGAGGGGTACTGCTATATGGTGCGGCAGTTCCGCTACCCCGCGGGGGAGACGATGCTGGAGATCCCCGCCGGCAAACGCGAAAAGGGCGAGGAGCCCATCAAATGCGCGGTGCGGGAGCTGTCGGAGGAGACCGGCTTCACCGCCGACAGGCTCGTTGATCTGGGACACTTCTACGCGACGCCCGGCTATTGCAGCGAGGTCATCCACGTCTTTCTGGCGACCGGCCTGCATCCCGGGAAAAGCCACCCCGACGACGGGGAGTTCCTCAACGTGGAGAAGATCCACCTCGACAGGCTGACGGACATGGCCATGCGCGGCGAGCTGATCGACGCCAAGTCCGTCATCGCCGTTCTGAAGGCAGGGCGTTTCCTCGAAGCGGAGGGCAGAAAAAACTAAAGCTTGCCTTTATACACAAGATATGGTATTATTTAAAATCGGCGGGCCATAATCTGGCCCAACCCGATTACACGGGAAGGTGTAAAGCTTGGAAAAATACGTGATTAACGGCGGGACCTGCCTGCGCGGCGAGGTCGAAATCAGCGGCGCCAAAAACGCGGCGGTCGCCATCATCCCGGCGGCCCTCATGGTCGAAGGCGTCTGCGTGATCGAAAACATGCCGCAGATCAGCGATACGGAAATGCTGCTGACCATCCTCAGGGAGCTGGGCGCGAAGATCCGTTTCCTCAACCGCTCCACAGTGGAGATCGACTGCACGAACGTCTGCATGCAGGACGCCCCCTATGACCTGATGCGCAAGATCCGCGCCTCCTACTACCTCATCGGCGCGATGCTCGCACGCTTCGGCCACGCCAAGACCACGATGCCCGGCGGCTGCAACTTCGGCGTGCGGCCCATCGACCAGCATATCAAGGGCATGACCGCGCTCGGCGCGGACGTCGATATCAAGAACGGCTTCGTCTATGCCGATACGCGCGACGGCAGACTCCACGGCGCGCGCATCTATCTGGACAAGGTCTCCGTCGGCGCGACGATGAACATCATCCTCGCGGCGACCCGGGCCCAGGGCAGGACCATCATCGAGAACGCGGCCCGCGAGCCGCATATCGTGGACCTCGCCAACTTCCTCAACTCCATGGGCGCGGACATCCGCGGCGCCGGCACCGACACCGTGAAGATCAACGGCGTCGAAAAGCTCCACGGCGGTTCCTACGCCATCATCCCCGACCAGATCGAGGCCGGGACCTATATGGTCGCCGCGGCGGCGACCGGCGGCGAGGTGCTCATCAAGAACGTCATCCCCCGCCATCTCGAGTGCATCAGCGCCAAGCTCCGCGAGACCGGCACCATCGTCTCCGAGTACGGCGACGCCATCCTCGTCAAGGGCGCGAGCAACCTGAGAAAGGTCAACGTCAAGACCCTGCCGTACCCCGGCTTTCCCACCGACATGCAGCCGCCGATGTGCGCGCTGCTCTGCGTGGCCAACGGCACCTCGGTCATCACCGAGGGCGTGTACGACAACCGCTTCAAGTACGTCAATGAGCTCAGAAAGATGGGCGCTGAGATCCAGGTCGACGGCCGCGTCGCGGTCATCGAGGGCGGCAGGCGGCTGACCGGCGCGCCGGTGTTCGCCTGCGACCTGCGCGCGGGCGCCGCGATGGTGATCGCGGGCATGTGCGCCCAGGGCACCACCGTCATCGAGGATGTGCGCTTCATCGAGCGCGGCTACGAGAACTTCGTCGGCAAGCTCAACGCCCTCGGCGCCGACATCAGCATCGTCGAATTCCGGGAGGAAAGCGACGGAAAGGAAAAGATCCTCTCCATCGGCTGAGAGACTTCATCAAAATGAGAATTGTTGTTTTTGCCAGCGGTTCCGGCGGGAACTGCATGCTGCTGTCCGACGGGGACACGCACCTGCTGATCGACGCCGGGATCTCCGCGCGGCGCATCGAGAGTGCGCTCGCACACGCTGGCCTGACCGTAAACGACATCGCCGGCGTGCTCATCACCCATGAGCACGCCGATCATATTTCCGGGCTGGGGACGCTGCTCAGACGCTGCGGCGTCCCGCTCTACGCGCCGCATACCGTGGCCGCCCGTCTGTGCGGGATGCTGCCCGCCGCCGTGGACCGCATGCATGTGATCCCGGTGGGGGAGAGCTTCCCGGTCGGGGACGTGCGGGTGCGGGCCTTCCACACCCCGCACGACACCGACGAGAGCGTGGGCTACCGCATCGAGGGCGAAGGCTGCTTCGCTCTGGCGACCGATATGGGCGAGGTGACGGACGAGGTGCTGGACGGCCTTCTCGGCGCGGACACGGTGCTGATCGAGTCCAACCACGATATCGGCATGCTCGTCGACGGCGGCTACCCGTTTTACCTGAAGCGGCGCATCCTGTCCGGGCGCGGGCATCTTTCCAACGCGGACTGCGCGGCGCTCGCCGCGCGTCTTGTCCGGGAGGGGACGAGGACCGTCATCCTCGGACACCTCAGCCGCGAAAACAACCGCCCGGAGCTCGCGCTGGCCGAGACGGCGGGGATGATCGAAGGCAGCGGCGCCGCGCTCTGCTGCGCGCCGGTGTTCGGATGGCTCGAACGGGAGGTCGGGAGAAGGCCATGCTGTACGTCAAGCTGATCTGTGTGGGAAAAATGCGCGAGCGCTTCTATCTCGACGCCTTTGCCGAGTACCGCAAGCGCTTGCAGGGCTATTGCCGCCTGGAGCTGTGCGAGATCGGCGAGCAGCGGCTTCCCGACGCGCCCTCCGAAAAGGAGATTACCGCGGCTCTGGAGAAGGAGGCGGAGGAGATCGTCAGAGCGATCCCGTCCGACGCCTATGCCGTCGCGCTGTGCGTGGAGGGGAAACAGATGCCGAGCGAGGGCATGGCCGCGCTTCTGGCGGAGCGGGAGAGCTCCGGAAAGCCGAAGCTCTGCTTCATTGTCGGCGGCTCCTGCGGTCTGGCCGAGAGCGTCAAGCGGCGCTGCGACCGGCGTCTGAGCATGTCCGAGATGACCTTCCCGCACCATCTGGCCCGGGTGATGCTGATCGAGCAGATCTACCGCGGCTTCAAGATCAACGAGGGCGCGCGCTATCACAAGTGATCGCTCTTGAAAGCGCAGGCGCGAAATGCTATACTGGTACAGGAAAAGAAAGGGAGGAGAGCGGACGATGAAGGAGAACGACAACTGGGGCAGAGCCCTGAGCGGAGAGCTCTTTGAACGCTGGCCCAAGGACGAAAACGGCGAGCCGGAGGAGCCCGTCTTCCTCGGCACGGCGGTGAATCTCAATCTGTTTGACGAGCTGACCGTCAACATGCTGGAGGCCTACGGCATTCCGTGCATCCGGCGCTATCCCGGCAACGGGAGCTTCGGGAAGCTCATCCTCGGCATGAGCGGCGAGGGGACGGAGATCTACGTCCCGAAGAGCATGCTGGAGGACGCGGCGGCGCTCTGCACCGGCGGGGCCGACGCGATCACGGAGGAAGAACCCTGAGGAAGGGATCCTATAGACGGAAAATACCGACGAAAGGAAGGAAGAGTGTATGCCCAGAGATTACAGGGAGGAATACCGGCACTGGCTCGACAGCCCCGCGCTCAGCGAGGCGGAGTGGAGCGAGCTCAACGCGATCCGGGACGACGAGAAGGAGATCGAAAACCGCTTCTTCGCGCCGCTCGAATTCGGCACGGCCGGTCTGCGCGGCACCATGAAGCTCGGCCTGCACCATATGAACGTCCATATCATCCGCCACGCGACCCAGGCCTTTGCCAACGTGATCGCCGCCGAGGGCGAGCAGGCGAAGCTGAAGGGCATCGTTATTGCCTACGACTGCCGTCTCAACGGCGCGGACTTCGCCAGAGAGGCCGCCTGCGTCATGGCGGCCAACGGCATCCGCGTGCGCCTGTTCGACGCGCTGCGCCCCACCCCGGAGCTGAGCTTCGCGGTGCGGTACTACGGCACGACCGCGGGCCTGAACATCACCGCCAGCCACAACCCCAAGGAGTACAACGGCTACAAGGTCTACTGGTCCGACGGCGCGCAGCTCCCCCCACAGAAGGCCGACGCCATCGCCAGACAGATGGAGGCCATCGACGTGTTCACCGGCTTTAAAAGCTGCGACTACGACGCGGCCGTCGCCGCCGGAAAGATCGAGCTGATCGGCGCGGAGACCGACGAGGCCTTCCTTGAGCGGGTGCTGGCCCAGGCCATCGACAAAGAGGCGGTCCGCGCGGTCGCCGACGACTTCAAGATCGTCTACACCCCGTTCCACGGCTGCGGCTACAAGCTCGTCCCCGAGGCGCTCAAGCGGCTCGGCATCAAGCACCTGTACCCCGTGCCCGAGCAGATGGTCATCGACGGCAGCTTTCCCACGGTCGAAAGCCCCAACCCCGAGAACCCCGAGGGCTTCTATCTGGCGGTCGAGCTGGCCAAGAAGGTCGGCAGCGACCTCATCATCGGCACCGACCCCGACTCCGACCGCATCGGGACCATGGTGCGCACCGGCGACACCTATACCCCGGTGACCGGCAACCAGCTCGGTGTGCTGCTCATCGACTACATCATCCGCGCCAGACGCGCCACCGGCACCATGCCCGAAAACCCCGGCGTCGTGACCTCGATCGTCACCACCAGCATGGCCCGCGGCGTCGTGACCTCGATCGTCACCACCAGCATGGCCCGCGCCGTCTGCGAGGCCAACGACGTGCACTTTGAGGACACCTTCACGGGCTTCAAGTTCATGGCCGAGCGCGTCGCCGCCTGGGAGGCCGCGCACAGCTATACCTACATCTTCGCCTATGAGGAGAGCTACGGCTACATGATGGGCGACTATGTGCGCGACAAGGACGCCGTCACGGCCTCCATGATGGTCGCGGAAATGGCCGCCTTCTACCACAAACAGGGCATGACCCTGCTCGACGCGATGCGCGCGCTGTATGAGAAATACGGCTGGTTCCAGGAGAAGACGATCAACCTCGTGATGCCCGGACTCGACGGGCTTCAGAAGATGCAGGCCCTGATGGCGCAGCTTCGCTCGCAGCCGCCGCGGGAGATCGGCGGACAGAAGGTCGTCTGCACCCGCGACTATCAGGACGGCAGCATCTATGTGGCGGAGCTCGGCAAGGTCGGCTCCACGCCGTTCTTCGGCTCGAACGTCCTGTACTTCGAGCTGGCCGACGGCAGCAGCTTCATCGTGCGCCCCTCCGGCACCGAGCCGAAGATCAAGATCTATCTGCTCGTGCGCGGCGAGAGCGAGGCGCAGTGCGCCCAGCGCATCGAAAACTATCTGGAATTTGCGGAGACACTGAAGAGATGAAACTATATTGGGAGCTCTTTCTCGCCTTTGCCCGCGTCGGGGTGATGACCTTCGGCGGCGGCTACGCCATGATCCCGATCCTCGAGCGGGAGATCGTGGACAAGCACGGCTGGGCGACGGAGGAGGAACTGATGGACTACTACGCGGTGGGCCAGTGCACGCCCGGCGTCATCGCCGTCAACACCGCCACCTTTATCGGCTACAAGCTGCTCGGCGCGCCCGGCGGCATCGTCGCCACCCTCGGCGTCATCTTCCCCTCTGTTGTGATCATCACGATCATCGCGGGCGTGCTGAAGACCTTTGCCGAGGTCCCCGCCGTCAAGAGCGCCTTCGCGGGCATCCGCGTCTGCGTGTGCGTGCTCATTTTCAACGCGGTGCTGAAGCTCTGGAAGAAGGCCGTGGTGGACAAGCCCACGCTTGTGATGTTCCTCGCGGTGTTCCTGCTGAGCGTGTTCTTCAAGATCTCGCCGGTCTGGTTCGTCGTGCTGTGCGCGGCGGCCGGCATCGTGCTGACCAGAACGGGGGTGCGGGGCAAATGATCCTTCTGCGCCTGTTTTTCGAGTTCTTCAAGGCCGGACTCTTCGCGGTCGGCGGCGGCATGGCGACCCTGCCGTTCATGTACGACATCTCCACCCGCACGGGCTGGTTCACGCATGAGATGCTGGCGGATATGATCGCCGTCTCCGAGTCCACGCCGGGCCCCATCGGCGTCAACATGGCCACCTACGTCGGCTTCGAGACCGCCGGGATCCCCGGCGCGGTGACCGCGACGATCGGCCTCGTCACGCCCAGCGTGATCGTGATCCTGCTGATCGCCCGGGCGCTCAAGGCCTTCCGCGAGAACAAAACCGTCGAGGCGGGCTTCTACGGCCTGCGCCCCTGCTCGGTCGGCCTGATCGCGGCGGCGGGTTTTCTCGTGGTCAAGCTCGCGCTGTTCAACACGGACCTGTACGGCCAGAGCGGACAGCTCGACGATCTGTTCAACGTCAAGGCCCTCGCGCTCGCGGCCGTGCTGCTGGTGTGCACACGGTACGTCAAGAAGCTCAAGGGGCTGCACCCGATCTTCTTCATCCTCGCCTCGGCGGTGATCGGGATCGTGTTCTCGTTCTAAGTTCTATAGAAACAGCAGAGCGGCGGCATAGGCCAGCGCCGCCCCGATGCTCGCGCTCAAAAGGCGCCCTGTCAGATGCAGGGCGCCTTTCGCCTTGCACCCGGTCAGAAGGGACAGCGTCTGAAAGTGCACCGACAGCCCGCCCCAGCCGGTGAGGAGGGCGGCCAGAGCAAAGCTCGGCGGCGTCAGCGCGAGGCCCTCCATGGCGGCCACGCCGCTGCCCAGCTCGAACAGGCCCGCGATCAGCGCACGCGAGAAGGGGAGCGCCCAGCCCAGACGCTCGGACAGGAAGCCGCACAGGAGCGTGAGCGTGCCGCGGCTGTTCAGCACCGCGAGCAGCACCGAAAAGCTCACGACAAAGCCGCAGACGTTCAGGATCGCCGTCACCGAGCGCCTCACCGCCTGCGTCAGGGCGGCGGCGGGATCGGCGCTGTCCAGAAAGACCGGCGCTTCGGCGTCACAATGAAAGCGGCGGCGGAAAAAGAGCCCGGTGAGCAGCGCGGCGGCGATGTGGACCGCATACAGCAGGAGCCCGGAGCGGACGGAGCGGAAAACCCCGACGCCGACCGCGCCCACCAGAAAGGCGGGACCGGAGTTGTTACAGAAGGCGAGCAGGCGTTCGGCCTCGGCGGCGCTCACGGTCCCGTTCTTTTCCATGTCCGCGATGCAGGCCGCGCCCGCGGGATAGCCGCCCGTCAGACCGATGAACAGGGCGGAGGCGCCCGCGCCGCTGATCCCGTACAGGCGCACGGCAAAGGGCGCGAGAACGTTGCCGAGCAGGCCGGGCAGGCCGAGGGCGGTGCAGTAGGACGACAGAACAAAAAACGGAAAGAGCGAGGGGAGGATCAGGCGCGCGCAGACCCGCAGGGATGCGCGGCAGCCCTCGGCCGCGGCCTCGGAGCTCAGCAGCAGCGCAGAGAGCAGACTCAGCGCGAGAACGCTCTGCGCCGGGATGCGATGCGTTTTCTTCATGGCGCACCTCCTTGTCCGTGTATGATGCTATGTAAGGCGGCATAAGATTAGTACGGAAAAGAGGTGCTGCCTTGAACAAACTCAGAGAGCTTCCGGCCGAGCTCTGCGACAGGCTCGAGCTGCCCGCGGAGATCGTCCCCGGCGTCGGCAGCGTGACGGTCAGCGGCGGGCGGCGCGCGCTCATCGAGGGACACAGGGGGATCCTCGCCTTCAGCGAGGATCTGGTGGCCGTCAGCTTCGGGCGTCAGAAGCTGACCCTGGCCGGGAGCGGGCTGCGGCTCGAGGCCATGAACGCCTCGGAGCTGCTGGTCGTCGGCAGGATACAGACGCTGGAATGGAGTTGAAAACATGAGGATCAGCGATCGGATGCGCGGCGTGGTGCGGCTCGAGATCTTCGGGGCGCTGCCGCCGGCCCTGCTCAACGCGGCCGCCGACGGAGGGATCGCGCTCTGGCGGGCGGAGAGCGTGGATGAAAACACGCTGCGCCTGTGCTGCTGGGAAGGGCAGCTCGACGCGCTCCGGGCGCTCGCGGAGCGCGCGGGCTGCGAGGTGACTGTCCTCTCCAGAAGCGGCGGGCGGGGGAACCTGCGCTTTCTGCGCAGACGCGCGCCGCTGCTGGCGGGTCTGCTGCTGGCCGCGCTGGCCGTGCTCGCGTCGTCGCTCTTCGTCTGGCAGATCGAGGTGCGCGGCAGCCGCAATCTCAGCCGCGGCGAGATCCTGCGCGCGCTCTCCGACTGCGGATTTGCCGTCGGGAGCTTCTGGCCGGGTCTGGATACCGAACGCCTGCGCAGCGAGATGCAGCTGCGCTGCCCCGGGATCGGCTGGATGAGCGTCAACGTCAGCGGCTCGCGCGCCGTGGTGCTCGTCGTCGAGCGGGAGGAGAAGCCGCCGCTCCCGGGCGAGGCGAAGAGCGCGGAGCTGGTTGCGGCCAGGGACGGGCTCGTGCGGCGCGTCTCGATCCTCGAGGGGCGGGCGGAGGTCGAGCCCGGACAGGTCGTGACAAGAGGGGAGACGCTGGCGAGCGGGCGGCTCGACAGCCTCGCAAACGGAACGCGCGCGGTCCGGGCGCGCGGCAGCGTCATGGCCGAGACCTGGCGCGAATACCTCGCCGTGCGCCCCGCCGCGGAGACGCTCAAAACGCCGCGGGGCGTCTCGTTCAGCCGCTTTGCCCTGCAATTCGGAAAGAGACGCTTCAATTTGTATTTTGGGAGTGGAAAAGCACTTGACGGCTGTGATAAAATCGTTGCAGAATATACTCTGGGCGTGAAGGGGCTGTTTTCCACCCCGCTGCGGCTGATCCGGGAGCGCATCGTCCCCTACGACAGCTTCGTCGGATCGGACGCCGACCCGGAGGGGATGGCGGAGAGACTGGCCTCTCTGCTCACGCTGAGCGCCGAGGGACAGATCCTCGAGAGCTTTGTCAGCTGCGCCGAGGCGAGAGGCCTGCAAACCGTCACGCTCCGCGCCCACTGCATCGAGAATATCGCACAGACGCGGGAGTACGACTAGTCCCGCGCCGGAAGGAACAGCATGATCGACAAGACCATAGAAGTCGAAAGAATGGAGCACGTCATCAGCGTGTTCGGCTCCTTCGACCAGAACCTGCGCATCATCGAGAGCGAGCTGAGCGTCAAGGTGCTCGACCGCGACAACCAGATCCATATCTGCGGCGAGGCCGAACAGGTCCTGCTCGCCGAGAAGGCCATCAACGGCCTGCTGACGCTCGCGGCCAAGGGGGAGAACATCGACGCGCAGAACGTGCGCTACATCCTCAAGCTCGTCTCCGAGGGCAAGGAGACCAAAATTTCCCAGCTCGCCGGGGACGTGGTGTGCATCACCGCCAAGGGCAAGCCCATCAAGCCCAAGACCCTCGGCCAGAAGGCCTACTGCGACGCGATCCAGAAGAACACCGTCACCCTCGGCATCGGTCCGGCCGGCACCGGCAAGACCTATCTCGCCGTGGCCGCCGCCGTCGCCGCCTTCCGCGCCGAGGAGGTCAACCGCATCATCCTCACCCGCCCCGCCGTCGAGGCCGGCGAGCGGCTCGGCTTCCTGCCGGGCGATTTGCAGAGCAAGGTGGACCCCTATCTGCGGCCGCTCTACGACGCGCTGTTCGACATGCTCGGCGCCGACACCTACCAGAAATACCTCGAGCGCGGGAATATCGAGGTCGCGCCGCTGGCCTACATGCGCGGCCGCACGCTCGACGACAGCTTCATCATCCTCGACGAGGCGCAGAACACCTCGCGCGAGCAGATGAAAATGTTCCTGACCCGCATCGGCTTCGGCTCCAAGGTCGTCATCACCGGCGACATCACCCAGATCGACCTGCCCGAGGACAAGACCAGCGGCCTCAAGGTCGCCATGCGGGTCCTCGAGGGCATCGACGATATCGCCATCTGCACGCTGACCGGCTCCGACGTCGTGCGCCACCGCCTCGTGCAGAAGATCATCGAGGCCTACGAGGACTTCGAGAAAAAGAATCCAGCGAGCGCGCCTGCGGAGAAAAAGCAGCCGCCGAAGCGGTACAGGAGGGGATAGACCATGGAGCATGAGATCGAGATTTCCCGGGAAAGGACGGGCCTCGGACACAACGAGGCGGCAGGTCTGATCCGGAAGGCCGTGCGCCGCGCGCTCGACGCCGAGGGTGTGGACAGGCCCTGCCTTGTCAGCGTCCTGCTGACCGACGACGAGGGCATCCGGGCGGTGAACCGGGAGTTTCGCGGCATCGACCGGGAGACCGACGTGCTGAGCTTCCCGATGAACGAGCTGACGCCGGGCCATTTCGACCCCGACGCCTGCGACGTCGACCCCGAGACCGGCGCGCTGATGCTGGGCGACATGATGATCTCGCTCGAGCGCTGCGCGGCCCAGGGCGAGGAGTTCAGCCACGGCTTCGGACGGGAGATCCGGTATCTGACGGTGCACTCCGTCCTGCATCTGCTGGGCTACGACCACGTGGACGAGGGCGAAATGAAGCGGCAGATGCGCGCGCGGGAAAAGGCCATTATGGGCGACGCGGAATAATACAGGAGAGCTTGAAATGACAAAAACAGCCATGATCACCATATGCGGCAGGCCGAACGTCGGCAAGTCCACGCTCACAAACGCCCTGGTGGGGGAGAAGATCGCCATCGTCTCGCCCAAGCCGCAGACCACGCGCAGCCGCATCACCGCCATCGTCAGCCACGGCGACACCCAGTTCGTGCTGCTGGATACGCCCGGCTTCCACAAGCCGCGGACCAGACTCGGGGACTATATGGTCAACGTCGTGCGCGAGAGCGTCGCGGACGTCGACTGCGTGCTGCTGCTCGTCGAGCCGATCCCCTCCGTCGGACCGCAGGAGGAGGCGCTGATCGAACGGCTCCGTCAGGCGAAGGTCCCGACGCTGCTGGTCATCAACAAGATCGACACCGTGGACAAGGCCGGGCTTCTCGAGGTCATGGCGGTCTACGCCGCGGCCTTCGACTTCGACGCGATCCTGCCCGTGTCGGCCAAAACCGGCGACGGACTGGACGAGCTGCTGGCCGAGCTGGAGAAATACGCCGCCGAGGGGCCGCATCTCTTCCCGGACGACATGATCACCGATCAGCCGGAGAGACAGATCTGCGCCGAGCTCGTGCGCGAGAAGCTGCTGCGCTGCCTGGACAGGGAGATCCCGCACGGCACCGCCGTGGAGGTGACGAAGTTTTCCGAGCGCGAAAACGGCATTGTCGATCTCGAGGTCACGATCTTCTGCGAAAAGGAGAGCCACAAGGGCATCATCATCGGCAAAAAGGGCGCCATGCTCAAAAAGATCGGAGAGCTCGCGCGGCACGATATCGAGGACTTTCTGGGCACGAAGGTCAATTTGCAGACCTGGGTCAAGGTCAGGGAGAACTGGCGCGACTCGATGGCCTCGCTCAGAAACTTCGGCTATTCGGATCAAAGCTAACATTTGCCAGCATGCGCGGCCTCTGTCTGTGAATACTAAAGACAGAGGTGATGCGCATGAACACGGACGCGATCTGGAGGGAATTTCAACGATCCGGCGACCCTCTGGTTTATCTGCTGTACAGGGCATTACGGGAACAGGAGCGGGACAGGCTGTCCCGCGCGGGCTGAACCGGGAGCGTACATAGATGTTTCAAACGGTAAACGCGCTGGTGCTGCGCGAGGTGAGATACAAGGAGGCCGACCGCATCCTGACCCTGCTGACGGATACGGAGGGCAAGCTCACCGTCAAGGCGCGCGGCGCACTGAGAAAAAGCAGCAGGACCGCCGCGGCCACCCAGCAGCTCACCTGTTCGGAGATGACGCTGTTCGGGAACAAGGGCCGCTGGACGGTGAACGAGGCGACCGTCAGGGAGCCCTTCTCCGGCCTGCGGGAGGATATGGGGCGCTTTGCGCTCGGGGCCTACTTCGCCGAATGCATGGAGGCCTTCAGCGTCGAGGACCAGCCGGAGCCGGAGCTTTTACAGCTCGGGCTCAATAGCCTGTACGCCCTCAGCCGCAACCTGTACCCGCAGGAAAAGATCAAGGCCGCCTTCGAGCTGCGGCTCATGTGCCTGTCCGGCTACGCGCCGGAGCTGGGGCGCTGCGCCGTGTGCGGGAAGGAGCCGGAGGACCCGGTCCTCAGCCTCGAGCGCGGACAGGTCTGCTGCTTCGACTGCGGCCGCGCGTCAGGGGAGAGCGCGTCCCTCGCCGGCGGAGCCCTGGACGCGGCGCGCTTTCTCTGTACGGCGCCGCCGAAGCAGTTCCTCTCCTTCCGGATCGGGGACGACGCGCTGCTAAAGCTGTCGGACGCCGCCGAGCGCTATCTCCTGCGCCGCGCCGAGCGCGGGTTTTCCACGCTGGACTACTGGAAACGCATACGTTGAGACAGAAAGATCATATAATGGGATACATGTGCCATGAGTTTTTTTGAAAAGAGCCTGACAAC
>CADCLH010000001.1:17326-80142 GCA_902802215.1 Oscillospiraceae bacterium
CCCTCCGTCAACGAGACGGAGGTCCGCCGCAGACTGGAGGAGACGAGCGCCGCGAAGACCATGATGGTCGTGCGCGGCAGCCCGTCCTTCTCCGGCGTGAAGGACGTGCGCGCGTCGCTGGCCCGGGCGGATCTCGGCGGCGCGCTCAACACCCGGGAGCTGCTGGACATCGCGCGCGTGCTGCAATGCGCGCGTCTGGTGCGCGGCTACCTCGCCGACGACTCGGTGGGCAAGACGCCGATCGACCACCTGTTCTCCGCCCTGCACGCCAACCGCTTCCTCGAGGAGAAGATCACCGGCTCCATCGTGGGCGAGGATGAGATCGCGGACGCGGCCTCGCCGGAGCTCGCCACCATCCGCAGGCAGATGCGCGCCGCGGCGGCCAGAGCGCGCGAGGCGCTGCAAAAGATCATCTCCTCCCCGAGCTACGCGAAGGTCTTGCAGGAGCCGATCATCACCCAGCGGGCCGACCGCTACGTGGTGCCGGTCAAGGCCGAGTGCAAGGGCGCGATCAACGGTCTGGTGCACGATATCTCGGCCTCGGGCGCGACGCTCTTCATCGAGCCGATGGCGGCGGTCAAGGCCAACAACGAGCTGCGCGAGCTCGCCGCCCGCGAGCGCGCCGAGATCGACCGCATCCTCGCCGAGCTCTCCGCCGACTGCGCCGAGCACCGCGAGGGCATCACCGAGGACTTCGAGCTGCTGGTACGGCTCGACCTGATCTTCGCCAAGGCGAAGCTCTCCTACAAGCTCAACTGCGCGCAGGCGGCCATGGAGGGCGAGGGCATCGTCCTGCGCCGCGCGCGGCATCCGCTGCTCGACCAGGCGAAGGCCGTGCCCATCGACGTGGAGCTGGGCGAGAGCTTCGACACCCTCGTCATCACCGGCCCCAACACCGGCGGCAAGACGGTTTCGATCAAGACGATCGGACTGCTCGCCGCGATGCACCAGTGCGGCCTGCACATCCCGGCCGCGGACGGGAGCCGCCTGCCGGTCTTCTCGCACATCCTCGCGGACATCGGCGACGAGCAGAGCATCGAGCAGAGCCTGTCCACCTTCTCGGCGCACATGAGCAACATCGTGCGCATCCTCGAGGAATGCGACGAGCGCTCGCTGATCCTTTTCGACGAGCTCGGCGCGGGCACCGACCCCACCGAGGGCGCGGCCCTGGCCATCGCCGTGATCGAGCATGCAAGACGGCGCGGCGCGGTCATCGCCGCCACGACGCACTATGCGGAGCTCAAGGTCTACGCGACCAACGAGCCGGGCGTGCAGAACGCCTCCTGCGAGTTCGACGTGGAGACCCTTCAGCCGACCTACCGTCTGCTGGTCGGCATCCCCGGCAAGTCCAACGCCTTTGCGATCTCCCGGCGGCTCGGACTCGGCGACGAGATCATCGAGGACGCGAAAACGCGCGTGAGCACCGAGAGCGCCAGCTTCGAGGCCACGATCGAGAAGCTGGAGCAGACGAGGGTCCTGCTTGAAAAGGACCGCGAGGAGGCGGAGAAGAAGCTGCGCGAGGCGCAGGAGAACGCGAAAAAGGCGGCCTTCCTGCGGGCGGAGCTCGAAGTCCGGCTCGACAAGGCGGACACCAAGTCCCGCCGCGAGGCCGAGCGCATTTTGGCCGACGCCCGCGCCACGGCCGAGGAGGTCTTCCGCGAGCTCGACGAGATGCGCAAAATGGCGGATCAGGACGAGGACGCCAGCCGCGTCAACGAGGCAAGGGCGCAGCTTAGGCGGCAGCTCAACCTGTCGCAGGAGGCTTTGCAGAAGGAGCTCCGTCCCGAGGAGGAAAACAAGGTCTCCGCGCGCCCGGTACGGCCCGGCGACACCGTGCGCATCAAGGCCATGGGCATGAAGGCGACGGTCGTCTCCAAAGCGAACGACGGGACGCTGACGCTTCGCGCCGGCATCATGAATGTCAGCGCGAAGGAGGACGAGGTGCTGCTGCTCGAGGACGAGGCGCCGAAGCAGAAAAAGGCCGCCGTCTCCGCGCCCGCCATGCACAGCGCCAGCATCTCGCCGGAGATCGATCTGCGCGGCATGGAGTCGATCGACGCGGTGATGGCCTGCGAACGCTACCTCGACAGCGCGGTGATGGCGAAGCTCAAGACCGTGACCGTCATCCACGGGAAAGGGACCGGCGCGCTGCGCGCCGCCGTGCAGCAGATGCTCAGAAAAAACAAGGCCGTCAAAAGCTTCCGCCTCGGCCGCTACGGCGAGGGAGAGAGCGGCGTGACCGTGGTCGAACTGAAATAAAAAGCCATTTTCCGGAAGATAAATCATGTGGAATATCACGAATCAGTCGAAACCTGTTGACGATTGCGGGAGAGTTTGATAAAATAAGATCACAAATTCCTATATGGATGTTTAAGGGGTGGCAAGTATGATAACCAAAGAGGTAGTCATCAACAATCAGGTAGGTCTCCATGCCAGACCCGCGACTTTCTTCATTCAGAAGGCCAATGAGTTCAAGAGCAGCATCTGGGTCGAGAAGGAAGAGAGACGTGTGAATGCCAAGAGCCTTCTGGGCGTTCTTTCCCTCGGAATCGTGAAGGGCACTGCCATTACCATCATTGCCGACGGCACCGACGAGGAAGAGGCTATTGCGACGCTCTCGGAACTGATCGACTCTGACTTCTCCGAGTAATCCGATACTGAGGCAGGGGCGCGTGCGGATGCACACGCCCCTTTTTCTTGTATCCCCGGATTACGCGGGCCCGGTCCGCATACGCGTTGCGGCACGACATGGATGCACGGAATGAGGCGAACGGATGGAGACCAGAAATCACTACAGCGCATTTATTTCCTATCGTCACCTTGAAAACGATCAGAGAGCCGCAGAGCAGCTGCAGAGCCTTCTGGAAAACTACCGTCAGCCGAAGGGCGTCGCGGACGGAAAGCGGATCGGCCGGATCTTTCGGGACACGTCCGAGCTGCCGGCAAGCCGCGATCTGGACCGCGCGCTGGAGGAAGCGCTGCTGGATTCGGATTATCTGATCCTGATCCTGTCTGAGAAGACGAAGGATTCAAAGTGGTGCATGGAGGAGCTGCGGCGCTTCAAGGAGGCGCACGGCGGCAGCATCCGGGAAGTGCTTCCCGTCCTCGTCTCCGGCGAACCGGAGGAGGTCTTCCCGGAGGAGCTGCGCTGCGAGGAACGGACCGTGTCCGAACCGTCCGGCGGCGAGAGACGGGTTATAGTCGAGGTGGAGCCGGTCTGCGCCGACATCCGCGCGGGCAGTGCCCGGGAACAGAAGAAGAGATTGCGGACGGAGTTCCTTCGTCTGGCGGCGCCGATGCTGGGCGTCGGCTTTGATGACCTCTACCGGCGGCAGTACAGGCGGCGCAGGCGATTGACAGCCTGGATCCTGAGCGGGTGCTTTGCACTCCTGCTGCTGCTGCTTGGGGTGATCGGAACGGCGTATCTGCGCGTCTCCTCCTCAGAAAGGCAAATCTTCCGTCAGATGGTCCTCGGCCACGTGGAGGCCGGACTTCGCGCCAGCTCCGCGGGAGACGGAGAGGAAGCGATGGCGTACTTCGCGAAGGCGCTCAGCGAGGACCCGGAGAACAAGATGGCACAGGTCGGCGCACTTGTCCAGCTGCAGAGGCAGGCCTGGCTGTACGAGATCGGGGAAACCGAAGAAGAGAAAAAGGATCCCGTTATGCCGCCCGCATTTCTGGCGGAAAATATGACGATGATCTCCTGGCCGGAGACGGGACACGGCGTTTTTGCTTTCGCGGGGGAAAACACGGTCTGCGTGTGGCTTTCCGAAACGGATGCGTATTATGCGCTTGCGCGCGTATCGCAGGAATACCGTTCCGATCCGGGTCGGCTGCGCGCCGCCGCGATCATGACAGAGGACAGCGCGACGATCGTTTTGCAGGAGGGGAAATACGCGGCGTTCTTCTGGGGAGACGGCGACCCGAAGAAGGCGGGATTCCATACATGCACGCTTTCTCATGTATATGATCTGGAAAAAGAGGATCTCTTTAATAACAGGGCGGACGTTTTTCTTCCCGGCTATCCTTACGCCGCCGAGGAGCTGGCATTTCTGGAAAACGGCTGTAAGCCCGGTCTGCCGAAGGCGGACATGGAGCTCGGCCCGTGCAGACCCGGTATCTGGTCATGTCCGGGGGCCGGATTTGTCGTTCGCTATTTTGACACGGTCATGGCGCTTACGCCGAAAAACGGGGTGTGGGATTCCCGGAAGACTTTCAGCTCCTATGTCCAGGATATCGCACTGAGCCCCGCTTTCGAGGGGTATGCGGTCGTCACGGCATCCCGATGGAGCAGAGGCACGCGCGGAAATATTGTGAGTGCGTTCAGCAATTACGGCATCCTGCGCGGAGAAAGCGCGGAGGAACCCCGTTTTGCCTACAGAAGTTTATGCTTTGACAATACAGGGAACTATCTTCTGTGGGCAGATACCGGCGTCCTGCAGATGCTCAATTCCAACGAGCTCGGCACTGCCGCAGCTCCTCTGTATATCCATGACATTGAAAGCGCCTCCGTAACACAGGAGGATCAGATCCTGCTGAAAACGAAGGAGAAAACCCTTCTCTATGATGCGGTTGGCTTCCGCTGCGATACGGAGCAGACCTACACGCAGAAGATGCTGGCTGTTGATCTGGAAAGGCGGCCGGATCTGAGAGGTTATACACCGCCCCGGGAATACAGCGAGGACGGAGAAATCGTAAGCGCGTGCAGCTTTGACGGCGGCTTCGCCGTGCTCGTACCCGGGAACGTCGTACTGATCTATCTCGACGGGCAGACGGAGCCTGCCGCGGTTGTTGAGCTCGAACACGGCGACAATGTCGCAAACGGCCTCGCGGTGAGCCCGGAGGGCTGGCTGTGCGCCGTCTCCTTCTCCCAGACCGTGTCCAATCTGGAGGAGGGAAAGAAATCCTTCTGGGCGGTGGAGATCTGGAACTGGAAAGAAAACCGCTGCCTCGCCGATCTCGGAAACAGGCTGCGCTACGGCACAGATCAGGTGTTCGCACCGCGCTTCCCGGAGCCGAACCTTCTCTGCTATTGCGAAAACAACAAGGTACGAACGATCCTGCTCGACGCGGAAACACCGGATGAAGAGACTGTGGCCGCGCTGCAGGAGCTTGCGGGAATACGGCTTGACGACAGCCAGACGCTGCAGAAGACAGCGCCTCATTTTCCCGGGAGACTGGGAAACTGGGAGCAGTACGTCCATTCTTTCAAGCCACTGGCAAAAGCCGCGGGCAATCAAGACTGATTCAGGTGAAGATCGACATGACAAAAGAAAGAACCGCAACCCTGCAAATGCTGCTGTGCGCCGCGCTGTGGAGCATCGCGGGCATCTTCATCAAGCTCATCCCCTGGAACGGCTTTGCCGTGGCCGGGATGCGCAGCCTGGTAGCCGGCATCACGATCTACATCAGCATGCGCGTGATGGGCTACCGCTACGTCCTCAACCGAAAAACCCTGATCGCCGGCTTCTTTTCCGGCTGCACCTACCTGTGCTTCGTCACGGCCAACAAGCTGACGACCTCCGCCAACGCCATCGTGCTGCAATTCACCTCGCCGGTCTTTATCGTGATCTATTCGGCGCTGATCTTCAAAAAACCCGTGCGCAAATGGGATCTTGCGGTCGTGGTGCTGACGCTCGCGGGCATCGCGCTGTTTTTCCTCGACCAGCTCAAACCGGGCTACATCCTCGGCAACTTCGTCGCCATCGCCGCGGGCATGTTCATGGCGGGTATGTTCGTCGCGGTCGGAGAGCTCAAGGCGGAGGAGCGCTTCTCCGGCATCCTCAACGGCCAGATCCTCACCTTCCTCGTCGGCTTTCCGGTCTTTCTGATCACGAAGCCGGAGATCACGGGCACGGCGGTGATCTCGATCCTGATCCTCGGCGTGTTCCAGCTCGGCCTGTCCTATGTGCTCTACGTCAAGGCGAGCGAGTACTGCCCGCCGCTGGCCTGCTGCCTGCTCGGCGCGGTCGAGCCGCTTCTGAACCCCGTGTGGGTGGCGATCTTCGACGGGGAGAAGCCGGGCGTCTTCGCGCTCATCGGCGCGGTCATCGTCATCGTCTCCATCACCGTGTGGAGCATCTTCGGACAGGAGAAACAGGAGAAACGACAGGAGAGCTGAGAAATGGCCAATCCCGTGCTCGACAATCTCAGAGACAAAGCCAACCGACTGCCGCTGCTGCCGGGCGTGTACATCATGCTCGACGAGCAGGGGCAGGTCATCTATGTGGGGAAGGCCAAGAGGCTCAAAAACCGCGTCAGCAGCTACTTCCACGGCGAGCACCTGCCCAAGGTCGCCGCCATGGTCGACAAGGTGCGCGACTTCAACGTCATCGTCGCCGCCAGCGAGTTTGAAGCGCTCGTGCTCGAAAACTCCCTGATCAAGCAGCACAAGCCGCATTACAACATCCTGCTCAAGGACGACAAGGGCTATCCCTTTATCCGCCTCGACCTGCGCGAGGAGTACCCGGTCATGCGTCTGGTCAGCCGCGCGGGACAGGACGGCGCGAAGTACTTCGGCCCCTTCGGCGGGCGGAGCCAGACGCGGGACATCATCACCACCGTCTCCAGAGCCCTGCTGCTGCCGGACTGCACCCGCCGCTTCCCGCGCGATATCGGGAAGGAGAGGCCCTGCCTCAACTATCACATGGGCGCCTGCGCGGGCTGGTGTCTGAAGGACAGCGACGCGAAGGATTACCGCCGCCGCATGGAGCAGGCAGCCCTCATCCTCGACGGCAGGAGCCGCGAACTGATCGGACAGCTCAAAGAGAGCATGGAGCAGGCCGCCGGGGAGCTTCGCTTCGAGCGGGCCGCCGAGCTGCGCGACCGGATGCGGGCCATTGAGAGCCTCGAGAACCGGCAGCGCGTCATCGCCACGGCCTTCGCCGATACCGACGCCGTCGGCTTCGCGCGCGGAGCAAAAAGCTGCTTTGCGGTGCTGCATTTTGTGGACGGGAATCTGGTCGGCAAGGACGCGGAGATGATGGACGAGCCGCTCGAGGACGACGGCGAGGCCCTGTCCGGGCTCGTGCGCCAGTACTACGGCGCGCACCGCGGCGGCTGGCCGAGGTCCATCCTGCTGCCGACCGAGCCCGAGGACGCGCAGGAGCTCGAAGCCCTGCTGAGCGAATACGCCGGCAGGCGCGTCTATATCGAGACGCCGAAGCGCGGCGAGCGCCTGCGCCTGATCGAGAGCGCGCAGCTCAACGCGCGCGAGGAGATCCTGCGCCGCACCACCGCCGCCCAGCGGCGGAGCAAGACGCTGGAATGGCTCCAGAAGGCGCTGGAGCTCGACGCCTTTCCGCGGCGCATCGAAGCCTTCGACATCTCCAACCTCGGCGCGGACGGCATCGTCGCGGCCATGACCGTGCACGTCGACGGCAAGCCGCTCAAGCGCGACTACCGGAAGTTCCGCATCCGCGATCTCGACGGCCCCGACGACTACGCCAGCATGCATCAGGCGGTGCTCCGCCGCTTTGCGCGCGCGAAGGACGGAGACGAGAAGTTCACGTCCCTGCCCGACCTGCTGCTGATCGACGGCGGCGACGCCCACGCGGCCTCCGCCGAGCGGGCGCTCGGAGAACTGGGGCTGTCGGTCCCGGTGTTCGGCATGGTCAAGGACGACCGCCACCGCACCCGGGCGCTGATCGATTCCACCGGGCGGGAGATCGGCATTCAGGGCAATCAGGCGGTCTTCGCCCTCGTGGGACGCATCCAGGAGGAGACGCACCGCTTCGCGATCGAATACCAGCGCTCGCTGCGCAGCGAGGGCTTCGCGTCCAAGCTCGACGAGATCCCGGGCGTCGGCGCCAAGCGCAGGGCCGATCTCATCAAGGCGTTCAAATCGCTCAAAGCCGTGCGCGAGGCGAGCGTCGAACAGCTCGCGCAGGCGGTGCCGAAAAACACCGCCCGCGCCGTGTACGATCACTTTCATCCGGAGGGGGAGAACAACGCATGCGCGTCATCACCGGCTCTGCCCGGGGCAGAAGACTGAAAACGCCCGAGGGCATGGATATCCGGCCCACGACCGACAACGTCAAGGAGTCCGTTTTCAACATCCTCCAGTTCGATATCGAGGGGCGGCGCGTGCTCGACCTCTTCGCGGGCACCGGCCAGCTCGGCATCGAGTGTCTCAGCCGCGGCGCGCGTGAGGCCGTGTTCATCGACCAGAGCCGCGAGGCCGTGAAGATCATCCGCGAAAACCTCAAAGCCTGTGGCTTCTCGGCCCCCGTTTTGCAGCAGGACGCGCTGGACTACCTGCGGCAGGGCGGGAAGTTCGACCTGATTTTCCTCGATCCGCCCTACGACGCGGGGCTGTACGCGCCCGTGCTCGAAAGGATCAATTCGGTTGACAACTTGTCGGATGGTGGTATAATATTATGCGAATCGCGGCGCGAGACCCCGCTTCCGGAGATGCGGCCCCCGTACCGGAAGAAGAAGGAGTACCGCTACGGAAAAGTAAAGCTCTGCCTTTACGTGAAGGAGACGCAGGAATGAGGACAGCCATCTGCCCCGGCAGCTTCGATCCGATCACGCTCGGACACCTGAACATCATCCGCCGGGCCGCGGCGATCTTCGATCAGGTCGTCGTGTGCGTGACCGTCAACTCCGAAAAGACCTCGCCGATGTTCACCAATGAGGAGAAGATCGACATGGTCCGCAGGGCCGTCGCCAAGTACCCGAACGTCAGCGTCGACTCCTGCGGCATCCTTCTGGCCGAGTTTGTCCGGAAGTACGAGAACCCCGTCCTCATCAAGGGACTGCGCGCCGCCTCGGATTTCGACTACGAGTTCCAGATGGACCTGGTCAACAAGCGCATCAATCCCTGCCTCGAGACCATGTTCCTCACCGCCGACCGGAAGTACACCTTCCTCAGCTCCTCCATCGTCCGCGAGATGGCCCGCTACGGCGCCGATCTCAAGGGCCTCGTCCCGGATGAGCTGATCGGCTTCATCGAAGAAAAAGCAACGATCCGGAGGGCTTGATCCTATGCCAAACAACGATATCATCGAACTGCTGGACGTCCTGTACGGCATGGTCACCGAGGCATGGAGCGTCCCGCTCGGCAACGACAAGTGCATCATCGAACGGGAAAAGGCCGTCGAGATCATCAATGAGATCAAGGCCAATCTGCCGACCGCCATTGCCGAGGCCCAGCGCCTCGTCTCCGCCCGCGACGAGTTTATCGGCAACGCCAAGCGCGAGGCCGAGGCCCTGCGCAAAAACGCCGAGGAACAGGCCCACGCCATGATCGAGGAGCAGGAGGTCGTGCGCGTGGCGCGTGCCCGCAGCAGCGAGATGATCGCCTCCGCCGAGGCCAAGTCCAAGGAGCTCAAGCGCGTCGCCAGCGAGTACGTGGACGAGCTGATGCGCCAGAGCGAGCAGAGCATGAGCGAGGCCCTCGAGACCATACGCAGGGCGCAGAGCTCCTTCCAGTCGCTCGGCGGCGGGATCGTGCAGCAGCCGCAGCCTCAGCAGCAGACGCAGCCCGCCCGGCAGAGCCAGCCGCCGCGGCAGCAGCCCAAGAACGCCGCGCAGCGTCAGGCGCCGCAGGGCCGTCCCGATCCCATCTCCTCCAAGGTGCAGCGCATCGACAGGGAAGAGGAAGCGTAACGCAGCAAAGCGAAAACAACAGCGCATCCGCAGAAAAACGCGGATGCGCTGTTTTTGCGCCCGGAAAGGCGCTGTTACTTCTTTCCCGTCTCGGGGTCCGGGCCGAAGAGCTGGCCGTAGTAGTCGTACTCCGAGATGACCCAGGAGAGGTTGATGCGGTTGAGGACCTCGGCGCGGATACGCTTCACATAGTCTTTGTCCGTTTCCCTGCCGGGGGCGGGCGTGAAGGTGCTTGTGCCCGCATCGAAGCTGCCTTCCTCCGTGATCCAGCTTTGATTGTTCCAGAACACCAGGCGCTCGGCCCCGCCGAACACGTCGCTGCCCGCCAGCAGGCGGGAGTCGTATTCCAGACCGAAGAGATTGGAGAGCGTCGGAAGGATGTCGAGACTCGATACCGGGCCGCTGACGCGGATCGGCTCGTCCCGCGTCTCCAGAGAGCCGCACCAGATGATCGCCGCGTTGTGATCGCGCTTCCATTTCGTGTCGGGGATGTAGCCGTAGAGCTCCGCCAGCTCGTCGTAATAATTGCCCCATGCCGCGCTCGGGCTGAGCCCGTAGGGGTAATGATCCGGCACCATCGCGATCACGGTATCGTCTGCGACGCCCGCTTCTTCCAGACTCCGCAGGAGACTCTCCATGGCGTACTCCAGCTCCATGTTGCAGGCCAGATAGGCGTTGACCGTCTCCGAGTTCGGAAGATCCTCGGTGACCGCCCGGTTCTTTTCGGACATGTCGTTTCCGGAAAAGCTGTAGCCCGCATGACCGCTGATCGTCATGTAGTACACGCTGAAGGGCCGGTGATCGAGATACTGGGGAAGCGTGTATTCGATCATTTCCAGATCGCTGCCGGGGGCCAGCCCCTTGGTGAGCCCCTCCTCCAGCCCGTTGCCGAGACCGTAGTACTCCGCATAACCGAGGTTCTGATGCGTCGTGTTGCGGTTGTAATACGCGTATCTGCCGTTGTGGTAGGCGCGGCTGAAATAGCCGAGGCGCTGCAGCTGGTTGCCCATGGTAAAATACAGGTTGTTGTCGAGCGAGTTCATCATGTCCAGCGGGTCCGTCGGCGCGAGGCCCGTCAGCCAGGAGTACTCGCCGGTCGAGGTGCCGCCGCCCCAGGAGGGCTGGTAGAAGTCCTCGAACACGATGCCGCGGCTGGCCAGCCGGTACAGCGCCGGCGTACGTTCGGGGTCGATGACCTCCTTCGTAAACGCCTCCGCCGTGATGAGGATCAGGTTCTTCCCGGCAAAGATGCCGGTGTACTCGTTTTTCATGGTGGGCTGCCGGGTCTGGATATACTCGGAGAGGGCGACGACCTGCGCTGGCCGGGTCGCCCGGGTGAAATCCAGATCCATGACGTTCGGTCCTGTGTCTCTCTCCGGCTCGGGAGAGGCGGGCTCCGGCGCGTCGGGAGCGGCGATCTCCGTTTCCGCTGCGGGCGCGGCAGGAGGCGCCGTTTCGGCCGGGGGCTCCACGACAAAGTCCGTTTTTTCCGAGCGGAGGGGAGCGGCCGCCTCGCGCGTCAGCGCGGTCATGAGACCGAAGCTGCGCACGGCGCTGTCATAGCTGCGGCGCGCCCGATCGTTTGCGCGCAGCTCCGCGCTGCGGTTGTGAAGCCCATAGGAGGCGAAGGAAAACACGACGGTCAGCACGGCGCAGAGCAGCAGCGCGCGGCGTCGTCTCGGCGCGCCCGGGGGGAGAAGCCGGCAAAGCAGCGAAAAGAGCAGGACCGGAATGTGATAGAGCAGGATCATGGGCAGGCCGTGGACGACGGCGCTGACAACGCTGCTGCCGAAATCGGCAAAGACGTCTCCGGTCTCCCGGGCGATGATGGCGGGACTCATGAAGACCCCATAGGAGTTGTCCATGAAAAAGGCGATCAGATACCAGAGCGTGAAAAGCTCCATCCAGACAAGGCAGAGGACGCGGGAGGCCCGCGCCCCGCGGGGCAGGAAACAGATCAGGGCAGCGACGGAGGCACAGGCAAAGGCGCAGCAGAGCGCGCCGGGCAGTCCGTCGAACAGGAGGGGAAGCGAGCAGGAGGCCCGGAGCAAGAGCTCGAGATACAGCACGGTGACAAGAAGGCAGGTGAGAGGATGAAACAGAGACCGCGTCCCTGCCGCTTTCGCCGTCCGGTCCCGATGCCCGTTCAAAATTGCCATGATCGTTCCTCCTGTTGACGCGGCGCCTGAATGAAGTTGATTTTACCGTATGACAGAAAAAATGACAAGACCCTTTTCCGACGCCGGAACGTGACGCCGGGAGCCCTGTTTTCCCATCCGAAGCCGGAGAAGAAAGGCGCGCCGCGGCGGGAGAGCACAGGAGGAAACGTGAACGCGAAAACACAAGATGTGGACCGTTCTCCCACAGCGACCACCAGAAATAGTGTGAACTTTTTTCAGCAAAAACGTGCAAGAAAAAGTCAAAATATAACAAAAAGTTTCGCTTGCTTTTTCCAATTGGCTCCCCTATAATAAAATCGGAAGTGGTTAAAAGTGGGGCAAAATGGGTGGTTTGCCCACACATGGGGGGACACGCATATGACAGGGGAATACCAGCATTCTCTTGACAGCAAGGGAAGGCTGTTTATACCCGCCAAGCTCCGGGACGAGCTGGGCGAGGTGTTTTTTATCACGATTTCGATGGATCGCTGCCTCTGCGCCTACAGCGCCGAGAGCTGGAAAAATTTGTCTGAGCGCGTCAGCGCCATGCCGTATGTCAAGCAGCGGAAGATGCGTCCGCTCTTTGCCCATGCGGCCCGCTGCGAGCTGGACGCGCAGGGCAGGACGCTGATCCCGCAGAACCTGCGCGAGTACGCGGGCTTCGTCAAGAACGTGACGGTCGTCGGCTGCAACAACCACGCCGAGCTCTGGGACAGTGAGGCCTGGGAGAGCGTGTTCCGCGAGGAGACCACGCCGGAGAATATCGCGGCGGTCATGGAGGAACTGGAGTTTTGACGCAGAACGCTTTGGAGCAGACGCCGCGGCATGTGTCGGTCCTGCTCAGGGAATGCATCGACAATCTGAATATCAGGCCCGACGGAATCTATCTGGACGGAACGCTCGGCATGGGAGGTCACTCGTACGAGATCGCCTCCCGGCTCAGCACCGGCCGCCTCGTCGGCATCGACCGGGACGCCACGGCCATCGAAAGAGCCGGCAGGCGTCTTGCGCCTTTTGCGGAGCGCGTGACGCTCGTGCACGGGAACTTCGCCGACGCGGCGGCGATCCTCGACTCGCTCGGGATCGGGAGCGTCGACGGGATGCTGTTCGATCTGGGGGTCTCCTCGCCGCAGCTTGACGAGGCCGAACGGGGCTTTTCCTATATGGAGGACGCGCGGCTCGACATGCGCATGGACGCCGGAGCCGGCCTCAGCGCGTACGAGGTGGTCAACTCCTGGGACGAATCAAGGCTCAACCGCATCCTGTGGGATTACGGCGAGGAGCGCTACGCAAGACGCATCACCGCGGCGATCCTCAAACGGAGAGAGGAACGTCCGATCGAAACGACGCTCGAGCTGGTGGACGTGATCCGCTCCGCCATGCCCGCTCCCGCGCTGCGGGAGAAGCAGCACCCGGCCAAGCGCACGTTCCAGGCCATCCGCATCGCCGTCAACGACGAGCTCGGCGCGGTGTCCGCCATGATGGATACGGCGCCGGACAAGCTGAGGCCCGGCGGGAGACTGTGCGTGATCAGCTTTCACTCGCTCGAGGACCGCATCGTCAAGAACGCCATTCAGGCGCGGGAGAACGGCTGCACCTGCCCGCGGGAGGCGCCGGTCTGCACCTGCGGCTTCGTGCGCACGCTCCGGAGCGTCAGCCGCAAGCCCATCGTGCCGGGCCCCGAAGAGCTCGCGGCGAATCCGAGGGCGCGCAGCGCCAAGCTGCGCGTGGCCGAACGGGTATGAAAAACCCGGAAGAACGGGCGGAGCGTCTGTTCCGCTTCGTGTGCCTGAGCTTTTCGGCTCTGATGCTGGTGCTTGGCCTGTTCTGGCAGATCCGCCTCGTGCGCTTGCAGGAGCAGATCGACTCTCTGGAGTCGGCGATCCGCCTGGCGCAGGACGAGGGGAAGCTCCTGACGATCCGGCTGGAGAGCAGCCCGACGCTTGAAGAGCTGGAGGAGACCGCCGTCACGCGCTTCGGCATGCAGCATCCGACGCAGGGGCAGCTGATAGAGATCGAGTATCTGGGATAAGACTATGGGCCTCCGAATAGAATGAAGAAGATTCTTCACGCGGGGGCGGACCATGAAACAGGAAAACGGGGACGGCGCGCAGGCCGTCCGTCTGAGCCGGCAGATGCTCCGGCGCGGCGCGGCGCTGGCCGCGCTGTTCGGGATCGGAATGCTGGCCGTACTGCTGGCGCGGCTCTACCGCCTGCAGATCAGCCAGCACGATTTTTATGAGTCGCTTGCACTCGAACAGCAGCTCCGCGAGACGAAGGGCGCCGCGGCGCGCGGGTCGATCACCGACACCAACGGCAACCCGCTGGCCGTCAGCGCGACGGTTGAGAACGTCTATCTCAGCCCGATGGAGATCGAGGCCGACGGAGAGGACCGCGAGCTGATCGCCCGGGGCCTGGCCGAGATCCTGGGGACCGACCCGGACGACCTCTACGAAAAGACCGGGCGCAAGGGGAGCTGGTATGTCACCGCCGCCCGCAAGCTCGAACGCGAACAGGCGGACCGGGTCCGGGCCTTCAAGGCCGAGCACGGCCTGAAGGGCGTGCGCCTCGAGGCGGACACCAAGCGCTATTATCCCAACTCCCGTCTGGCCTGCCACCTGCTCGGCTTCGTCGGCACGGACAACGTCGGCCTCGAGGGGATCGAGGCGCGGTACGACGAGGTCCTCGCCGGTACGGCCGCCCGCTCGCTCCGGGCGACCAACGCCTACGGCAGCGAGCTGCTGTTCTCGCGCTATGAGGACTACCGGGCGGGAGAGGAAGGCAGCGACATTGTCTTGACGCTCGACGCCACGGTGCAGTATTATGTGGAAAAGCATCTGCGGCAGGCGGCGCTGGACTACGACGCCGTCAACGGCGCGGGCGCGATCGCCATGGACCCGAAAACCGGCGCGATCCTCGCCATGGCTTCTCTGGACGATTACGATCCGAACGACTTTCTTTCGATCGGGGAGCGCGCGCGGGAGCAGGCCGACGAGGCGCAGAGCGAGGAGGAACGCGCACAGCGCATCCGGGAGGCCCAGACCAGACAGTGGCGCAACAAGGCCCTGTCGGACACCTACGAGCCGGGCTCCACCTTCAAGATCATTACGCTGGCCATGGCCCTCGAGGAGGGCAAGGTCAGCCTTACGGACAGCTTTTACTGCGGCGGCAGCGTCAGCGTGACGGGCCGCACGAACCCCATCCGCTGCTGGAAGAGCGGCGGACACGGCAGCCAGAGCCTGACGCAGGCGGTGCAGCACTCCTGCAACGCCGCCTTCGTCAACATCGGTCTGCGCGTCGGCGCGGAGCGCTTTTACGACTACTGCGAGGCCTTCGGCTTCCTGAAGCTCTCCGACGACCCGGACGCGAGCCTCAGCGCCCGCACGGGCGTGGATCTCGCGGGGGAGAGCGGGAGCATCTGGTGGAGCCGCAACACCTTCTGTTCAAAGAAAAACCTCTCCCAGCTCGCCGCGGCCTCCTTCGGCCAGACCTTTACCATCACGCCGCTGCAGCTCGTATGCGCCGTCAGCGCCTGCGTCAACGGCGGCTACCTGATGGAGCCCTATGTCGTGCGGCAGATCGTCGCGCCGGACGGCACCGTCGCCATGAACCGCGAGCCCCATGTCGTGCGGCAGGTCATCAGCGAGAACACCAGCCGGCAGGTGCGCGCCATCCTCGAGCAGGTGGTCGGCGACCCGAAGGAGGGGACCGGCCGCAACGCCGCCGTCACCGGCTACCGCATCGGCGGGAAGACGGGGACCAGCGAGAAGGTCAGTCTCGAGGCCAGGACCGGCCAGAAGGAGTATATCGTCTCCTTCATCGGCTTCGCCCCGGCGGACGATCCGAAGATCGTACTGCTGGTGTTTCTCGACACGCCCTCGGACAAATCCGGGGTCTACGTCAGCGGCGGCCAGATGGCCGCGCCCGTCGTCGGACGGATGCTGGCGGATATCCTGCCCTATCTGGGCGTCGCGCCGGGCAGCGGCGGCGCCGTGGAGGCCCATATGCCCGCCTGCGCCGGCCTGCCGCTTACCGACGCGGCAAAGCGCGTCAGGGAGGCGGGGCTGCGCTTCCGGACCATCGGGGACGGCGACACGGTCACCGATCAGCTCCCCGCGGCGGGAAGCGAGATCGCGGAGGGGACCGAGATCATCCTCTACCTCGGCGCGGACATCTCGCCGGAGAGCGAGTGCGTGCCGGAGCTGACCGGCTTGAGCTACGAGGAAGCGCGCGATGTGCTTTCCTACTACGGATTATATCTGAACACCAGAAGCGCGCTCGGCGGCGAACGGACCGTCAGCGCACAGAGCCTGCCCGCCGGAGCGCTCGCCGAGCACGGGACCGTGCTCGAGGTGACGCTGGTCGATCAGGACGAGACCATGCTGGGAAAATACTGATCATACTGACAGAGTGGAAAAGGGGGAACTGACATGAAGCTGGGGAAACTGCTGGAGAACATTCCGGTGCTGGAGCTCTGCGCCGATCCGGAGACCGAGATCACCGGCATCAGCTACGATTCGCGCAATACGCAGCCGGGGGATCTCTTCGTCGCCATCAAGGGCTTTGAGGCCGACGGGCACCGCTTCATCCCCAAGGCGGTCGCCAACGGCGCCGCAGCCGTGCTGTGCGAGGACGCGCCCGCGGACGGGACGCCGTTCGCAAGAGTCGCAGACTGCCGCTGCGGGCTCGCCATCGTCAGCCGCGACTTCTTCGGCAACCCCGCCGGGGAGATGAAGGTCATCGGCTTTACCGGGACCAGCGGCAAGACCAGCTCGACCCAGATCCTCAAGCATGTGCTGGAAAGTCAGCTCGGCGCCAAGGTGGGTCTGATCGGGACCAACGGCAACATGATCGGCGACGAGCTTCTCCACACCGAGCACACCACGCCCGAGAGCTACGAGCTGCACAGGCTCTTTCGCCGGATGGCCGACGCGGGCTGTACCCATGTGGTGATGGAGGTCTCCTCCCACTCGCTGACGCTCGAACGCGTGGCGGGCATCACCTTTGACGTGGCCGTGTTCACCAATCTCTCGCAGGACCATCTGGACCTGCACGGGACCATGGAGGCCTACGCCGAGGCCAAGCGGAAGATCTTCTCCCAGTGCCGCGTCGGCTGCATCAACGCCGACGACGGGCGCGCGGCCTTTATGGCCGAGGGCGCGAAGTGCCCGATCTTCACCTATTCGGCGAAGGACAACGGCGCGGACCTCGTGGCCAAGGACATCCGGCTCACGGCCTCCGGCGTGCGCTTCGCGGCGGTCAGCGCCGGGGAGCTTGCGCTGACGAAGCTCGCGATCCCGGGGATGTTCTCGGTGTACAACGCGCTGAGCGTGACGGCGGCAGGCCTGTGTCTCGGCCTGTCCCTGCAAGACTGCGCCGAGGGCCTCGCGTCGGCAAAGGGCGTCAAGGGGCGGATGGAGTCCGTCCCCACGGACGGGGATTACAGCATCCTCATCGATTACTCCCACAAGCCGGACGCGCTGGAAAAGGCGCTCAAGACCCTCCGGCCCGTGACGAAGGGACGGCTCACGGTGCTCTTCGGCTGCGGCGGCGACCGGGACCGCGTCAAGCGGCCCATCATGGGCGCGATCGCCGCGCAGAACGCCGACCTCGTCATCGTGACCAGCGACAACCCGCGCACCGAGGAGCCGATGGCGATCATCAACGAGATCGTGCCGGGCCTCAAAAAAGGGCGCGCCGCCTCCAAGGTCATCTGCGACAGGATCGAAGCGATCTGTTGGGCTATTGACAACGCGGGTCCGGGTGATGTAATATTGCTTGCCGGGAAAGGCCACGAGGACTACCAGATCGTCGGCCATGAAAAGCACCATATGGATGAGCGCGAAATCGTCGCGGAGCATCTGCAGAAACGAAAACAAGGACGTTGACCGTCCCTGAAACCGGGAGAACCCTATGACGATCAAGCTGATAACTTCCTTCGTCCTGGCTTTTCTGTTCGCCAGCGCCTTCGGGAAATACTACGTCCCCTGGCTGCGCAGACAGAAGCTGGGGCAGGAGATCAAGAGCGAAGTGGAATGGCATAAGAGCAAGAGCGGCACCCCCACCATGGGCGGCGTGATGTTCATCCTCGCCGTGACGCTCTGCTGCCTGACCGTCGGCGCGGACGGCATGCTCCACGGACGCTTCGAGCATATCTTCGTGCTGCTGTTCGCCCTGGTGTTCGGCGCGATCGGCTTTCTGGACGACTGGGAAAAGCTCAAGAAAAAAGAGAACATGGGCCTGTCCACCAGAGCCAAGTTCCTGCTTCAGCTCGCCGCGGCGCTGGTGTTCATCCTGATCATGCGCCAGACCGGCTTCGTGCACACCCACCTGTATCTCCCGTTTTCGCAGCGCATCGTCTACATGCCCGAATGGCTGTTCTTCATCTTCGCCGCCTTCGTTATCGTCGGTACGGTCAACGCCGTCAACATCACCGACGGGGTGGACGGCCTGGCTACCGGGACCTCGCTGCCGGTGTTCCTGTTCTTCGTCGCCGTCGCCCTCCTGTGGGGACCGCGCTTCCAGGAGCTCGGGATCTTCGCCTCCGGTATGGTCGGCGGCCTGCTGGGCTTTCTGATCTACAACTTCAACCCCGCCAAGTGCTTCATGGGCGACACGGGCTCGCTCTTCCTCGGCGGCGCGATCGCGGCGCTTGCCTTCGCCTTCGACATGCCCCTGATCCTGATCACGCTGGGCTTCCTCTTTATTATCGAGACGCTCTCCGACATCATTCAGGTCACGTATTTCAAGCTCACCCACGGCAAGCGCGTCTTTAAAATGGCCCCCTTCCACCATCATCTGGAAAAGGGCGGCTGGACCGGAAAAAAATGGACGGAAAAAGAGCTGTTCGCTCTGTTTACCGGAATATCTCTGCTGATGGCGATCATATCCTTTATAGGGGTATATCATCGTTACCCCTGAAAAAGGACCTGAGGTCGGGGAGGTGGGAGCATGCGTTATGACGGCGCCCGCCTCACCGGCCTTTCTGATGCGAAAAACGTCGGACGGCGCCCGGCCTTTGACGGGCCCTTTTTTACGATCTCCATGCTGCTGCTCGCGGCGGGGGTGGTGATGGTCCTCTCGGCCAGCTACCCGCGCGCCTGGTACGATCCGGCGCACGTGACCGGGGGAAACGCCGTCTATTACTTCGTGCGCCAGCTCGTGTTCGCGCTGCTCGGCGTGGGGGCCATGCTGCTGGCGTCCCGGCTGCCGATGGCCTTCTACCGGCGCGTCGCCTTCCCCTTCCTGTTCGGGACCGTGTTTCTGCTGATGCTCGTCCCGCTGATCGGCGTCAAGGCCAACGGCTCGCGCCGCTGGCTGGGGATCGGGGGACTCACGCTCCAGCCCTCGGAGCTGGCAAAGCTCGCGGTCATTTTGAGCTTCGCGGTGCTGATCTGCCGCTTCCGCGGCAGGATGCGGTCCTTCCGCTGGGGCATCCTGCCCTTCGCCGGGATCCTCGGCGTGCTGGTCGGGCTGCTCGTGCTCGAGCCGCACTTCTCCGCGTCGGTCATTCTGCTCGCCATCGGCGCGGTGATGCTCTTCCTCGGCGGGGTGAGGCTCGGCTGGTTTGCCGGGGCCTTCGGCGCCGCCGGCGCGGGACTGGCCGTGCTGCTGACCTTCTTCCCCTATGCGTCCTCGCGCGTCAACACCTGGCGCGACCCCTTCTCCGACACCTCGGACCGGGGCTACCAGATCGTGCAGTCCCTGTATACGATCGGCTCCGGCGGGCTGAGCGGGCTCGGCCTCGGCGGGAGCAGACAGAAGTTCCTGTATCTGCCCGAGGAGCACAACGACTTCATCTTCTCCGTCGTGTGCGAGGAGCTGGGCTTCATCGGCGCGGCGCTGATCCTGTGCCTGTTCGCCCTGCTGATCCTGCGCGGCTTCTGGATCGCTTTCCACTGCCGCGGCCGCTTCAGCTTCCTGGTCGTGGCCGGGATCACCTCGCTGCTGGCGATCCAGGTCTTCCTGAACGTCGCGGTGGTGACCAACCTCGTGCCCTGCACGGGCATCTCCCTGCCGCTGTTCAGCTACGGCGGCACCGCGCTGCTGATCCAGCTGTTCGAGCTCGGGATCGTCCTGAGCGCCTCGCGCGACATCCCCGAGCATTAGAGAAAGGAAGAAAAGAACCATGAACTTCCTGTTCGTCTGCGGCGGTACCGCCGGACATATCAACCCCGCCCTCGCGGTCGCCGGACGGCTGCGGGAGCTGATGCCGGACGCGCGCTTCCTGTTCGTCGGCGTCAACGGCAAGATGGAAATGAAGCTCGTGCCCCGCGAGGGCTTCGAGATCCGCGGCCTGGATATGACCTACCTCAAGCGCGGCCACGACCTCGAGGCGCTGACGCACAATCTGGACACCATGAAGAATGTGCTGCGCTCCCAGCGCGAGGCCAAGCGGATCATCCGGGAATTCCATCCGGACGCGGTGATCGGAACGGGCGGCTACGTCTGCTTCCCCGTGCTCGAGGCCGCGCACGAGCTGCACATCCCGACGCTCGTCCACGAGAGCAACGCCGTGCCGGGACTGACGACCAAGCTCCTTGCCGAGCGGGTCGACCGCGTGATGGTGGGCTTCGAGGAGAGCAGGAAGCACTACCGCCACAGCGAGCGCGTGCAGACCACCGGCACCCCGGTCCGCGGCGAGTTCGACCGCATCACGCGCGAGGACGCCCGGCGGGAGCTGGGACTGGGACCGGACGAGAAGCTTGTGGTCTCGGTCTGGGGCTCTTTGGGCGCGGGCCACATGAACGCCGTGATGAGCGAGCTGATCCCGATGCTCGACGGCAGGCAGGGCTTTCGCATGATCCACGCGGCGGGGAGCCTCTACTTCCGCGAACTGAGTGAGAAGCTGGAGGCGCTCGCTCCGGACCACGGGAAAAACGGGGTGGAGGTCCGAGAGTACATCTACGACATGCCGCGGCTGATGGCCGCCGCCGATCTGATCCTCTGCCGCGCGGGCGCGTCGACCATTTCGGAGCTGTGCTATCTGGGCAGGAACAACCATCAGGAGAAAAACGCGCGGGTCCTCGAGGCCGCCGGCGGCGCGGAGGTCCTGCTCGAGGGCGAGTTCGACGCCCGCTCACTGCTGGAGCGGGTCAAGGCGCTGCTCGAAGACAGCGAAAAGCTCGAGAGCATGCAGCGGGCCATGCGCGCCCTGTCGGTCCGCGACGCGACGGACCGGATCGTCGAGACCATCCTGGGTCTCTGCAAATAACAAAACAACAGCCCCCCGCATACGATGGATTGATTTGAACATGCGGGGGGCTATTTCTATGGATTTTTGGACCGTCCGTGGCGGGAAAAAGCTGTACGGCGCCTGTCGGGTACAGGGCTCGAAAAACGCCTCGCTCCCGATCCTGGCCGCTTCTGTCCTTGCCGGGGGCGAGACGGAGCTGACAAACGTGCCGCGCCTGCGCGACATCGACGCCGCGCTGCGTATCCTGCGCCATCTCGGGTGCAGGGCGGAGCAGGAGGGGAACCGCCTGTACATAGACGCCCGCGGCCTGGTTCACAGCAGCGTCCCCGAAAGCCTGATGCACGAAATGCGCTCGTCCGTCATTTTTATGGGGGCGCTGCTCGCCCGCTGCGGGGAGGTCAGACTCAGCCCGCCGGGCGGCTGCCGGCTGGGAAAGCGCCCCATCGACCTGCATCTGAAAGCGCTGCGTCAGCTCGGCGCCGAGGTGGAGGAGAAGGACGGCGAGATCCTGTGCCGCGCGGCAAAGCTTCGCGGAACAACGATACGCCTCCCTTTTCCGAGCGTCGGCGCGACGGAAAACGCCATGCTGGCCGCCTGCGCGGCGGAGGGCGAGACCGTGATCGAGGGGGCCGCGCGCGAGCCGGAGATCGGAGCGCTGCAAGACTATCTCAACAGGATGGGCGGCAGCGTCCGCGGAGCGGGGACCGGGCGCATCGTCGTCTCGCCCGGACGCCCGGGCGGCCCCGTCCGCTTTGCGGTCCAGCCGGACCGGATCGCCGCGGCGACGCTCGCCTGCGCCTGCGCGGCCGCCGGGGGCGAGGTCGAGCTGACGGACGCGGAGCCTGCGCATTTTTCTACCGTTCTCCACTTCCTAAAAGACGCGGGCTGTGATATAATAACAAAACAGCGCTGCCTGACCGTCCGCTCGGACGGGCGGCTGCGCGCGGTCGGCCCGATCACGACCGAGCCCTATCCCGGCTTTCCGACGGACGCGCAGCCGGTGCTGATGGCGGCGCTGCTCCGGGCGGAGGGCGTGACCCGAATCCGGGAAACCATCTTTGAAAACCGCTTCCGCCAGGTCCCGGAGCTCAGAAAGCTCGGCGCGGACATCCGGCTCGACGGTCAGAACGCCGAGATCCGGGGCGTTGCGCGTCTGCACGGCGCGGCGCTCGAGGCAACGGATCTGCGCGGCGGCGCCGCGATGCTCGTGGCCGGTCTCGCCGCGGAGGGGGAGACCCGCATCCGCGACGAGGGACATATCGCGCGCGGGTATGAGCGCTTCGACCGGGTGCTCTCCGCCCTCGGAGCGGAGGTCCGGCGCACAGACAGCTGAGAGGAAACCGATATGGCACGAAAGATCCCCTTACGAAAACCGAATACCGACGACGAGCAGCGCTTTCATCTGCGGGAGCTGCTGAGCACCCTGAGCGGTCCGATCATGTTCTTCCTCGTCGTCGTGGCCGTCATCTTCGTGATGAGCGTGTTCTTCCGGGTATCCGACATTCAGGTGCGGGGGAACAGCCACTACAGCGACGAGGAGATCATCCGCGCCATCGATATCGAGGAGGGCGACAACCTCTTCTTCTTCGACCGCTTCGCCGCGCTCAGCCGCGTCTTCGCAAAGCTCCCGTATATCGACGAGGTCTCGGTCGAGCGCAGCCTGCCGAACAAGGTCATCATCACGGTCTCCGAAAGCCAGGCGCTCGCCTACATCGTGCTGGGCGAGGAGAAGTGGACCATCGACCACAGCTGCAAGGTGCTCGGCAAGGCCAACGACGACGAGCTCCAGGGCCTGATCCCCATCGACGGCATCTCCCCGGGCACCCTGATGATCGGAGAGCCGCTGGAGACCGCGGACGGCGACGAGACCATCGTCGCCTACATCGCGGAGGTGCTCTATCAGCTCGAGGAGCGCGGCCTGTACAGGCAGGTCGGGCGCGTCGATTTCTCCAATCCGCGCCGCGTCACCTTCACCTACGCGGACAAATATACGGTCGTGCTCGGGGACTCCTCGAACGTGGAATACAAATTCGGTATGCTTGTGTCCGCCATGTCGCAATTATTGGACGGAGATGTGGGAATAATCAATGTGAGCGACGGAAACACCGCACATTTCAGCCCGAACTGAGCGATAGTTACAAAACGTTTACAAAAGTTTTCCGGAAAATGAAAAAAACCCTTGACTCCGGAGAGGATCTGTAATAAAATACGGACTGTAGAGAAATTGAAATGTTTTGTAACGCATGCGTTATCAATAGATGGGAGGCACAAGCTATGGATTTCAAAGCCGACGGTCCGGAGAATGTTGTCAGTATCAAGGTCATCGGTATTGGCGGCGCGGGCAACAATGTTGTCAACAGAATGGTCAAGGCCGGTACGCAGGGCGTTGAGTTTATTGCCGTCAACACGGACAAGCAGGCGCTTGCCGTTTCCAATGCCGATCAGAAGCTGCAGATCGGCGAGAAGATCACCAAGGGCCAGGGCGCCGGTTCCGATCCCGAGGTCGGCAAGCGCGCCGCCGAGGAGAGCCGCAACAATATCGCGAAGATCCTTGAAAACGCCGATATGGCCTTTATCACCGCCGGTATGGGCGGCGGCACCGGCACGGGCGCCGCTCCGATCGTCGCGGAGATCGCGCGCGACGCGGGTCTGCTGACCGTCGGCGTCGTGACCAAGCCCTTCAAGTTTGAGGGCAAACGCCGCATGGATCAGGCCAACGCCGGCATCAAGGAGCTGCTCGGCCGCGTCGACTCCCTGCTCATCATCCCTAACGACCGGCTGAAATTCGCCACCGACCAGAAGGTCACGCTGGCCAACGCCTTTGAGATCGCGGACGACGTGCTGCTTCAGGCCGTGACCAGCATCTCCGATCTGATTAAGAACACCGGCTTCATCAACCTGGACTTCGCCGACGTCTCCTGCATCATGAAGGACGCGGGCTTCGCCCACATGGGCGTCGGCCACGCCGCCGGCAAGGGCAAGGCCGAGGAGGCCGCCCGCATGGCGGTTGCCAGCCCCCTCATGGAGACCTCCATCAACGGCGCAAGAGGCGTGCTCATCAACATCACCGGCTCCGAGGACATGGACCTGGAGGATGTCGAGACCGCCGCGAGCCTCGTACAGGAGGCCGCGCATCCCGAGGCCAACATCATCTTCGGCGCGAGCTTCGACGAGAATCTGGACGACGAGATCCGCGTGACGGTGATCGCGACCGGCTTCGAGCAGCCAGGCCCCGCCGCGGAGGAAAGACCCGCCGCAGCCGCCGCTCCCGCGCCGGCCTTCACGCCCGTCCGTCCCGCGCCCGCTCCCGCGCGCGAGAGACCCCAGGGACTGTTTACCGGCGCAGCCGAAAAGGCAGCCGCCGCGGCCCCCGTTCAGCCCGCCGTACAGCCTGCCGCGCAGGAGGCCCCGAAGGCCCCCGCCGCGGAGGAGGACCCCTTCGACAGCATCTTCAAGATCTTCAACAACAAGTGATATCCTTATAACTCGACCGGCAGGGCAAACGCCCTGCCGGTCTTCAGCTTGTCAAAAAAGTCCTGTATGGACTTTTTTGACTGCGCTTCAGCCGCCGAGCATTTTGCCGCAGGCAAAATGCTTTGATCTGAAAAGCTTGAAAAATCAAGCTTTTCAGACGGCGGTTTATCCAACTCGAGGCGGGCCTTGCCCCCTCGAGCTCCCCTGCGGCTCTGTCATCCAGCCTTTACGCATCGCTTTTTGATAGTCTCCTGACCGGCAGGGCAAACGCCCTGCCGGTCAGACTGTTCGGGGAAAGAAAGCGCTTGTTTTTTCGTTCTCTCCGCGCTATACTGAAATCAGCCCTCCCGTCCGGAGGGCCGTTTTGCAGAAAGGGGAGTCCGCGGATGAAAAAGCTGCTGGATTTTGCCAGACGTTTTACCCTGCTGTACAACGAAAACCGTCTTCCGATGGCTGCCGCCGCGCTGTCCTATTACCTGACCATGACCTTTTTCCCGCTGGTCATCGTGCTCTACACCATGCTGGGCAACAACTATGTCAAGGCCATGCGCGTGCTCGCCTTTGCCGAGCAGTTTCTGGCCGCCGAGACCGCCGCCGCGATCCGGGATTTTCTGGTCTACGTCGCGACCGACCGCAGCTCCGCCATGCTGATCGCCGGAATTACGGTGCTTTTGACCTCGGCCTCCGCCGCGGTGCGCGCCATCCACTATACGATCGGCAGAATGCAGGGCGGCGTACACTATCGGGGCGTCTGGGGCCTCCTGTTCAGCCTCGTGTGTTCCCTGATCCTCGTGGCGGGCCTCTATCTCGTGATGATCATCATGCTCGCCGGGAGAGGCCTCTTTGACCGGCTGCACGAGATCATCCCCGCCATCGACCTCGGCGGGACCTGGAATACGATCCGCTTCCTCCTGCTCGCCGCGATCGAATACCTGCTGTTCTGGGGCATCTACCTGGTGTCGTGCAAAAAAGGGGAGGCCTACGACACCTTTCCCGGCGCGATCCTCGCCACGCTCGCCATGGTCGCGGTGAGCTACGTCTTCTCGGCGTTCATCGGCGCCTCGGTCAAGTACCCGATGGTCTACGGCTCGCTGGCCTCGCTGATCCTGCTGATGATGTGGCTCTACTTTTGCAGCCTGGTCATCTACTGCGGCGCGGCGTTCAACATCGTGCTGCGTGATATGAAGCGGGAAAAGAGCCTGTGTCTTACGTAAACAATAATATGTTAATTAAACTATGTAAATAGAATTATGTAAACAAATCATCCCCGGTCTGTACGGACCGGGGATGATTTGTTTGCGCGGATTCTTCAAGAGAGGGTCAGCGCCTCGCCGTTCAGGACCGCCCGCGTCAGGCTGTCGCCCGTATAGCAGAGCTTGAGGGAGAAGAAGGGAACGTCCGTATCCAGCAGGCGCAGGAAAATGCGGTCGCCCTCCCAGATGGGGAGGGTCAGCAGACGCGTTTTGTCCACCCATTCGAGCACGCCCTCGTCGCAGTCCCTGAGCGCGCCCGAAAAGTCCGCGCTGTGGAACAGGTGCATGTACTCCGTGCCCCACTCGTCCGAGACGAAGGTGACGATCCCGCGGTAGGACCAGCTGCGCATCGTCAGGCCGGTCTCCTCGCGCACCTCGCGAACGGCGCAGTCCTCGGGGCTCTCGCCCGGCTCGAACTTGCCGCCGATGCCGACCCACTTGTCGCGGTTTTCGTCGTTGTCCTTGCGGACGCGGTGGAGCATCAGGTAGCAGCCGTCCTTTTCCAGATGGACAAGGCTGGTGTTGCGCATCTTACAGGCGGACCTTGTCGCGGGTGATGTCCTTCAGCGTCGCCGCGCCGCACATGGTCATGGTGGATTTGAGCTCGCCCACGATCTTGTCCATATAGACCTTGAAGCCCTCCTCGCCCGCGGCGTAGATCATCGGCAGGATGGGGCGGCCGATCAGCACGCCGTCCGCGCCGAGCGCCAGCGCGCGGAACACGTCCACGCCCGACCGGATGCCGCCGTCGACGAGGATCACGGTCTTGCCCTTGACAGCGTCCGCGATCTCGGGCAGGACCTCCGCCGTGGAGGCCACGCCGCCCTGCACGCGCCCGCCGTGGTTGGAGACCACGATGCCCGCGGCCCCGGCCTCGACGGCCTTCTCCGCGCCGCGCGCGGTCATGATGCCCTTGACGATGAAGGGCATCTTCGCGTAGGCGGTGATCTCACTCATCTCCGCGACGGACTTGCTGCCCGCGTTGGGATTCATGGCCTTGAGGAAGGGCAGGCCCGCGCCGTCCACGTCCATGCCGGCGCAGAAGATCCCGGCCTCGTTCAAGACGTCGAGCTTGGCGAAGACGGCCTCCTTGTTCCAGGGCTTGATGATCGGGCAGCCGACGCCGTCCACGGCCTTCATGTCCTCGGCCGAGCGGAGCATGATCTGGGGATCGACGCCGTCGCCGGTCAGAGCCATCAGGCCGTAGTCATAGCAGGCCTTGATCAGGATGCTGTTGTACTCGGGGTCCTTGTACTTGGGGCCGTAGTGGAGGTCGATCGCGCCGAGAGGGGCGGCGAAGATGGGGGCGGTGAAGGTCCGGCCGAACATCTCAAAGCGCACGTCGGGGTCGGCGTTGGAGCAGAGCGTGTCCATGTTGACGCAGATCTCCTGCCACTTGTCGAAGTTGCGCGCCGCGGCGTTGCCGGGGTACTTGCAGCCGGGACCGGGCATCAGGTTGCCGCAGGCCCTGCCGTTGCAGACGGGACAGGCTTTGCAGTAGGGGCCGACCTGGTCGCGGGCGGCCGCGAGGATCTCGTTATAGTTCATATGAAAGACTCCTTTTTGATTTTATTTGTCTTTTGAATCATTATCCCGCAAAGAACGGACCGTGTCAAGTGCGCGGCATTCTTTTCAAACGCCCGTCAGATCGAAATCCGGGATCATCTCCCCGGTGGCCGCCGCGCCCTCCTGCCAGAAGCCGCCCAGACCGCGCACGCGCAGGTAGTGGATCATGGCCTCGTTCTCCTCGCGGGTGATCCGCCGCCGCAGCTCGGGGAAGGCCTCCAGCCCCGGCATGGGCGTGTACTGGCTCATCAGCGAGAACAGGACCGAGCCTTCAGGGAAGCTGTCGGCCGCAAAGTCGACGGCGTCGCGCGCGTCCTCAAGCCTGCCGGGCAGGATCAGGTGACGGATCAAAACGCCGCGGCGCAGAAGGCCGTTCTCGTCCAGCTCGACAGGGCCGGTCTGGCGGAACATTTCGCGGATGGCTTCGCGGGCGACTTCGGGATAATCTTCCGCGCCGCTGTACTTTTTCGCGGCATTCGGGTCAGAATACTTATAGTCGGGCATGTAGACCTGGACAAGCCCCTCGAGCTGACGCAGGGCCTCGACGCTCTCGTATCCGGAGCTGTTCCAGACCACCGGGATGCCGAGCGAGAGGCCGGAGAGCGCCTCGGCGATGGCGGGGACGAAGTGCGCGCCGGTCACAAGGTCGATGCTGTCCACCCCCGTGTCGCGCAGGCGCAGCAGCAGAGCGCGCAGCTCCGGCGCACGGAGCGTCCTGCCGCCCTTGCCGCTCGAAATCGCCCGGTTCTGGCAATAGACGCAGCCGAGATTGCAGCCGGTGAAGAACACCGCGCCCGTGCCGTTCGGCCCCGCGATGCAGGGCTCCTCGCCGTAGTGCGAGGCGGCGCGCGCAACGCGCGGCAGCAGGGGAGAGCGGCAGAAACCGCCGGGCGTTTCGTCGCCGCGCGGGGCTCGGCAGCGGCGCGGACAGAGTGAACAAATGCTCAACGTATCGAGCCTCCCGTTCAAAATAGGCAAAATGACAAGAATAGGCCGCTTTGCACCACCGATTATAGCCCGATTTTGTATAGTTTGCAAGAAGATTGAAAAAAGAAAAAATAGTGCATGATTTTTTTGGTTTTTGTGCTAAAATGATACAGAAATAAGGGGGAGAGGTAATGGTTTTCCCGTGACTCTGCCCAAACGGACCGGAGGCGGAATGCTCAATATCGTACTTGTGGAGCCCGAAATCCCGCACAACACCGGGGCCATCGCGCGCACCTGCGCGGCCACGGGGGCGAGGCTCCATCTGATCAAGCCCCTGGGCTTCGATATCTCCGACAAAGCGGTCAAGCGCTGCGGCCTCGATTACTGGCATCTGGTGGATATCTCCGTCTATGAGAATCTGGACGAGTTCTTTGACCGTAACGGGGACGACGGGCTGTGGCTCGCTACCACCAAGGCGCCGCGCGCCTACCACGAGGCGGACTTCAGCGGCGACGTGACGCTCATGTTCGGCAAGGAGACCGCCGGACTTCCGGAGTGGCTGCGGGAGAAATACCGCGACCGATGCATCCGCATCCCGATGATCTCTGAGGCGCGCAGCCTCAACCTCTCCAACTCCGTCGCCGTGCTCGCCTACGAGGCGCTGCGGCAGCAGGGCTTTCCCGGTCTGCTGGAGACCGGCTCGATGGGAGATCCTTCCTGTCACGTCTGACGGGAATGACAATAAATCATCCGAATACTTTTTAGGAGGATACCTCATGAACTACAACAAGAAGACCGTTTACGACGCCGACGTCAAGGGCAAAAAGGTCCTGCTCCGCTGCGACTTCAACGTCCCCCAGGACAAGAAGACCGGCGAGATCACCAGCGACAAGCGCATCGTCGCCGCTCTGCCCACCATCAAGTACCTGCTCGAACAGGGCGCGGCCGTCATCGCCTGCTCCCACCTGGGCAAGCCCGTGGCCACCTTCGAGGGCTATGTGAAGAAGCAGGTCGAGAAGGGCAAGAACGAGGCCGATATCACCCGCGAGGAGTGGGAGAAGTCCCTGAAGAAGCTCACCCTGGCCCCCGTTGCCAAGCGCCTGAGCGAGCTGCTGGGCATGGACGTCATCTTCGCCGCCGACACCATCGGCCCCGACGCGCAGGCCAAGGCCGCCGCGCTGCAGCCCGGCCAGCTCCTGCTGCTTGAGAACCTCCGCTTCGCCAAGGGCGAGACCAAGAACGACCCCGCCTTTGCCAAGGCTCTGGCCGACATGGCCGAGGTCTTTGTCTCCGACGCGTTCGGCACCGTGCACCGCGCCCACGCCTCCACCGCCGGCGTCGCCGCCTACCTGCCCGCCTACTCCGGCCTGCTCGTCAACAAGGAGCTCGCCGTCATGGGCAAGGCCCTCGACGATCCCAAGCGCCCCTTTGTCGCCGTCCTCGGCGGCGCCAAGGTCTCCGACAAGATCAACGTCATCAACAACCTCCTCGAGAAGGCCGACACCATCATCATCGGCGGCGGCATGGCCTACTGAGGCCGACCGCATCGACTACGCGAAGGACATGATCGCCAAGGCCGAGGCCAAGGGCGTCAGGTTCCTGCTCCCTGTCGACAACCTCTGCGCGGCTGAGTTCTCCGCCGACGCCGAGCCCGTCCTCGTCGAGGGCGACATCCCCGCCGACCTCATGGGCATGGACATCGGCCCCAAGACTGTGGAGCTGTTCAGCGACGCCGTCAAGGGCGCGGGCACCATCGTGTGGAACGGACCCATGGGCGTGTTTGAGTTCGACAAGTTCGCCGGCGGCACCAAGGCCATGGCCAAGGCTCTGGCCGAGTCCGGCGCGATCACCATCGTCGGCGGCGGCGACAGCGCGGCCGCGGTCGAGAAGCTCGGCTTCGCCGACAAGATCACCCACATCTCCACCGGCGGCGGCGCCTCTCTGGAGTTCCTCGAAGGCAAGGAGCTGCCGGGCGTGGCCTGCCTGCTGGACGCGTAAGGAATACCCCTCAGGCGCTTTGCGCCAGCTCCCCTTGCAGGGGAGCCAATACGGAAAGGAATTGGATAGCTATGAACAGAAAGTATCGCAAGACCGTTATCGCGGGCAACTGGAAGATGAACATGCTCGCCTCCGAGATCAAGCCCTTCATGGAGACCCTGAAGGACAATCTCCCCAAGACCCGCACCTGCGAGATGGTGCTCTGCACCCCCGCCGTGATGATTCCCGCCATGATCAAGGCCGGCAAGGACTGCAAGGTCGCCGCCGGCGGCCAGGACGTCTCCAAGTTCGAGAAGGGCGCCTACACCGGTGAGATCTCCGCCAGCCAGCTCGCCGACATCGGCGCGAAGTACTGCATCGTCGGCCACTCCGAGCGCCGCCAGTACCACGGCGAGGATGACATGCTCATCAACGCCAAGGCCAAGGCCCTGCTCGACAAGGGCATCATCCCCATCATCTGCGTCGGCGAGAGCCTCGAGCAGCGCGAGATGGACCTGACCATGGAATATGTGGCCTATCAGGTCAAGGCCGCCCTCAGCGGCATCGACGCCACCAAGCTTCGTCGCTGCATCATCGCCTATGAGCCCATCTGGGCCATCGGCACCGGCAAGACCGCGACCGCCGAGCAGGCGCAGGAGGTCTGCCAGGGCATCCGTGCCGTCATCCGCGGCATTTACGGCGCCCGCCCGGCCCGCGCCGTCAGCATCCTCTACGGCGGCAGCATGAACGCCAAGAACGCCGAAGAGCTGCTGGCCCAGCCCGACATCGACGGCGGCCTCATCGGCGGCGCGTCCCTCAAGCCTGTCGACTTCGCCGCGATCATCAAGGCGACCGATCAGGAGTAATTCCGCATCCAGCCGACACCCCCGCGCCATGCCGCGGGGGTGTCTCCAAAATGAATCATAAGGAGCTTTTTATGAGCAAAAAGGCAGTTCTTATCATCATGGACGGCTTCGGCCTGGCGGCTCCCTCCGAGGGCAACGCCATCTACGTCGCCAACACCCCGAATCTGGACAGGCTCTTTGACCGCTGGCCCCATACGACGCTGCAGGCCTCCGGGCTGGACGTCGGCCTGCCCGAGGGCCAGATGGGCAACTCCGAGGTCGGTCACACCAACATCGGCGCGGGCCGCGTTGTCTTCCAGATCCTGCCCAAGATGACCCGCGAGATCGAGAACGGCAAGTTCTTCCGGAACGAGGTCTACATCAAGGCCATGGAGGACGCGAAGGCAAACGGCAAGGCCCTGCACATCATGGGCCTCATGTCCGACGGCGGCGTGCACAGCCACCTTGTCCACATCTTCGGCATCCTCGATATGGCGAAGCAGCGCGGCGTGGAGAAGGTCTTCGTCCACTGCTTCCTCGACGGACGCGACGTGCCGCCCACCAGCGGCGCGGGCTTCATCCGCCGGCTGAAGGAGAAGTGCGATTCCCTCGGCAACGCGAAGATCGCCACCGTCCAGGGCCGCTTCTGGGGCATGGACCGCGACAAGCGCTGGGACCGCGTGGAGAAGGGCTACAACGCCATCCCGACCCCGTCCACGCCGTTGAGGCGAGCTACGCCAAGGAAGTCACCGACGAGTTCGTCGAGCCCGTCGTCTGCTGCCCCGAGGGCGTCATCAACCCCGGCGACAGCGTGATCTTCATGAACTTCCGCCCCGACCGCGCCCGTGAAATGACCTGGGCGCTGAACCTTCCGGACTTCGACGGCTTCGAGAGGAAGAAGACCGTCTATCCGCTCAGCTACGTCTGCACCGCGCAGTACGACGAGAACCTGACCCTGCCCATCGCCTACCCGCCCGAGGTCATCGAGCAGACGCTCGGCGACTATGTCAGCGAGCTGGGGATGAAGCAGTTCCGCGTGGCCGAGACCGAGAAGTACGCCCACGTCACCTTCTTCTTCAACGGCGGCGTCGAGAAGGAGACCGCGGGGGAGGAGCGCTGCCTGGTGCCCTCGCCCAAGGAGTACGCGACCTATGACCTCATCCCCGAGATGAGCGCCTACAAGGTCTGCGACAAGGTCGTCGAGGCCATCGCCTCCGACCGCTACGGCCTGATCGTCTGCAACTTCGCCAACTGCGACATGGTCGGCCACACCGGCGTCATGCCCGCCGCGGTCAAGGCCGTCGAGACCGTCGACGCCTGCATGGGCAGGATCGCCGCCGAAATCGAAAAGCACCCCGACACCGTGCTGCTGGTCACCGCCGACCACGGCAATGCCGACTGCATGTTTGACGCAAACGGCAAGGTCAACACCGCCCACACCACCAACCCCGTGCCCTTCTGCGTGACCATGGACGGCATCACCCTCAAGCCCGGCAGACTGGCCGACATCGCGCCGACCATCCTCAAGGTCATGGGTCTGAAGCAGCCCGAGCAGATGACCGGCGAGGCGCTGTTCTGATCCTTCTTTCTTAACGAAAAAGCTCCATCCGAAAGGATGGAGCTTTTTCGTTGGGGCGGCTTATTCCGCCGTGTTGTAGCCCATGGGGTTCTTCGACTGCCAGGCCCAGGTGTCGCGGCACATGTCGTCGAGCGTGTACTCCGCCTTCCAGCCGAGCAGCTGCGCGCTCTTGTCGGGGCTGGAATAGACCGTCGCCAGATCGCCGGGACGGCGGTCGACGATCTCGTAGGGGATCTTCACGCCGGTGACGCGCTCGAACGCGTGAACCATATCGAGTACGCTGTAGCCGGTGCCGGTGCCGAGGTTGAAGACGTTCTCGCCGCGATGCTTCATCATGTACTCGATGGCGCAGACGTGGCCGCGCGCCAGGTCGACGACGTGGATGTAGTCGCGCACGCCCGTGCCGTCGGGGGTGTTGTAGTCGTTGCCGTAGACGCTCAGGTGGTCGCGGCGGCCGACCGCGACCTGCGCGATGAAGGGCATGAGGTTGTTCGGGATGCCGCGCGGGTCCTCGCCGATCAGGCCGCTGGAATGCGCGCCGATGGGGTTGAAGTAGCGCAGCAGGGACACCGAGAAGTCGTCCACCGCCTTGGCCGTGTCGCGCAGGATCTGCTCGGACATGTACTTGGTCCAGCCGTAGGGGTTGGTGCACATGCCGGTCTTCGACGTCTCGCGCAGCGGCATGTCGTTGTCGCCGGAGTAGACGGTGGCCGAGGAGGAGAACACGATGTCGTGCACGCCGTGGTCCCGCATGGCCTCGCAGAGGCGGACGGTGGAGAACAGGTTGTTGTCGTAGTACTCCAGCGGCATGGCCACGGATTCGCCGACCGCTTTGAGTCCGGCGAAGTGGATGGCGCAGCTGATGTCGTGCTTTTCAAAAATCCGGTCGAGCGCCGCGCGGTCGCGCACGTCGTTTTCGTAGAAGGCCACCTTCTTGCCGGTGATCTCCTCCACGCGCTCGATGGCCTTGGGGCTGGAATTGACGAGGTTGTCGATGACGACCACGCCGTAGCCGCGGTTCAGAAGCTCCACGCAGGTGTGGCTGCCGATGTAGCCGGCGCCGCCCGTTACCAGTACGTTCATGTTGATTCCTCTCAATCCAGAAGTTTTTCGGGGTAGATCCCGTTTTCACGCATGCGTTTCAGCGCCGCCGCGACGCCGGGCAGATCCTCCTTGTAGGTCATGCCGTACCACTGCTCGTGGCAGGGGAGGACCCGGACCGTCCCAAGCCCCTCCTCAATGACGGCGTTGGCCACGGAGGGGAGGAAGTATTCGCCCTTGAGCGGGTTCGTTTTCAGGCTCGCGTCGAGCCAGGCGGGGAAGCGAGCTTCCAGCTCCCGCAGCATGGCGGGGGAGAAGCCCCAGAAGTTCATCGAGACCGGAACGTCGCCGGACAGAGGCTGCCAGGTCTCGCCGTCCTCGGTATAGGCGGCGTCCTCACCGCGCTTTTCGATGTGCGTGCGCTCTGTCACGCCGGTCAGCAGGCCGTTTTCCACCTGACACACGCCGCGCGCGACATAGCCGTTTTCGGTGACGGTGTTGCGCAGAAGATAGGCGACCATCGCGTGCTCGCTCTCGGGCCGGTCCTGCGCGAGAAAGTCGTAGATCGCCTGATAGGCGCCGGGGCCGTAGAAGTCGTCGGCGTTGATGACGGCGAAGGGGCCGTCTACCGCGTCCTTGCAGCAGAGCACCGCGTGCCCCGTGCCCCAGGGCTTGACGCGCCCCTCGGGCACCGCGTAGCCCTCGGGCAGCATGTCGAGCTGCTGGAAGACGTACTTCACGTCGAAGTACTTTTCCATGCGCGTTCCGACGGCGGCCTTGAAGTCCGCCTCGATCTCGTGCTTGATGATGAAGACGACGCGGCGGAAGCCCGCGCGGTAGGCGTCGAAGAGAGAATAGTCGATGATGGCGTGGCCGCGCTCGTCCACGGGACGGATCTGCTTGAGCCCGCCGAAGCGGCTGCCCATCCCGGCGGCCAGAATGACAAGGGTCGGCGATCGCATACGAAGCACCTCGTTCTTTGTTGAAGTTCCCGAACAGTATAACAGCTTTCCGCGGATTTGTATAGAGACAATGCCGACTTTCCGTCAAAGAAAACAGGTGGGGAAGCCCGGTATGAAAACGGGAGCGAAGAGAGGGAAAAGGCTTACAGATTGCCCCGTTTTGTTCAAATTGGGGGAAAAGGGATTGACTCGGCGGGGCGAAATCAGTATAATATTCACAGCAAAGTGCGCATACTCATTTTCAAAAATCTTAGCAGGAGGGATCATTTTACATGAAGAAACTGAGGAAATTCCTGGTTCTCGTATGTCTCGGCTGCCTGGGCTACGGCATTGCCAAGGTGCTGGAGACCGACGAGGCGAAGGAGACGCTTTTCGGCCTTCTCGGAGAAGATCTGTACCTTGCCATCCAGGACAAGGTCTATCTGCTCGGGGATCTGCTGATGTGGCCGATCGACTTCGTCAGAGCTCTGCTTCCGTAAGAAAACGGGAAATCAATTTAGTAAAGGAGTTATTCAATGAATCCGAAATATGAGCCTCTATTTACTCCGTTCAAAATCGGTGAAGTAGAGATCCCGAACCGCATCGTGCAGTGCTCCATGGGCGGCACCACCCTGTTCGGCTGGCTGGAGCCCTCTCACTTCGACCTTGAAGCCGCCGACTTCCTGCTCAAGAGAGCCAAGGACGGCGTGGGCCTCGTTCTCCCCGGCATGCAGGTCATCCGCGACACCATGGGCAGAAAGTGGCTCGACTCCAACCGTCAGATGTACCGTGTGCTCAAGCCCTATATGGACGAGTACCACAAGACCGGCGGCAAGCTCTTCATCCAGCTGGCGGGCGGCTTCGGCCGTTCCATGGCCGTCACTCCGTGGATGGCCGCGCTGGCGAGAAACGACCTGCTCAACAAGCTGGCCAGCCCCGTCGTCGACGTGCAGTACGCCTGCGCCTCCGCCTCCGCCACCCCCAACCGCTGGGCCGACAACCTCAACTCCCGTCCCTTCACCATTGAGGAGATCCAGGAGATGGTGTGGCACTTCGGCGCCACCGCCAAGAAGCTGCGCGAGGCCGGCATCGACGGCGTTGAGATCCACGCCGTCCACGAGGGCTACAACCTCGACCAGTTCGCCATCGCGAACATGAACTTCCGTACCGACCAGTACGGCGGCAGCCTGGAGAACCGTCTGCGCTTCGCCACCGAGATCGTTCAGGAGATCCACAAGCAGGCCGGCGACGACTTCCCCGTCTCCCTGCGTTACTCCGTCCGCTCCTGCACCAAGGGCTGGCGCAAGGGCGCCATGCCTTACGAGGAGTTCGAGGAGTTCGGCCGCGACATGGCCGAGTCCGAGAAGGCCGTCAAGATCCTGCAGGATGCCGGCTACGCCTTCCTCAACTGCGACAACGGCACCTACGACGCCTGGTACTGGGCTCATCCGCCTCAGTACATGCCCGACAACTGCAACCTCGCCGACGTCGAGCACATCCGTCAGTTCATCGATATCCCCGTCGCCTGCGCCGGCCGTATGGAGCCGCTCAAGGCCGCCGAGGAGATCGGCGCCGGCCGTCTGGACGCCGTCGCCATCGCCCGTCAGAACCTGGTCGACGAGCACTGGGTCACCAAGATCAAAGAGGGCCGCGAGGACGAGATCCGTCCCTGCATCCGCTGCCACAACGGCTGCTTCAACTTCTCCAAGGCCAACGGCACCGAGAACATGCAGGCTCTGGGCGACTCCCTCCACCTCGCCCGCTGCGCCCTGAACCCGCCCACCATGCAGCACAACCGCTACAAGATCGTCCCGACCAAGAACCCCAAGAAGGTCGCGATCATCGGCGGCGGCATCGGCGGCATGGAGTGCGCGCTCGTGCTGAAAAAGCGCGGCCACAACCCCGTCATCTTCGAGAAGGAGGACAAGCTCGGCGGTCTGTTCCTCACCGCCTCCGCCATGACCTTCAAGGAGAACGACAAGAAGCTCGTCGAGTGGTATCTCAGAGAGATCGCCAAGGCCGGCATCGAGGTCCGCTTCAATACCGAGGTCAACGATCTGGGCACCATCCGCCGCGGCTTCGACGAGATCATCGTCTGCACCGGCTCCGTTCCCAGAACCATGCCCAACATCAAGGGCTTCGACAAGACCCACTCCTTCCGTGAACTCCTGCGCGAGAAGAGCGTCGAGGGCGACAAGATCGTCTTCCTGGGCGGCGGTCAGTCCTCCTGCGAGGCGGCCTACGACCTGGTCCTGGCCGGCAAGCACCCCGTCATCGTCGAGTACGGCAACGACCTTGTCGCGGCTCAGGCCACCTGCCTTGCCAACACCTCCTTCCTGCGCGACGCCATGGAGTACCACAAGGTCCCCGTGTACCTGCACTCCACCATCACCGAGATCGGCGACGGCTACTGCATCATCAAGACGCCCGACGAGACCTTCCGCTGCGACTGCGATGCCGTCATCAATGGCATCGGCTTCGTCCCGGCTCCCGTCGGCAACAAGGGCGCTCATGTCCACCGTGTCGGCGATTGCGTTGCCATCGGCAACCTGCGCACCGTCATCTGGCGTGCCTGGGACGTCTGCATGAGAATCTAGTCCCCAAACAGTTCACGGCAAAAAAGAATCCCCTCGGTTTTCCGAGGGGATTTTTTTGCGAAAGCGTCAGGATCCGGTCTGCATCAGATCGGCGAGCGTCTTGCTGTCGAGAAAGTCGTTGACGCGCCGGTTCAGCTCCTGCCAGAGAGCGAGCGTCCGGCAGTCGGCGCTGCGGGGGCAGGGAGCCGCGCTGCACTCCAGACAGCTCACGGGGGCAAGGTCGCCCTCGGTCTGCCGCAGGATCTCGCCGATCGGATACTCCGACGGATCGCGGGTCAGCCGGTAGCCGCCGCCCTTGCCGCGCAGGCCCTCCACCAGACCGCCGTCCACCAGCAGCGGGAGGATACGCTCCAGATACTTCAGGGAGATCTCCTGCCGCTTCGCGACCTCGCGCATCGCCAGATACCCGCCGTTGGCATGCTCTGCCAGATCTACCATAACACGCAGGGCATACCGCCCCTTTGTGGAAATCATCATCTTACCCTTCTCCCTTCATCGTATTATTTATGATAAAAATACTATACCACAACAGTAGGGGATAAGTCAATTATTGGAAATTTTGAACTAATTAAAACCGGACGGGCAGAGTTGTTCTCTGTCCGCCCGGTGAGCGGGCTGCTGTCAGACGGGAACGGGTTCCTCTTCACGGGAGATTGGGATCTCCGCGTACATGGAGTCCTGCGGCTCCTGAATGAGCGAGAGCATGCACGCGCGGACCTCCGGCGGTTCCGCTTCCAGAACGGAGCGGAGCCGTTCCATTTTCTCCTCGATCTGCTCGGGCGTGTACTGCACCTGATGGCCTATGTAGATCAGACTGTTGTCCGTCTTTTCCAGACCCTCGGATTTGAGAAGCAACTCCTCATACAGCTTTTCGCCCGGCCGGAGACCGGTATAGACGATCTTGATATCGACGTCCGGCTCGAACCCGGACAGGCGGATCATCTTGCGCGCCATGTCGTCGATGCGCACGGGAGCGCCCATATCCAGAACGAACACCTCGCCGCCCCTGGCATAGGCGCCCGCCTGAAGGATCAGAGAGACCGCTTCGGGAATGGTCATAAAGAAGCGCGTCACACGCTTGTCCGTCACGGTGACCGGACCGCCCTCGGCAATCTGCTTTTTGAACAGAGGGATGACGCTGCCGTTGCTGCCCAGCACGTTGCCGAAGCGGACGGCGATATAGTTTGTCTCGCCGCGGCCGTTCATGGACTGGACGATCATCTCGCACAGGCGCTTGGACGCGCCCATGACGTTCGTCGGGTTGACGGCCTTGTCGGTGGAGATCAGAATAAAGAGCTCCGTGCCGAAGTCGCAGGCGGCTTTTGCAACCTTGTATGTGCCGAAGACGTTGTTCTTGATGGACTCCGCCGGGCTGTCCTCCATCAGCGGGACGTGCTTGTGCGCCGCCGCATGGCAGACCACAGCGGGCCGATAGCGCTCGAAAATGCTGCGGACGCGCTGCTCGTCGCGTACCGAGCCGATCAGCACGAGCAGATCGAGCTCGGGGTGCGTGCGCCTGAGCTCCATCTGGATGTCGTAGGCGTTGTTTTCATAGATGTCGAAGATGATGAGCTTCCCGGGACGAAGCGCCGCAAGCTGACGGCAGAGCTCGCTGCCGATCGAGCCGCCGCCTCCGGTGACAAGAACGGTTTTCCCCTCGACCTTCGGGGCCATGGCGGAATTGTCCGTGTTGACCTGCGTGCGTCCGAGAAGGTCTTCGATGCTGACGCTCCGAACCTGTTGGAGCGTGACCTCGCCGTTGGCGAGCTGGCTGAGCGTGGGCAGGGTCTTGATGATGACGCCGCTGCCGCTGCAAATCTCAAGGATCTCGTTGCGGACCGGGAGAGAGGCGGAGGGAATGCAGAAAATGACTTCCTCCACGTCGTATTTCCGGATGGCCTCCGGAATTGCTCCGCGTCCGCCGACGACCCGGACGCCGCGGATGCGGGTACCCAGCTTGGCGGGATCGTCGTCGATGAGGCAGACGGCCTTGTTGCGGGAGGCGGGGTTCTCGTCAAATTCACGGATCGCCATGGCGCCCGCCGTGCCCGCGCCGATGACCATGGTGCGCTTGCGGACGATGTGCCGGCTGCGGGCGTGGAGATCGTAGCTCGCGCGGCGGTAGAGAAAACGGGAAAACGAAACGCAGACGAACAGGATCAGCGCGTAGACGACCGGAAAGCTCCTGGGCAGCTTATATTTGAACACCGTCGCGAGCACATAATAGAAAACCGAGGAGGACGCGCAGGCGAATCCGATGTTCAGCAGCTCGCGCTCACCGGCGTACTCCCAGCGGCTGCTGTAGAGATTGAAGAAGCGGAAGACGAGCAGGGCGATCAGCGTGGCGGGCAGCGCGCAGAATCGCAGCGTGGCAAAGAAGCCGAGCGCCCGGGCGATGCCGGTCTCAAACTCCACACGCAGCAAGACCGCGGCCAGCGCCGAAAGATTGAGAAGAACGACATCTATCAGAATCAGAAGCAGGCTTTTCAGCCACTTCCTGTTTTTGTTGTTGTCCATGGAGGCCTCCAGACGGAAAAACGCTGCATATCGTGCCGGAAAAGCGCAGGAAGCAGCCGGAATCGGAATACTGCATGCGCTCACAATCGATTTACAGTATATCAGAAGGAATGACAAAATGCAAGAAAGCCTTTCCGGGAGCCGCCCGGCAAAAAAGAATCGCTCTCCCGGCTCAGGAAAGGATTTGGCAAAACCTGAAAAAAGGGCTTGCATTTTATCCTGCGGTGTGCTAATATAATCGAGCGCAAGAGATCCGGGTGTAGCGCAGTTGGTAGCGTGCTTGAATGGGGTTCAAGAGGCCGGAAGTTCGAATCTTCTCACTCGGACCAAAAATCCTCAATTTCGTAAGAAATTGGGGATTTTTTCTGCCCATTTGTGCTCCCCGTTATGGCCTGACTGGAATCTGACTGGAATGCGGTTTTTTAGAGCAAAACGCCTGGTCGAACACATCCACCGCTTTTTGCTTGACCGGAGACTGCACATGCAGGTAGTGCTGCGTCATATCCAGGTCCGCATGACCGACCATGCTCTGGATCGTCGCCAGGTCGACTCCCAGCGCCTGCATCTGGCTGACATAGGTGTGGCGGCAGGAATGAGGCGTCAGCTCGCGCACGCCCTCGACGGCGCGCACATACTCCTTGAATTTGTCCCGGTAGTGCTTGGGGTCGAAGGGCTGCTCTCTGTTCGGAGACTGGAAGATGTACTTGTCCTCGGTGTTGCGAAGCCTGACAACCATGCTGCGAAGCCCCTGGGGGACCGGCACGTCCCGCCTGCTGTCTCTGGATTTCGGTTCCCCGATCTCAACACGCCCGCCCACAGTTTTTACCGCCTGACGGATATGGATCACAGAACCGTCCGGTTCGATCAGTCTCGGCTCCAGTGCCAGAAGCTCCTGCATACGGATACCCGTGCCGAGCATCAGACGGATGCTGTCGCCAAGCTTGTCATGCGGAAGCTCCTGCATTAACAGCGTGACTTCCTCGGCGGTGAACGCTTCCTTTGCACCCATCGGCTTGCTGGCGCGCATCTTCTCAGCACAGGCAACGGGATTGCGGTTAATGAGCTCGTTTGCCTCAGCCTTTTTCATGATCTGGAACAGCATCCCGCGCGCTTTGGCAACATAGCTGTCGGACTTGCCCTCTTTTCGGAAAGCCCGAAGCACATCCTCAATATCCATAGCCTTAATGGTGTTGAGCGGCTTGTCTCCCAACTGCTCCTTCAGCTTGACAAGCGTATATTTGTAGCTGTGCTGCGTTGATCTGGATATGTTGTCCTTGTGGCCCTCGAACCATGTATCAGCCCATTCGGAAAACAGGATCGTCGGCTGAATACTCGGCTTGTCATCCACGGAGATAAGCCCGTCTGCCAGTTTTTGCTTGAAGTCTCGCATCTTCTCCAGCGCTTCCCTTCGGGTTCTGCCGTAAAAGGATTTGCGTCTCCTGCGTCCATCCTTCTGAAACCCGATCATGACCGTGCATTCCCAGCGGCCATCTTTTCTTTTGGTTATATTTCCTTCGCCGTGACAGCGTTTCTTTGACAATTTAACTCCTTTCCTCAGACATTGTGTTTTTCCTGAGTCTATTGTTTACATAACTTTCTTGATTTTTCAAGTGCTTTTTTGAAAAAATTCCAGTCGGGCAAAAACCCGGCTGGATTTCTTTCTTATTCGAGCTGATCGTCCATCCATTGCAGCAGCTTTTCCTTGGGGACAACAAGCCGGCGTCCGATGTGAATGGTCGGGAATCCCTCGCTGTGCATCAGGGTATAGGCTGAATTTCTCGCAACTCCGAGGATTTCAGCGACCTGGTTGGCGTTCAGGCTAAAGGGCATCTTTTCAATATCAGCTTTCGTCAATGGCATTCTCCTTTCCGGTTATGGATTTGCCGGAGTAGCGGAACACGATCTCCGGCGGGATTTTCTGGAGCGTGCGCTCCAGCTCTATATAATCGGATTTGAGCCGGGCTTCCGCCATGCGGCGCTGCATTTCGCCGCTGTCAGCCTCCTTCAGATTTTGCTTCAAATCCGCGTTTTCTGCTTTCAGGCTGCGGATCGCCTGATCGTACTGCTTCGTCTTTGTGAGAAATCTGCCCATCTCCGGGAAGAATTTACGAAGCAGACGATCCAGCTCCGCAGCGTTCCTTCTGGCGTTCAGAGCGTTCGTATCGGAGAGAAGTTCGAGGATCGCTTTCGCCTGCTTGTTCAGATTCGCCGCCTGCTTGAAAACGCGCGGCGGGATATGCTCGCGCCCGGTCTTGCTGGCGCTCTCCCCGCGCTCCAGCTCCGGGTATTTGCTGACCATGTGCTGCCAATAGCGATCCTGCCACGCAGTCAGACTTTTCCGATTGCCGACAATGTCCTTTGCCGAGAGCCGTCCGTCCTTTGTGATCGGGACGAAAGAGACGTGCATGTGCGGCGTCTTTTCGTCCATGTGGACCACGGCGGAGATCAACCGATCCTCGCCCAGTTCGTCTTTCAGAAAATCAACCGCATGCTGGAAGAAAGCGCGAATCTCCTTTTCACTCTTACCCTCGAAAAATTCCGGGCTTGCGGTGATCAAGGTCTCCACGATACGCACACTGTCGCTGCGCACCCTGGGGCAGTTGTACCGCTTGATCAGCGCCTCCGACATTTTTCGGTATTTGTCTGTCGGCTCAATAATATGAAAATTGTACTTGCTGCGGCTCAGGTCAATGTCGGGATTGCTGGCGTATTTCTCTTTCGTCCGCTCGTTGTGGGCTTCAATTCTGCCAATCTCCGGCCCCTTGTATTTCGCAAAGCGCAGAATGGCATATTGGGCGTTATCCGTCAGCGGCCACCTCTTTTCTGCCACACAATGTCATAGCCCAGCACATCGGCAAGCTCCACCACCTCGCGGTAGCGGAGGGATTCACGCCGGAGCTTGTTGGAAAAGTTGGAGACCGAATCGCTCCAGCCGTAGTCGTCGCAGAGGCGGTCGCATACCTCCTGCATGGTAAAACCGGCGCGGATGATCTGCGCCTTGATCTCATTTTTCGTAGTGTTCATAAAAAACTCCTTTCTCAGATGATTGCATGGAAAAAGCCCGATGGAGACCCTGCTAAGCCTCCGTCGGACTTTCCTGTTTCGTGGGCTTTTTCCTCATTTGGTGAAAAAGCCCACCTGTTCGTTTATTCTGTTCAACGTCTGGAACAGCGCCGGATGATGAAGTATCCGCACGATTTCGGATGCAAGTGTGCGGAAACGTGAATGACTCACAGCCCGTTGATGAAATCCATAGCTGTGTCCAGATCCTGCTCAATCGCCGCCTGATCCGGCGCGGGCGCTGCAAGCTGGGTGTTCTGGAACAGAACGGCGAGGCTGTTCAGGGAATTGGCCTGAACGCCGCGCTCCACCGTGTCGAGGACCTTTTGCAGAAAAGCGTCCTCCTTCTCCCGCGTCTCGAGATACGGATCGTCGGCAAGTCGCTTCTCCCGGTCAAAGTAACCGTTGATCGCCGCGATGATCGCGTCGCTGTACGAGCGGTATTTGGACTTGTCCCGGGCGACCAGATAGCCCCACGCCCTGCGGCCCTCCGGCCTGCTGAGATTGATCCGCAGCGTGGTCTTGAACAGATTGCTCATGCACGCTCTTCCAGCTTCCTCTGCGCCAGCAGCTCATAACCCTTGGCTGTGGCACAGATATCGTCGTTGATCGTGACCCGATTGGGATCGTAATCCGCAAAGTTCCGGATCAGGCAGCCCCCACCGCCGACCACATAGAGCCGCATCAGCTCCGGGGTATACTCATGCTCCCGCAGGCGGCGCATGATCCCGGCGGCATAGCCTTTTGCCACTTCCCGGATCGTGTCCAAGTACTGACTCCCGATGTCGGCGTTTCCGAAGCGGAGGACTTCTTCGATTACGGCATCGTCTACCGCGACGCCGTATTTCTGCATCAGTTTCTCACGGGCGGCAAGCATACACTGGTGGGTGCCGTATTTTTCCGTAAAGCACTTGCTGACGACCGGCCTGCCGTTATTGATGTACATGATGTTCATCGTTCCGTTGCCGATGTCGCAGAGCATGTTCACGCCGCGAAACTCCCTCAGCCGATCCGCCACGGCGGAAAAGCCCTGCGGGAACACATCGGCTCCGGCAAACTCCACATGGCAGCTCTCGCCGCGGAAGGTGAAGTCTGCCTCTTTGTTCTGGAGCAGATAGCTCCTGAACGCCTCCTTTTGTTCGCTGACCCAGGTGAGGGGCAGCCCCGCCGCAAGATGGACGCGGGCACTTGCCAGACCACGCAAGTGCAGCTCGATCCCGATGGCCGCGAGCGTCAGGATGTAATAATCCTGATCGTGCATCTTCGCGGCGGCAAACTCCTTGTGCTCGTCCCCGATGATGTAATACCGTCCATCGTAGGTGAGCATATTGCGCGTGAAGGTCGGTTCTTTGTCGTAGGCTGTCACGCCGGACTTGAAAATGGCGTGGGCTGTTTTGATGTTGCCGTAACCATGGTCGATGCCGATGATTACGGGCTTGGTGGTGTTGAGATTCATTTTTGCATTCTCCTTTCTTTGATCGCGTGGATTCACAGCAAAGCCGCCGGACGCGCGATTCAATCGCACATCCGGCGGCAGCGTCTTTTAACCTCCGCGTTATGATCTTTGAGGTTTTTCCCCTCCACTATAGTATACGGTAAAAATCTCAACAAAGGCCGATTTTTGCCACTTTTGCATTTGAAACTGCAAATCGGCCATCATAAATGCAAAAGTGCATTTGCGAGGACAAAAGAAAAAAGACCCGAAACCATGTGCATAGACACGGTTCCAGGTCAGGTCGGTTCTTCATCGGGGAGATAGCGCACAATGTCCGCAAGGTCACATTGCAGAATCTTGCACAGAGCATCCAGCGTGTTTGTCGAGACGGAATCTCCGGCTTTGAGCCTTCGAATCGTGGAGCTGCTGATCTGCCCCTTGACCTGCAAGGTGTATGTGGTCGCCCCGCGCTCTTTCATCGTCTGCCACAGCGGATCATAGGAGATCATACAGCGCCCTCCCTTCTCTCAGCACTTGCTTTATCATCATTATTGCCTGTAATGGTGATAAAGTGTTATAGGCAATAATGCCCATACAGGTTAGGAGGGCTTTCAATGGAAACAAGTGGTTCCGTCTGCTTTATTCGACATCCGCGAACTATCGGCGATCTGATGATCCCGCATCTGCTCGAACGAGAGCGGCAGTATGAAATTGTCAAGACCATTATGCTCGGAAAGATAGACTACGAAAATTTTATCACGGACATGCTTGCGGATCGGCAGTTTATCGAGGATAATGCCGCACTGTGTTCGCGGGGAGAAATATGGAAATGCCTCCTGATCCGGCAGCGCGGTCAGACCGGCGGCGTGCTGGTAATGCCCGAGGGTACTTGCTTTGTCGGCTGGGCAGGCTTGGCAGACAGGATCGAGTTTGCCTTGGACGAGGCAGACCGCGCGGCGGATTCTTCCAATGTCCGCTATTCCGCAGAGGAAGTATTTGACCGCTTAAAGAAACAAAAATAAGAAGAGACCCGAAAACATCCCGTCTTATTGACAAGCTGCTTTCGGGTCTCTTTCCGCAGTCTCAGTACACCCTTCCATCGGCGGCGATGATCGTCAGAATACCCCGCCGCAGGATGTACTCGTTTTCCGCCTCGTCGAGGAAGCACTGATACACATGTGTCGGCTCCAGCTCCCAGTGCCGAACCAGCGTCCCCACGATGCGAAAGCCCATGCTCTCCGCCTGCATTTGAATTCCCATATCTCATACCCCTTTCAAATAATAGTCTCAACAAACACTGTACCAAATCTTTCCCGCGATTCTTGCTGGCTGCCGCTTCTTTTGCTATACTGACCCCAGAAAGCGAGGGATGCCCCATGGCCGCGGGAGATAACCAAAAACTCAAAATGCTCTATCTTGTCAAAATCTTCTCCGAGGAGACGGACGATTCCCATGCCCTGTCCCTGCAGGAGATCGTCGACCGGCTCGAGGTTTACGGCGTGAATGCGGAGCGTAAGACGCTGTACAAGGACTTCGGCGAGCTGGAGAAGTTTGGCCTCGAAATCCTCAGTGAACAGTCGGGACGGAATGTGCTCTATCATCTCGCCACGCGCCGTTTTGAGCTGCCGGAGCTGAAATTACTGGTGGATGCGGTGCAGGGCTCCCGCTTTATCACGGAGAAAAAATCCCGCCAGCTTATCAAAAAATTAGAATCCCTCGCCAGCATCCACGAGGCCCAGCGCCTCCAGCGGCAGGTGCTGATCACCGGGCGCATCAAGGCCATGAATGAGAGCATTTTCTACAATGTGGACATGCTGCACGAGGCCATCAACACCGACCGTCAGATCCGTTTTCAATACTTCCAGTGGAACGTCCGCAGGGAGCAGGAGCTGCGCCACGGCGGAGAGTGGTATCGCATCAGCCCCTGGTGCCTGCTGTGGGACGATGAAAACTACTACCTCGTCGCCTACGACGCAAACGACCGAAAGATCAAGCACTACCGCGTGGACAAGATTCTGCGCCTGTCCATCACCGACAAGCCCCGCGAGGGCAAACAGCAGTTCAAGGAGTTCGACGCCGCAAAATATACGCGCGGCCTCTTCGGCATGTATGGCGGCAAGCTCACGCGGGTGACCCTCGAGGGACGCAGCGACATGGCCGGCCCGCTGATCGACCGCTTCGGCAGGGACATCACGATCCAGCCGATCGACGACGACACCTTTACCGCGTCGGTCGAGGTCAGCGCGAGCCGTCACTTTATCGCCTGGATCATCGCGCTCGGCGACGGTATCCGCATCACCGGCCCGAAATCGCTGGTGGACGACATGCGCACCGAGGCAAAACGCCTTGCCGAACTGTACCCATAATTAGGCGGCTTCATCCTCCATGCTTTCGTAGTAGTCGCGCTCGCTGCTGAAAAGCAGATAGCGCCCATTTACATAGCCGTAATACCCGCTGCCTGCGTAATAACCTTTCATTTCATATACCTCCTTGTTCTTCCTGCATACAGAATAGCATAAAACATGTCCAGAAAATTCCCCTTGGTCGGCACAAGACCTTAAATCGAGGGAAACTTTCTGGACATGTTTTGCTGTATAATAAGGAATGAAAACGGGGCGTTATCCCCGCGTCACAAAGGAGGCGAACTGTATGAAAGAGAAAACCTGGCTTCCGGGGAATATCAGCGACCGCGTGCGTGATTTGCGCGAGGAGTGGGGCCTGACGCGAAAAGAGCTTGCCCAGCGCAGCGGGGTCGATGAAAGCCAGCTCGGGCGGATCGAGAACAACAAGATTCGGAAAATCCAGGACGACGCGCTGACAAAGCTGGCAAAATTCTTTTGCGTGTCCACGGATTTTCTGCTCGGCCTTACCGACATTCCCGACCGGAAGAATTACGATACCACGGTGGTATTACTTCCGATCGCTTCTGACACCATACACAGCGCGGGCAAAGATGCTGATACCAACCATGCCTGAAAGTGGTATCAACACCAGAGATCATGTCACCAGAAAGAAGTCCATTTGATACCAGCGTGGGAAGCTTTGTGCAAAACCGAACGAAAAGAGAAAACGGACCGGAGCCGCACATGAAGGATGTGCAGACTCCGATCCGTTTTTGCGGGGGAAACGATGCGAGAAAACAGGCAAGCGTAGCATTACACGATATCGTCTTTGTTGCTTTTCCAATTGCTGTATGTTACAATACAGGAAGTTTTATATAAAAGCAATTTATTTATAGGTTTTCTTCACTGGCATACTATAAGAGAAGGAGACAAGAGGTATGAAGTGCGTGAAATGCGGAACCGAGCTCAATGCGAGCATGCTCAGAGCCGACGGGGCGCTGGAGTGCCCGAACTGCGGTGCCGTATACAGGAAAAAGAACAGCGCGGCGCCTCAGCCGAAAGCGGCGGCGCCGACGGGGTCTGACCGCGCCGGACAGGCGGCGCGGGGCGACGCGGCACGCGCGACCCTGAACAGGGCCGTTCAGTATGGGAAAAACACAGCTGACGCCCTGCGCAGCGATCCGAACGTGCAGCGAGCCGCCGAAGCATACCGGGCCGGAAAAGCCGCGTTGTCCGAGACTGCTGCAGAAACATATGCATCAGGGAAAAAATGGGTCGAAGCGCAGAGAACAGCAAAAGCAGCGGGCAAGGTGGCTGGCCCCATGCTCCGGCGCGGCGCTCTGAAGCCGATCCTCTTGGCGCTGGTCGTGGTGCTGGGCATCGTATTCGGCGGCTATGCGATCGTGCACAATTCCGGCGGGGCGTCCCTGTCCATCTTTGAGAGCCGGGACGAGCGGGATGTGAAGGATCTGCTGAAACGGCTTGAGAAGGCCTACAACAAGCAGGATACCTATGCCCTTTTGCAGCTCTATGATCCCACCTATACTGACGCCATGTTCGGCATGCTGAACCTGTTCGGCCTCAAGGGCGACGCGCTCAAGAGCATGCTGCCTCTGGCCTCGCAGTTCATCTCCCAATACAACAGCCAGTACGGCACCACGGACAGCGGGACAATCAAGGTGAAGCTGCTGGATTATGAGACGGACGATTCGACGGGCGCTGTAAAATACGAGGTCACGTTCTCCTTCAAGGACGGAACAAAGCAGACCCTGACGGAGACGACGGACATCGTCAAAGTCGACGACAAATGGTACTTTTCGTATTATCAGAGCGGGTCAGGCAGTCTCTCCTCCGGCACAGCGGCTGCGCATACCCCGGCGCCGCCCCCCACGCCAACGCCAAAGCCGGATTATGGCCCTGTCCCTGTCAACACGAATCTGTCCGACTCGGATATTGAGGGAACAATGTATTCATTTCAGGGGACAAAGCGGGACGGTGGCCTGGGCTGGGGTATCATGAATGAGCACGGCACGGAGGTCTTCGCACCGTTTTTCGATAAGATCGCGTTTTGCGGCGACGATTTCCTTGTGACGATGGACAACAAATATTGGGGCGCTGTCGACCGCAGAGGCAAGATGCTCGTGGATTATGATCTCATTGACGCGCAGAGCCTCTGGAACGGCTATATCAGCTATACGGATTCGGACGGCAGACTGCGCGCTCTGTACAATCTGAAGACCGGGGCCTCGACCCCCTTCGTCTATGAGGAGCTCGGACATGTGGACGAAAACGGTCTCTTCAGAGCCAAAAAGGGCGGACTGTGGGGCTTGATCGACGACCGCGGGAACGTGAAGGTTGACTTCCAGTATCAGATGATCGCAAGAGATATTACATTGGACGGCCTGTATCCGGCAGAAAAAGGAGGATACTACGGCCTCTTTGACACGGAGGGCAATATCCGCGTTGATTTTCGCTATGATGAGTTACAGCTCTACAGCGGCGATCTCATTGCGGTCTCTCTGAACGGTGCCTGGGGGCTTGTGGACGGCCATGGAACGGAAATACTGCCCCTTGCGCACAATCGTAAGTTCCTCCGATTCAACCATGAGGAGAAAACGCTTTTCGTAGCAGGGTTTAGTGATCAGTCGAATTCCGACTACGAATGGTCTAACGGACAGTGCGTGAATGTTTATGCCCAGGATGGAAAACTTTTGGCTTCAACGCCGTATAGTACCTATTATTTGCTTAACAAGGGAAGAATCCTTGTGAAGCAGCGCAGCGAAATCTATCACAGCGGCTATGTGTATCGCTATCTTCTGATGGACGCTTATGGAAATATCCTGTTCGATACCGAGCCGGTTATGCACCACGTGATCGACTCTTATCTTGCGAACCATCCCGATCGGGTCAATTCGTATTATCTCCCTGTCATCAATCTTAGCCAGATCGGCCAGTCTGACTATCTTCTGTTGATAACACGCATTCAGGATATGAAAGACAACGAAAGACTCTTCCTGATCCTTGACAAAAACGGGGTCCCGCTCACACAGAGCTTTCTCACCGGCGGTTCGACAGCGCCGGAAGTGTTCCTGTCCCACGACGGAACGCGTCTGTTTGTTTCCTGTTCGGAGCTTGGCAGTATACACAGAACCAAAACGAGAGTGTATTCCTTCCCGGATATGACACTCCTGTCAGAGCATCCGTTCGCGCTCTCGGAGCTGCATGAATACGGGGACAGCTTTATAGGAGGGGACGAAAGCACACACAAATACCACCTGATGGATCGAAACGGAAATTCACAGAAGCAATATACATCTTATTCGGGTTACGCCATAGCGGACGCCGGTTCGTATGCCATTCTTTCAGACGGTATCTATTACGGTGTCTTAACCGACACGGGCTTTGCCGGAAATGGCGTTGCTTATACGGAAAAACCGACCTATAATTCCGCCGCGCGCGTCTTCACGCTCAGCGACGGGAGCAGGAAGGAGTTTTATCGCTATAACCCGGACGGAACGCTGACGCCGTTCTCGTGATCGTCACGGGCCGAAATGCTTTTAAAAAAGTGAATGTGAGGATAATGTGTCATGTGGTTGCTCTTTATAGCCATGCTTCTGATTGTCGCAGTCTATGGAAACTATAACCTTAAGAAAAACCGGCAGCTTGCAGCGAACGGGGACGTCATCCAGAGAGAAGAATATTTCTGGGAAAACACCGAGTACCTGTATTCTGGCGCAACATACGGGGAAGTGATGGATGCAATCAATCGGGCGGATTTTTCGGCCTGCAGAGTGACAATAACTCCCAATTATGAAGGGTCCAAAATCTGCGCATTTGTGGCGAAGGGAAGATTCTCGGCAGCGCTGGTATACCACGGAGAAGAAAACGGAGAGCATATCTATGAGTTCAGCGTTCTCTCATGGAAACCTGACCGCCTCGTGACCGCTTCTGTTCAGATGAATGGGTTGTTGACCATACTTGAAAAAATATTTCTGTCCATCGACCCGGACACTGAAGTGGAAATACAGACAAATGACGTCAAAACCAAAACGTCATTCTTATGAAGCAGAGAGGTGATCCTTGATGTCAGGTAATGAATTGTTGGCTGTTCTGCTATGCGTAGGCGCGTTCGCTCTCATTCTGGTTGTAAGGTATCTTATAAATGTGGGAGTCGATAAGGCATCAGATAAAATTCACAGAATAAGTAAGAAAAAAACAGCGGCAAGTCTGCCGCAGGGACGCTTCCGGCTCGCAGATCGCTATGACGGCACGCTGAACGCAGCAATAGCCAAGAATAAAGCAGAGAGATCGAAGTCACCGCAGATGCGTGCTCCCATGATCAGAACTGGTAAAAACGAGTCTCATGACGAGGCAGCACTCTCCATGGAAGAATGGGAGCTTGAAGAGGAGACGCCTCCCGTTCCCGCGCCTCAGCCGCGCCCGCGCCCGGCTCCAAAGCCGCAGCTTTCGGACAGCGAATGGGAGCTGGAAGAAGAGACGCCGCCCGCTCCCGCGCCGCAGCCTCAGCCGCGCCCGGCTCCAAAGCCGCAGCTTTCGGACAGCGAATGGGCGCTGGAAGAAGAGACGCCGCCCGCTCCCGCACCGCAGCCTCAGCCGCGCCCGGTCCCCCGGCCCGAACCGGTTCCCTCGCCTTCACCGGCAAGACGCACAGTTGAGGCAAAGAGCGCGGCAAAACCGCGCGCATCCGCCCCGGTGCCCGAATCCACGCTCCCGACATTTGACATCCCGGACACGATCCCGCCTTTCCAGGAAGACCGCTGCTGTATCTGCAACGGAGAACTCGGCGGGAAATTCGCCGTGCTGTTCAAGGCGGAGAGCGGCGCGGAGGCCCGTATTGACCGGGACTGCGTTACGAAATTCAACAAAATTGTAAAAGGTACCGATCCGTACGAGATTGTTGATGCCGGACAATATTTGCTGTCGCGATATGACGCAGTAGATCCGAAAGTAGCTCCGTATCTCAAAAAATATGCTAAGGTTGCTTACGACCGCTTAAAACAGTGGAAAGCAACCAACAAATAAGCCACAAAAAAATAGCTTGAAAGGCAGGTTCCAATTATGAGGAGAGTAGTTTCTTTTATATAGTATTGCTTATGATTATTTCGCTCTGTGCTTGTGGAAAAAAGGAAGAAAAAGCTTCTGTTCCGGAAGAACTTGTTGGATCATGGGACGATGATAGGCTTTATACAACTTTTCCTGTTGCTGCTATTGACATTAACAGTGACGGCTCTGCTACGATTTACATGGATCATACTTATACTGGGCATATCGTATCGAAAAAAGGAAAATATGAAATCATAGTCGATGATACGGCTGGCTCAGCAGTAGCCGGAATTACGGTAGAAGAAGTAAAAAAAGCGTATAAAATCACTGCTGAACTTAGCGGAGACGGTAAGACGCTGACGATATTTATAAAAGCAAAGAGCGGATACTATTATATCGGCGATAAATCGCAAACATTCAAAAAACAGTAAAAGAAACACTCTTGAGCCCATCATCTATTGAAGTCTATGCCTTTCCTTTTGGCGGATGACAACAATAAACTTAGTCATATTGGTGAGAAAACATGATTTGTCCGAACTGCAAAAAAGAAAACACAGAAAACACCAGATGGTGCTGTTATTGCGGCAGTCTGCTGGACGGTTCGGAAGATGCGTTTGCTCTCTCTGAGGCCGAGCCAGAGGCGCGTGTGCCAAAAACAGAGGGACGGCCGAAGTCCCGACAGGAGGAACCCAAGCGGGGCAGGGGCGGCAGAATTGCCTTCTGGATCGTTCTCAGCCTCATTCTCCTCGCGTTGATCGCAGCGCTGTGCGTCTGGTTTATCCCATCTCTCAACCCGCTCAAGCGGGAAAAGCCACAGCCGGCAACCGTCGGTGGAAGCAATGTCCCCGCCGTTGTACAGCAGGAACGCCCCATCGCGGAAAGCGCCGCCGCGCCGACCGCTTCCCACGAAGCAGATCCCACATTTAACCCGCCCGTGTCCGCCGCCGCTGCCGATGCCTGGGACAAGGTCTATCAATTCTTCGTGCTGAACCAATTCGCCGTCGGCGGGGACTACAGCTCCGGAGTGAGCGGGGAGAAAAATTTTGCCGTTAACGGCGTTCCATTTTTCAAGGGAAAGTATTCGGAGCCAAAGTTCAGCCTCTATGACATGGATGGCAACAGCGTGCCGGAGCTGATAATCTATAATGGCGCTTCGGCCTTAGCCGCTGGACTGGACCACGTCTTCACCTGCGAGAATGGACAAATTCTCTATCTTGGCAAGATCGGTTTCCGCGGCTGCAAACTGTACTGCTGCGAAGGTTCGTCTCTCCCGGGCCTGTTCTGTACGGACGGCAACAACGGTGTTTTCCGCACAGAGTATTATGCCCTTCAAAACGGGAGCATTGTGTCCGAGGAGTTGAACGCGGCCCCCGACGGCACGCCGGGCGCGCTGAGATTCTTCACTGTTGACGAGATTCGCGCCATGGGCTGGGACAGCTTCCTTGAGGCGGTGAGTACGCGCGATCCCATGCAAATCCCGCAGTCGGCCCCCGCTCCGGTTCAGAGAACGGAGATCGCAATGGACGCGGGATTGCAGTACACGGCGAACATTTTTCTGTCCAACTTCTCCGAGCAGAACGCCTTTGAACGAAACGGCTTTGATGTCAGCAGCCCGCGTTATGAAGAACTGATCCAGTTCGTCTACCTGTACTGCAAGATCAACCGGCGTGGCGCGCTCGGCGTTGAGACGACACAGGAGGGTTCCTTCTACACGGTGAGCCTGGATACCGTCAACGATGTGCTGAACCGCCACTTCGGAATCACGCTGACGCGGGACCAGGCTTCGCGGATCGGAAATTACCGGAACGGCTCGTTCTATTATATCGCCGCGGACGGGGAATCCTACAACAGGCTGACCGTGGTCAACAGGATGGAGTCTCTCGGCGACGGGACCTTCGAGCTGCAATTTGATATCTACAGCCTCAACCTGGATGTCTATTACGCAAACAACGGCGCGGTCGACGCCGGCTATTACTACACGAGCGCAAGCGCTGCCAGGGCAGACGCGAATCTGACCTGGAAGGCTGCCGGAACCGCTCTCGTGCGTCCATACAACCATGACGGATATCAAACCATGCAGCTGATTCGCTATACCGTCTATTAAAGCAAACCTGAATCCGTGAAACTTGCTTGCTAAAAAGAACTCGCAGGGAAGACACGGGGAAGACCATGCGAGTTACCCTCGAAAGGGCGCGGATTGCGAGAAAATGGGTACAGCAAAGCTGCCCCCCAGCTGAGAGCAAAATGTTTCCATATAGATTGTCAAGCGTCAGGTTGCAGCAAACCTCGTCCAGGTCTGCATAAAGGCAAAGCGCCAGGTATTGCTTCGTCCGAGCGCCATAAGTGTCTGACGGGCATGGGTCGTCACGTGACTTGCCAATAAGATCAGGTTCCCGATGACAGTACGGATTCTGCGGCGTTTAACCCGCTTTTTCTGATCGGGCTTATGCCTCAGCGACTCCTGCCCGATCATGCGCAGCAGATTGTAGGCGATGATTGTCAGCTCCAGTACCAGCTCGATGGTTGCAAACTTCTCGGAGGGGAGTCTCTCCACATCCATGTCGGTCTTGATCTCGCTGTGGAACTGTTCACATTCCCCGTGGGCGTGATAGGACTCGATGATCTGATCGTCTGTCCAGCCGAGATTTGTCCACCATGTATTCACCTCAACGTCTGTTTCCAGCAGAATCTGTCCGCGCTTGTCGGTCGTACGCTCAATGATCTCATACACGATGCGCATACAGATCGTTTTGTGCTCACCCTCTCCTGTGACGTATTCTACATCCTTCCACGAGGAGCCAACATAGACGATCTTTCCTTCACGCGGATGGCGGATATCCTTGCAGCAGTTCTGAACGCAGCTGAGCCAGTCTGCCTTTGCCTCACCTCTGCGCAGATTGCGTTTCACGATGAACCAGCTTCCATCTTCCAGAAGAATACCAAGATTCTCCTTCGCGTCATTCCCGGAATCCATGCGGATCAGAAGCGGTTTGTCTGTTATGCCATGGCTCAGCCGAAGCGTTTCCTTCAAAAAGGCCGGCGTTCCCTTTTGGCAGTGCTGGCTTCCTTCACGAAGCTCAGTGTCCACAAGAAAGCCTTCCCTCCCAATATAGGCCATGATCGGCGCATAGCCGTCGAAGCCTTTATAAGTTCTGGATACGCCCGCCTTGCGCGTTTTGGAATTATCCATCGGCGTCACATCAATATCTACCGGGACTTCTCCACTTTGCAGAGCGCTTGGCTCCACTCCGTGCGCACGAAACATTTCTACATTAGCTTTCAGAAGCTTCGGTCGTATAATGTGATTCGACTCATATATAACCTGCTTTCCGCAGAACATGACCGAATCAATTTTATACCATGCTTATTGCAAAAGTGAACATCACCTATTCATGCTGTTTTTACCTTGCAAAAGTGACCTTCATTTTTTCAATTAACGGTTCTTTCTTCATACAGAATAGCATAAAACATGTCCAGAAAATTCCCCTTGGTCGGCACAAAGCCTTAAATCGAGGGAAACTTTCTGGACATGTTTTGCTGTATAATAAGGAATGAAAACGGGACCTTATCCCTGCGTCACAAAGGAGGCGAACTACATGAAAGAGAAAACCTGGCTTCCGGGGAATATCAGCGACCGTGTGCGCGATCTGCGCGAGGAGTGGGGCCTGACGCGAAAAGAGCTTGCCCAGCGCAGCGGTGTCGATGAAAGTCTGCTCGGGCGGATCGAGAATAACAAGATTCGGAAAATCCAGGACGACGCGCTGACAAAGCTGGCAAAAATCTTTTGCGTGTCCACGGATTTTCTGCTCGGTCTGACCGACATTCCCGACCGGAAGAATTACGATATTGAAGAGCTGGGGCTGTCCGTGCAGGCGGCGCGGAACCTGTACACCGGTGCGGTCAACACGCAGGTGGTCAACCTGCTGCTGGGCGATCCCCGCTTTGCCGTTCTGACCAATCGGATCGCGGATTTCTTCGACGACACCATGGCAGCGGGTTATGCCGCGCAGAATCAACTCTATACATCCGTCAGCTCTCTTGTGGGACGTATCGGAAAAGAAAAGCCGGAGATGAAGAGCGCGGCAAAAAAGACAGGCAACATCGTCCGTTCCATGCGCAAGCCGCTGTATGATACGGAGCTTGCACAGATTCAGAAGGGGTTCATGGATACGATCAAGCAGATAAAGAAAGAGCTGCCTTCACGGGTGGACACGTCGGAGAAGCTGACAAAAGACGCCTTTGACATGACGATCGAGCATTTCACCAAGGGCGGCGAGGCGGCACAGCTCATCGCCGTCTCCGAGGAAGAATTTGCCGAGCAGTTCAAGCTGTGCCTGGCCGGGCTGCCGGAGGTCACCGAACAGCTCACGGATGATCTGCTGTCCTCCTTCTTTGCCATTGCCCGCCTTATGAGGCCAAACAAAAATGAGTGAGCTGGATATTATCCCGTATGTCCCGCCGGGATGGGAGGATCTGAGCAACGAGGAGCTGTGCGCGTTGGCACAGGCTAAGGATAAGCGGGCGATGGATGTCTTGATTTGGCGAAACGAAAGCTTTCTCGCGGACAAGGTACATGATATCTACGAAAAATCCTTTCGCATCAGACAGGAATACTCCGTCGATTTCGATGATTTCATGCAGGCTGCGAGAATGGGATTTTGGAAAGCGATCACCACGTTTGACCCGGCTCAAAACATAAAGCTGACAACATACGCCGGGAAGTGCGTCGAGAACAGGCTCAAAGATTTCCGGGGCAAATACAAAACAGCGACCAAGGCAGAACACATGGGCTTTCGCGTGGAGGAAGAGACGCAGGAAGACGAAGATCCCAAAGATCCCATCCAGGAGCTGCATCCCGATGAATACAAGAAGCGCCCCGAGCCAATGACAATAGCGCGAGAAACCGCAGAAGAGGTATGCCGGTCCGTCAATTCTCTTGAGCCGCGCGAAAAGAAGTATCTCTTTTTTCGCTTCGGATACCCGTTCGACGATGAAGTGACACAAAAGGAAGCGGCTGAACACTTCCGTATAAGTCGTACCCGCGCGAGGGAGCTTGAGCAGGAAGCGCTGCACAACTTCCGCATTGGCCTGCATTGGGACGATCTTTGCTGTTGGCGTGATTTCTATGACGAGGATGAATGATACCACGATGGTATTACTTCCGATCGCTTCTGATACCATACACAGCGCGGGCAAAGATGCTGATATCAGCTACGCCTGAAAGTGGTATCAACACCGAAAACCGTGCTGCCAGAAAGCCGTGGGGTTGATACCAGCGTGGGGAGTTTCGCACAAAACCGGGGCTGCGTGATCGCTGCGGCGGGACGAGGGCTGTATATACCTCCCGGCGCACCGTCCGGGGAATGATCTGACCGCAGTCAGATCATTCCCCGGACTCCATCGGGCGAAGCATTCCGCTCGCTGCGGCTCGCGGAATCCTCCGCCCTGGCCGACGTGAAAGCTGGCTGCCCATAAGCCGCACCCACCTTTCGCTAGACCTTGCGAGCAAGGTCGTGCGCCAAAGGCGGGCTCTGCCCTCCCTTGGAACCCTTCCGGATGCCGCCGCAATCCTGTTCATCGCGGGGGAACATGCTCGCGGCGGCATCCGTTTTCATGCAAGTGTCGGGAATAAACCACTGGACTCCGCTTGCATGAAAACAAGGACGCGACGAGAGCTTTACAACGAGAGTATAAACGAGCGAGAAGAATTGAACCGCACAATTGTTTATGATATACTTTTATAAATTATGGAAAACGATGTAACAGCAGGAGGGGAGGCTCTATCGAGGAATATTTAGCCCATAGTCCAACGGATGCCCATCCGGAGGGACAACTGTTGAGGGCGCATCTCGAAAATGTGTCCAAGCTGTGTGCTGATTTTTGCAGCACATTTGGCGCGGAAAATGAAGGACAACTCTGCGGCCTTTACCATGATATCGGAAAGTACAGCACGGCCTTTCAGAGACGCTTATGCGGCAGCAAAGTAACGGTCGATCACTCCTCTGCGGGCGCACTCCTCCTGTTCGAGCATCGGAATGTCCCGGCGGCGATGTGTATTGCCGGGCACCACACGGGCCTTGCGGACTGCGGCACGAGGAACGATCTGTCGGATTCCTTCATGGCGAGGATCAATCAAGCACGCCGCGGCGGCATTGAGGATTGTTCCGCATGGCGCAGGGAATTGCCGATCGAGATTCCCAAAGGAAGCAGGAGCTTACCCGGACTCGGCAGCTATTTCTATACGAAGATGCTCTTTTCCGCCCTGACAGATGCGGACTGGCTGGATACCGAGGCGTATTTTGAGGACAGGCCGCTCACGGCAGCAACGAGCAACCTCGAGGAGCTGGCCCAAAAGCTGGACGTTTTTGTCTCGCGGTGGGATGATCCGAAAACCGACCTGAACCGGCGACGCTGCATGATCCTGCGTGCTGCGATCGAGCACGGCGAGGACAGTCCCGGTTTGTTCAGCATGAGCGTCCCGACCGGAGGCGGGAAAACAGTCTCCTCCATGGCTTTTGCGCTCCGCCATGCGGTGCGGCACGGGCTGCGCCGGATCATCTATGTGATCCCCTACTGCTCCATTTTGGAACAGACGCAGCAGGTGTTTGAAGAAATCTTCGGAAGCGGGAATATCACGGCCCACTATTCCGGGGCGGAATATCCCGCATCAGAGGATCGGGAGGACAGGCGCGCATTCTCCGCGGAAAACTGGGAGGCGCCGATCATCCTGACGACGGCCGTGCAGTTTTTTGAGTCTCTGTATTCCAACAGACCGGGTAAGAACCGCAAGCTGCACAACATCGCACAGAGCGTGATCGTCTTTGACGAAGCGCAGATGCTTCCGATTCCGTTTCTGAGACCCTGCCTTGCGGCCATCTGCGAGTTGGTCGATCGCTACGGGTGTTCGGCAGTTCTCTGTACGGCGACACAGCCGACCGTCGAGCCGCTGCTGCGGGAGTTTCTTCCCGCTTTTCCGCTGCGGGAGCTCTGCCCGGAGCCGGAAGCGATGTATCAGGTTTTTCGCCGGGTGAGCTACACAGACGACGGGGCGCTCTCGGATGACGAACTGGTGGAACGGCTCCGAAAGCGAAAGCAGGTCCTGTGCGTTGTAAACAGCCGACGGCAGGCGCAGAAGCTGTACCGCAGCATCAATGCGGGGAAAGGAAACTATCATCTTTCGACGATGATGACGCCCTGCGACAGAAAGCGGAGCTTGCAGGAGATCCGGGAGCGCCTGAAAAGCGGTCAGGACTGCCGCGTGATTTCCACCAGCCTGATCGAAGCGGGCGTGGACGTGGATTTCCCCGAGGTATACCGCGCTATCGCCGGACTGGACTCCATCATTCAATCCGGCGGCCGCTGCAACCGAGAGGGGAAGCGGCAGGCCTCCGAAAGCTGTGTGCACATCTTCCGCACGGAGGCAAAGCCGCCCCGGATGCAGGAGCAGAATATCAGCGCGGCGGAACGAACGATCCGACGCTTTGAACAGGCGGACTCCCCCGAAGCGATCCGCGCGTACTTTTCGTTCCTCCTCTATACGCTGAAGGACGAGAGGCAGTTGGACGAGAAAAAGATCATCGAACATGCGGCGAATCTGCAATTCAAAACCGTTGCTGATGCGTTCAAACTGATCGAAGGCGCGGACTGTACGGTTTACATTCCCGTCGGCGAAGGCGCGGCTCTGACGAGGGAGCTCCGGGAAAACGGTCCGAACCGCAGCCTGCTCAGAAAGCTCGGTGAGTATGGGGTCAGTGTGTACCGGGATTATTTCACGCATCTCCGCGATGCAGGCGCGCTGGAAATCATCTCGGAAAATGCGGGGATTCTTTTGGATACAGGCCTGTATTCGCCGGAAACAGGCTTGCCCTTTGACGTATCCGAACAGAGCAATGTCATCATATAAAGAAGGGAAGTGAATCCATTTGTCTGTAAAGGTGGAAGTGTGGGGCGACTATGCACTGTTCACACGCCCCGAGCTGAAGGTGGAGCGCGTCAGCTATGACGTGATGACGCCCTCCGCTGCGCGCGGATTGTTGGAGGCGATATACTGGCACCCCGGCATGCGCTGGGTGATCGACAGGATCTATGTCCTCAACCCGATCCGCTTCACGAACATACGACGAAACGAGGTCTCGGCAACGATTTCGGCAAGCAAGGTGAGAAGCGCCATGGCCGGCGGCGACACGGAGCTCTATCTTTGCACACAGGACTGCATTCAGCAGCGCGCCGCCATGGTATTACAGGATGTGCGCTATGTGATCGAAGCGCATTTTGTCATAACGGATAAAGCGGGAGAGGGCGACAATCCCGGCAAATTCTGTGACATCATGCGGCGCAGACTGGAAAAGGGCCAGTGCTTTCATCAACCCTGCTTCGGCACGCGGGAATTTCCCGCGCATTTTGGCGCCTGGTCGGGCGGCGAGCCTCTGACGGCCTATCCGGATGAGGATCGGGAACTCGGCTTCATGCTGTACGACATGGACTACTCCGACCCGGAGAACATCCGCCCGCAGTTTTTCCGGGCGACGCTCAGGCGGGGTGTCCTGGATGTACGGGATTGCGAGGTGTTCCGATGATACTGCAGGCTTTGGTCGATTACTATGAGGAGCTTGCCGCGCAGGGAAAGATCGCGCGCCCGGGCTGGTCGAAAGTCAAGGTTTCCTGGGCGCTGGAAATCGACGAGAACGGAATGCTTCTCGACGTGTTGCCCCTGCGCCGCCCCAGCGAGGATGGAAAAAAGATGCTGCCGCGGGAAATGGAGCTGCCAGCGCCGGTAAGGAAAACCTCTGGCATTTCATCAAATTTTCTCTGGGGCAATTCAAACTATATGTTAGCACTGGACAACAAAGGGAAAGAAAAGCGGGCGGCAGACTGCTTTGAAGCGGCAAAGGTTCTCCATCAAAAGTTGCTGTCATCGGTGGACAGCGCTGCTGCGAAAGCGGTCGTGGCTTTCTTTACAAGCTGGAATCCAGAAGATGCCGATATGATCCCTGCGTTTGCGGCCCACAGAGAAGACCTGCTTACCGGGGACAACCTGTGCTTTTTCTACGACGGTTCATTTGCGGCAGAGGACGCGGCAGTTCGCAGCGCCTGGCAAAATGCCTACGACTGTACCGCGGACGGAGAGATGGAATGCTGTTTGATTACCGGTCAGAAAACGATACCCGAGCTTGTCCATCCCGTTATCAAAAATGTTCGAGATGCACAATCTTCTGGTGCTGCACTGGTGTCTTTCAATAAGCCGGCGTTCTGCTCTTATGGTAAAGAGCAAAGTGCAAATGCCCCGGTCAGCAAGTATGCGGCTTTCGCCTATACCAGCGTACTGAATCATCTTCTGGCAGACCGAAAGCATGTGGAGGTGATTGGGAACACCAGCCTGGTCTATTGGGCGAAAGACGCCGGGGAGCAGTACCGGGATGCCTTTGCCGCGCTGTTCGACGGCGCGGACAGTGAGCATGTCAGCGATGCCGATCTGGATGCCCTGATGGCGAGCATCGCAGCGGGGAAGCCATACAACTATGACGGTCTCCCGCTGGAGCCGGACAACGATTTCTATATTCTCGGCCTCTCTCCCAACGCGGCGCGCCTCTCCGTACGCTTCTTTTACCGGCGCAGCTTCGGAGAGATCGTGCGGAATCTGAAGCAGCATTATGAGGATATCCGTATCGTCTCCGACGGGCGCGGCAACAAAGACGCAATCCCGCTCTGGGCGCTTCTGCGGGAGACGGTCAATCAGAAAGCCAGCGACAAAAGCCCGCTGCCGCAGCTCGCGGGGGATGTGATGAGAAGCATGCTCACAGGCGGGCGCTACCCGGAGACCTTGATGAACCAGACCATGCTCCGCATCCGGGCGGAACACGCGATCACCCGCGGAAAGGCAGGCATCGTCAAGGCGTATCTGATCCGCAATACAAAAAATCTTCCCGAGAGGGATTTGATCACGGAGGTGACCACGGTGTCATTGAACGCAGAAAGCACCTATACGCCCTATGTCCTCGGGCGGCTGTTCGCCGTACTGGAGGGCGTGCAGCAGGCCGCAAACCCCAACATCAGCGCGACGATCAGGGACCGCTTCTTCAACTCCGCCTGTGCGACCCCGGCGGCGGTGTTCCCGATTCTGCTGAAGCTCTCCAACAGCCATTTGAAAAAGCTGGACACGGGCAAGTCTGTCTGGTGGTCCCGCCAGATCGGGGAGCTGACCGAAAAGCTCGGCGACAGCTTCCCCGCGCATCTCTCACTGCAGGAGCAGGGCTCCTTTGTCCTCGGCTATTATCATCAGACGCAGAAACGCTTTGAAAAGAAAACAAATACCGATAAGGAGGCAGAATAACAATGTCCGAAGCGATCAAAAACAGATATGAATTTGTGGTGCTCTTTGACGTGGAGAACGGCAATCCCAACGGCGACCCCGACGCGGGCAATATGCCGCGGGTCGACCCGGAGACGGGCTTCGGTATCGTGACCGACGTTTGCCTCAAGCGCAAGATCCGTAATTATGTGGAGACGGTCAAGGAGGACGAGGCGGGCTTTGGCATCTACATCAAAGAGGGCGTCCCCCTCAACCGCAGCGACAAACGCGCCTTTGAATACCTCGGGCTCGAAGAAGGGAAGGTTAAGGAGGCAAAGAAGACTGACAAGGATCTCGACCGCAAGGTGCGGGATTTCATGTGCCGAAACTTCTTTGATGTTCGCTCCTTCGGCGCTGTCATGACCACCTTTACCAAAACCGCCCTCAACTGCGGACAGGTGCGCGGCCCGGTACAGCTCTCCTTTGCCCGCAGTATTGATCCGATCGTTCCCCAGGAGCTGACTATTACCCGTACCGCCATCACGACCGAGGCGGACGCGGAAAACAAAAAGACCGAAATGGGTCGCAAGTACATCGTCCCCTATGGTCTCTACCGCGCCGAAGGCTACATCTCCGCAAATCTGGCCCGCAAGGTCACGGGCTTTTCAGAGGAGGATCTGGAGCTTCTCTGGCAGGCGATTCTGAACATGTTTGAAAACGATCACGCCGCCGCCCGCGGCAAGATGGCCGTGCGCAAGCTCATCATCTTCAAGCATGACTCCGAACTCGGCAACGCTCCGGCGCACAAGCTCTTTGACGCCGTACAGGTCAAGCGTCTGGATGAGAGCAGCCCCGCCCGCTGCTATGCCGACTACGCGGTCACGGTGGACGAAGCCGCGATCCCCGCAGGCGTGACCGTGGAGTACCGGGAGTAAACAGAACG
>CADCLH010000002.1 GCA_902802215.1 Oscillospiraceae bacterium
GGCTCCGGCAAATCCACCTTTCTGCGCTCCCTGAACCTGCTCGAGGTGCCGACCTCCGGCCAGATCATTTTTGAAGGGGTCGACATTACGAAGAAGAAGGGGCCCGACGGCAAGAAGCTGGACATCGACAAGCACCGTCAGAAGATGGGCATGGTCTTCCAGCACTTCAACCTCTTCCCGCACAAGACCATCCTGCAAAACATGACGCTCGCGCCGATGAAGGTCAAGGGCGTGCCGCAGGCCGAGGCCGAAGCCAAGGCGCTGGAGCTTCTGGACCGCGTGGGGCTGGCCGACCGCGCCGGGGCCTTTCCCATCCAGCTCTCCGGCGGCCAGAAGCAGCGCGTGGCGATCGTCCGCGCCCTGGCGATGGAGCCGGACGTCATGCTCTTTGACGAGCCGACCTCCGCCCTAGACCCCGAGATGGTGGGCGAGGTGCTGGACGTGATGAAGCGTCTGGCCCGCAACGGCATGACCATGGCGGTCGTGACGCACGAGATGGGCTTTGCGCGCGAGGTGGGCAACCGCGTTGTCTTTATGGACGAGGGCAAGATCCTTGAAGAGGGGACCCCGTGGGCGATTTTCAACAATCCCCAGAACCCCCGTTTGCAGGATTTCCTGTCCAAGGTGCTGTGATGATGGACAAGGTATGGAAAGCCGCGGCCCTCGCCTCGGTGGACGCACACGCGGCGCTCTGCATCGAGGTGGCCGACCGCATCTGGGAAAACCCCGAGCTGTCGCTCAAGGAATACGGCGCCGCGACGCTCTACTGCGAGAAGCTTCGGAAGCTGGGCTTCACGGTGACGGAGAAGCTCTGCGGCATCGACACCGCCTTCTGCGGCTCCTTCGGCAGCGGGCGTCCCATGATCGGCATCCTCGGCGAGTTTGACGCGCTCAGCGGCCTGAGCCAGAAGGCCGGCGCCGTCAGCCCCGACCCGGTGACGCCGGGCGGCGCGGGACACGGCTGCGGGCATAACCTGCTGGGGGCGGGCTCGCTGGCCGCGGCAGTCGCGGTCAAGGAGTTTCTGGAGCGCAGCGGTCAGCCGGGCACGGTGATCTTTTTCGGCTGCCCCGGCGAGGAGGGCGGCGCCTCCAAGGCCTACCTGGCCCGCGAGGGACTGTGGAAGCAGCTCGACGCCGCGCTCTGCTGGCACCCGGGCGACGCCAACCAGACCATGAGCGGCACCAACAACTCCTGCATCCAGGTGCTGTACAAGTTCAAGGGCGTCCCGGCCCACGCGGCGGCCGATCCCTTCAACGGGCGCAGCGCGCTGGACGCGGTGGAGCTGATGAACGTCGGCGTGCAGTTTCTGCGCGAGCATATGACCGACGACTGCCGCATCCACTACGCCATCACCGACACGGGCGGCGTCTCGCCGAACGTGGTGCAGGCGAACGCCTCGGTGCTGTACATGGTGCGCGCCAACAAGGTGGCGGACTCGATCGCCCTTCAGGCGCGTGTCGACGATATCGCAAAGGGCGCGGCGCTGATGACCGGCACCTCCTTTGAGCGCGTATTCATCGACGGCACGGCGGAGCTGCTGCCGAACTTCACCATCGAAAAGGCGCTGTACGACAACCTCTGCGCCATCGGCGTACCCGAATATGACGAGGCGGACCGGGCTCTGGCCTCCGCGCTGAAAAAGACCTGGAAGGGCAGCGGCATTGCCGGGATCGACGGCGTGCGGCTCGACCCTGAGTATGCGAAAACCGTCAAGGCGCTGAGCGAAAACGGAACGAAGGCCATCAACGACTTCATCCCGCCCCTCTGGTCCTCGACGGAGTTCAGCCCCGGCAGCTCGGACGTGGGGGATGTGAGCTGGCTGACGCCGACCTCGCAGATCTCGACGACCTGCTGGCCCGCGGGGGTGCCGGGACACTCCTGGCAGATCGTGGCCTGCGGCAAGAGCGCGCTGGCCCACAAGGGCATGCTGCTTGCGGGAAAGGTCCTTGCCACAACGGCGATCGACCTTCTGACCGACGCAGCTCTGCTCGCGGCGGCGAAGGCGGAATTTGACGAGCGCGCGGCTGACGGCTACGTCTGTCCCATCGAGCCGGGCGCGGTCCCGATCGCGCTGTAACAGTCAAACTGGGAAACAATATTAGCACTCACATAATGTGAGTGCTAATATTCATATTCTGTTCATAATATATGCTATATTTTTTAACATCTGTATTGTATCTTATATACAGAATCAAACGAAAGAGATAAAGTTTGGTTCGGAATAAATACAGTAACAGATTTGTTTGGAGGTATAGATCATGTTTGAACTCATTCCTTTTGACCGTCACATCCGCAGCGCCGCGAGCTTCGACCCCTTCCGCATGCTCGACGAGATGGATCGCAGGCTGATGACCAGCGTCCCCGCCGTGACCGCGTTCCGCACCGACGTGCTCGATACCGGCGACGCCTTCAAGCTCGAGTGCGAGTTGCCCGGCTTCAAGAAGGAGGACATCAAGCTCGACGTCGAGAACGACTGCCTGACCATCAGCGCCGAGCGCAAGGCGGAGACGAAGGACGAGAAGGAGAACTATGTCAAGCGCGAGCGCGTGTACGGCTCCTTCACCCGCTGCTTCGACGTGTCCGGCATCAACGTGGACGGCATCGAGGCCAGCTACACCGACGGCATGCTGAACGTCACGCTGCCGAAGAAGGCCGCCGAGGTCCCCGCAAGCCGCCGTCTCGAGATCAAGTAAACGCATTTGAAACCAGCACCGCCCCGGAAATTGCTCCGGGGCGGTAACTTTTTGTTACAAAAATGTAAAATTTTCGGTCCTTTGCTTGCCGACGGGGAGGAGACGTGATAGAATAACGTTACCGTTTTGGAATCTTATTGGAACGAGGCGTTTTTCATGAACGCAAATATGAAAAAAATGCTCGTCATCCTTGTGGTCCTGGCCTCTGTGCTGGCCGGATGCGCTGCAACGATGAATGACGACTTTCTCCCGGATACGGAGGCGCTGCCCTTCGCGACGCCGACGCCGATCCCCCAGCTGACGCTGAAGGACGTCCCCTCGGCGACGCCGAAGCCGACGCCTGCCCCCGAGGCGGGCGAGGCTCCGGCCGCGACGCCGAAGCCCATCTCGGTCGATGTGCTCAAGCTGCTGGGCCGCAATCTCGACGTCTGGCGTGAGACGCAGGAGCGTCCCGGCATGGACGGGCGTCTGGTCGTTCCGGCCGCCGGGATCGATGTGGCGCTGTTTTCCTCCGGAAACGGGGAGAACGTGGACGATATGCGGCAGCGCGTCACCGACGCGTACGACAGCGCGCTTTTGTACTACGACGGGCTCGGCTTCGTCATCGCGGACCACAGCAATCAGGCCTTCGCGTCCCTGCCTCTGATCCGCAAGGGCGACACGGCCTTTATCCTTGAGGGCAACAGCATTCTGACTCTCACCTGCAATTTTGCGATCCGGGGCGTCAACACCGGCACGGGCATCACCGATGCGGACGGCGATCCCGTTACGCAGGACGCGCTGTTCACCTGCTATACCTGCGGCGAGGACTGGACGCAGATCTACATTGTGGGCTTCAAGGAGGCGGACGAGGATCTGTTCGCGATCTCCCGGGACGCGGATATGCCGGGCGGCTGGCGCTATGCGAACAACGCGCTGAACGAGGTCGCAAAGCAGCAGATCGAGGAGGCCAGGGAACTGGCGGCGGAGCGTGCCGCCGAAGCGGCGAGGGCCGCCGCGGCCGAGCAGCAAATGCAGGGCGAAGACCCCTACAACTGAACCGAAATACAGGAAACCGGCGGTGAAGCCTTCGCTTCACCGCCGGTTTTGCGTTATTGGAGGCCGAGCAGCCGCAGCGTCAGGGGATCGCGTCTGCCGCCGTAGAACTTGTCGAGCACCTTGCCGAAGACCGGCTGATCGGGCGCGGCCAGCTCGAAGAGCGTCATGCTCGAGCAGAGCTTGAGATCGTCCGGGTAGCCCATGACAGCGCCCGGGTCCGAGGAGGGCAGCGCCAGCAGCGCCTCGGAGATCTCCACAAGGCGCGGACCGAGGACGGGATGGGCCATGTAATCCTTTGCCTGTTCCAGATCCCGGATGCCGTAATACTGCGCCGTGGGGCTGTAGCCCAGCCCGTCGAGCTGCGGGAAGATGTACCAGATCCAGTGGCTGCGCTTGCGCCCGCCGCGGATCTCCCGCAGAGCGTCGTCGTAGTCCCGCGCCTGGGCCGAGACGTATTTGTCCAGCCCGCGTTCGTCGTAATACATGTTCAGTCCTCCTTCGGAGCCGGCCTTCTCACGCCTTTTCGGCCAGCAGCGCTTCGAGCGCCGCGATGCGCTGGCAGAGGCAGAAGACCTCCATGCTCATGTTCAGATCGCCGAAGGAGAGGAAGGTGGGCGCGATGCGGATGTTCTTGTCCTCGGGGTCGATCCCGTAGGGGAAGGCGGCGCCCGCGGGGGTGAGCTTCACGCCCGCGTCGGCGCACAGCTGCACGCAGCGCGCCGCGGTGCCGGGCAGGCCGTCGTAGCTGATGAAGTAGCCGCCGTTCGGGTTGGTCCAGTCGCCGATCTCGAAGCTTCGAAGCCCGCTTTCCAGCGCGGCAAGCGTAAAATCGAACTTGGGCCGGAGATAGTCGGCCTGCTTCTTCATGTGGGCCTTGACGCCTTCGACGCTCTTGAGATAACGCACATGGCGAAGCTGGTTGATCTTGTCGTAGCCGATGGTCTGCACGGACATCTGCCGCAGCAGATGCTTGACGTTGTGCTCGCTCGCGGCGAAGACCGCCACGCCCGCGCCGGAGAAGGTCACCTTGCGAAGATGTTGAGCAGCTCGTCATCCTTTTCACGGAAGCCGTGGACCATGTAGGCGTTGTCCCAGAAGATGCGGAAATCGTCCGCGGCGGGCTTGAGCGCGGCAAAGGCGCGCACGGTCTCGGCGGAGTAGGTATAGCCCTGGGGGTTGGAGTACTTCGGCACGCACCAGATGCCCTTGACGGAGGGGTCGGACTCGGCGTACTGCCGGACCAGCTCCATGTCGGGCCCGGTGGGGGACATGGGGATGGAGATCATCTCCACGCCGAATTCCTCGCAGATGCGGAAGTGCCTGTCGTAGCCGGGCACGGGGCAGAGGAAGCGCAGATGCCCCTGCTGGCCCCAGGGCTTGCTGCCGCCGTAGACGCCGAGCACCAGCGCCTTGATGAAGCTGTCGTACATGAGACACAGACTGGACTGCCCGCCCATGATGACGTTCTGCATCGGCACGCCGAGGATCGCGCCGAAGAGCTCCTTGGCCTCGTCGACGCCGGCGAGCTCGCCGTAGTTGCGCACGTCGGTGCCCTTGCGGGAGTAGATGAGGTCGTAGGGGTTCTGGCTGAGCATATCCATGCTGAGATTCAGCTGCGTGGGGTCGGGCTTGCCGCGGGACATGTCGAGCTTCAGACCGCACTCGCGGACCTTGGCGTACTGCGCCTGCAGCGGCTCAAGCTCCGCGCGGCGCTCCTCGTTGGTGAGTGTGAGATAGGATTTCATCGTCAAAAACCTCGCATTGAAGACTTTCAGTATCAATCTATGAACCGGCGGGCTTCCCCGTCAGAACGCGGCGGGCACGAAGCCCTTTCCGTCAAAGACCTGGTACTCCGTGAAGCCGCAGGAGCGCGCCAGGGCCTCCGCTGCCTCAAAGCCGCAGACGATGCCGTCGGCGGCGTGGGCGTCGGAGCAGACGCAGATCCGTCCGCCGATCGCGCGCAGATGCCGCAGCAGCTCCGGCGCGGGATAGGGCGTTGTGCGCCAGCCGCGGCTGATGGCCCCGGTGTTGATCTCGAAGATCTTTCCGGCGGCGCTGAGCGCCTCCATCGCGGCGAACGCCGCGTCCCGGTAGACCGGTGAGGCCGTGTCGTAGAGCGGCTTGCGCTCGTTGTACTTCGTGAGCAGGTCGAGGTGCCCGACGATGGAGATCTCGTCGAAACCGGCCAGCGCGGTCAACTGCCCGAAGTACGCTTCGGCGGCCCGGTCGGCCGAGTCGAAGCATTCGATCAGCGCCTCGGCCTCCGCCATCGTGTTGTCGACGGCGCAGCCCGCCAGAAAGTGACACGAGCCGATGATGTAGTCGTAGGGCGGGACGGAGCGCCGCGCGGCACGCAGGTCGTATTCAAGGCCGCAGAAGACCTCGATGCGTCCGGCGAAGCGTTCGCGCAGCGCGTGCATCGTGTCCAGAAACTTGGATTCGTTCTCCGCAGCGCAGCACCAGTCGTCCTCACCGGGGATGGGGCAGTGCAGGGAGATCCCGATCGAGCGCAGGCCCGCCCGCTCGGCGGCCAGGACCATCGCCTCGGGAGAGTCGGCCCCGTCGTCGAAGGTGGTGTGACAGTGCAGATTCTGCCGGATCACGCCCTCTCGCCCCTTTCCACGAATAATACTGTATTCTAGCGGGGAATCGACGCGCTGTCAAGCATTATGCGGATAAAACCTCGTCGAAGGCCTTGCGGATGCTCTCCTTGATGACGCCGTAGCTGTGCGTGAAGTGCGCCTCGTAGAGCTTCCGCCCCTCGAAGAAGACGCTGGGGACGCTGTAGTAGTCTCGGCTCTCGGCGATCTCGGGCTGCTCGCTCTCCTCGATCCAGTTGAGCTTGAGCGAGGCGTAGGCGGGATTCTCCTCACAGAGCTCCGCAACGGCCTTGCGGGCGTTGATGCAATAGGGGCAGGAGGCCAGGTAGAAAATTTCGATTTCTTTCATGGATAGCGTTCCTTTCTCTGTTTGTGGAATAATGAAAATCCGCTAAAATCCGCGCAGGCGGGACACCGCCTGCGCGGATCGTTGTCGGACGCGATCAGTAATTCTCGGCGTTGATCTCGAAATAGGCCTGCGGATGGGCGCAGACCGGGCAGATCTCGGGCGCCTGCGTGCCGACCACGATGTGCCCGCAGTTGCGGCACTCCCAGACCTTGACCTCGCTCTTGGCGAAGACCGCCTGCGTCTCCACGTTTTTCAGCAGCGCGCGGTAGCGCTCCTCGTGGTGCTTCTCGATGGCGGCCACGCCGCGGAACTTCGCGGCCAGCTCCGGGAAGCCCTCGGCCTCGGCGGTGACGGCGAAGCCCTCGTACATATCGGTCCACTCGTAATTCTCGCCGTCAGCGGCGGCGGCGAGGTTTTCGGCGGTGCTGCCGATCCCGATCAGCTCCTTGAACCAGAGCTTGGCGTGCTCCTTCTCGTTCTCGGCGGTCTTGAGGAAGAGCGCCGCGATCTGCTCGAAGCCCTCCTTCTTGGCCTTGGAGGCGAAGTAGGTGTATTTGTTCCTGGCCTGGGACTCGCCCGCGAAGGCGGCCTCCAGGTTCTTCTCGGTCTGGGTTCCGGCGTAGGGATTGTTGGCCATGTTGTGATCCTCCTTTTTCGTTAGGGTTCCCATTTTTTCTAGGTAAAATCCATTTTAGCAGGGAAAAGCGGCTTGTCAAGCCCGGATAAAAAAAGCCCCGTGCCCGGGCTCTTGTCCGGGCACGGGACGTTTCAGACGGCTCTATCCGAAGAGCAGGGCGCTTGCGATCCCGAAGTAGACCAGCAGGCTGAGCGCGTCAACGATCGTGGTGATGAACGGGCTTGCCATGACGGCGGGGTCGAAGCCGAGGCTCTTGGCCAGCATCGGCAGCGTGCAGCCGACCATCTTGGCGATCAGTACGGTCACGGCCATGGTGGCGCAGACCACGAAGGCGGTCATGATGGAGATGCCGCTGTTGCCGAGCAGCATGCGGTCAAAGAGCATGATCTTCAAAAAGCACAGACTTGCCAGCGCCACGCCGCAGAGCACCGCGGTCTTGATCTCCTTCCACACGACCGCGGGCAGGTCGTTCAGCTCCAGCTCGCCGAGCGAGAGGGCGCGGATGACCGTGACCGAGGCCTGGGAGCCGGAGTTGCCGCCCGTGTCCATGAGCATGGGGATGAAGGCGGTCAGCGCGACCTGGGCGGCCAGGGCGTTTTCAAAGTTGCTGATGATCATGCCCGTGAAGGTGGCCGAGACCATCAGCAGCATCAGCCAGGGGATGCGGTGCTTGAACAGATCCCAGGCGTTGGAGCGCAGATAGGTCTTCTCCGAGGGGAGCATACCGGCCATCTTCTGGATGTCCTCGGTGGTCTCTTCGACAAGGACGTCCATGGCGTCGTCGAAGGTCACGATACCGACCATGCGCTGGTCGGTGTCGACGACCGGCAGGGCGAGGAAGTTGTACTTGGAGAGCATCTGCGCGACTTCCTCCTGGTCGGTGAGGGTGGTCACGGAGATGACGTTTTCGTCCATGATCTCGGAGACGGGGGTGTTGTCGTCCGCGGCCAGGAGCAGGTCCTTGACCGAGACGGTGCCGAGCAGCCGTCTGTCCTTGGTGACGTAGCAGGTATAGATGGTCTCCTTGTCCACGCCGGTGCGGCGGATGCGCTGGATGGCCTCCGCGACGCTCATCTGCGGCCGCAGGGAGACGTACTCCGTGGTCATGATGGACCCGGCGGAGTTCTCGGGGTAGCGCAGGATCTCGTTGATCTCCTTGCGCATTTCGGGGTCGGCCTGAGCGAGGATGCGCTTGACCACGCTGGCGGGCATCTCCTCGACCAGATCGGCGGCGTCGTCGACGTAGAGCTCGCTGACGACCTCGCGCAGCTCGCGGTCGGAGAAGCCGCGGATCAGGTGCTCCTGCAGCTCGGGGCTGAGCTCGGTAAAGGTCTCCGCGGCCAGCTCCTTCGGCAGCAGGCGAAAGAGCAGCGGCGTGCGGTCCTGGTCCAGATCCTCGAACACGGCGGCGATATCCGCCCCGTTCATGGTGACCATGACGTCCTTGAGCGTCTGGTATTTCTTTTCCTCCAGCAGCTTGCTCAGGGTTTTGTCAAAGCTGATGGTGTGTTCTGCCATCGGTGGTTCCTCCTTCGTTGGTTCGTTCAGGGTGGGAAGCCGACACGCAGACCAAAGTGTTCCATTATCCGATCGGGCGGAAACGCGGCGCCTTCCGCGATCGACTTCGGCCTGCTGATGCGCCTGTACTTCCAGCGTCCATGACGTTTCCTCCTTCGATGATTGATGATTTGGGAATTGATCCCTATTGCTTATTATACCTCCTGCGCGCCTTTTGCGTCAACCCAAAAAACCGCTTGAAAAAGCACAAGCTGTCCTGTATAGTGGAATCGAGGTGAGGAACATGCGCGTCAGATGCGATTACTGCGGAAACTACATCGAAGACACCGACAAGAACTGCCCGCACTGCGGCGCTCCGAACGACCGCATGCAGCGAAGCGGCACGAAGGTGCCCAAAACGATCGAGGAGCTCAAGGCCTTCTGCGCGGCCCATCATCTCCCGCTGGAGCAGATGCGCTTCTTCCTGGGCGAGGACTACCGCGGTCCCCGCGCGTTCGGCGTATACAAGGACGGGGAGGGCAACTTCGTCGTCTACAAGAACAAGTCCGACGGCAGCCGCGCGATCCGCTACCGCGGCACGGACGAGGCCTACGCCGTCAACGAGCTCTATCAGAAGATGAAGAGCGAGATCAGCAGCCAGCGCGCCCGTCAGGAAAAGGGCGGCGGTACGCAGGGCAAGGGCAAGGGAAGCAGCAGAAAGCTGGTCGCGATCCTGCTCGCGGTCTACCTCGGCATCAACATCATCCCGAAGCTGGTGCGCCGCTTCACGCCGGAGCCTCCGCCCACCGGGTATTATACCTACGAGGACACCTATTACTATAACCAGCATGACGACTGGTACTACTACGATACAGACTTCGGCAGCTGGACGCCGACGGAAGCGCCCGCGACCCTGGGCGACAACTACGCGCAGTATTTCGAGTCCTCGAACTACTCCGGCAGCGAGGCCCCCGCGGATTTCAGCGAGAGCGCCTACTACGTCGAGCCGGATTACGACGAGGACTGGGATGACGACGACTGGGACTGGGGCTCGAGCGACAGCTGGGACAGCGGCTCCACCGACTGGGACAGCGACTGGTAAACAGAACATACGAAAAGCAGGCAGCCGCGGCTGCCTGCTTTTCTCTATATGTGTCCGCTTATTCCTCCGCGAGCAGCTTTTCGACGGTCGCGCGCTCGGGCATGGAGCGGATCGCGCCCTTCTTCGTCGTGACAAACCAGGCCGCGGTGTTGGCAAAGCGCAGCATCGCGCGCAGATCGTCCCAGCTCAGACCCTCCAGCCCGTGTTCAAGCACGAAGTTCAGCACGCTGGCGCAGAAGGTATCGCCCGCGCCGGTGGTCTCGATCACGCCGCCGCGCTTGCAGGCGGGCACAAAAGCGCGCTCCTCGCCGTAGTAGGAGTAGCTCCCCTCGGCCCCGGCGGTGACGTTGAACAGGCGGATGTTCGGGAAGCGGCCGCGCAGGATGGCGGCTCCCCTGTCGAAATCGCTCTCGCCGGTCATGAACAGCAGCTCGTTGTCGGCGATCTTGAGCACGTCGCAGCGGGCAAGGCCCCATTCGATCGCGGCTTTGGCGTCGTCCTCGGTTTTCCAGAGCGGAAGACGGAGGTTCGGGTCAAAGGAGATCAGCGCCCCGGCTTCCTCTGCCAGCTTCACGGCCTTCTCGGTGGCCGCGCGGCAGGGCTCGTCCGTCAGCGAGAGCGTGCCGAAGTGGAAGATGCGGCAGCCGGTCAGCAGCTCCTCGTCCAGCTCCTCGGGCCGCAGCATAATGTCGGCGCCCGGCTTGCGGTAAAAGCTGAAGTCGCGGTCGCCGTTGGGGAAGGTGTGCACCACGGCGAGCGTGGTGGGGATCTCCCGATCCCGCATCAGGCCGCGGGTATCGATCCCTGCCTCCTCCACGGTTCTGGCGAGCATGTCGCCGAAGCTGTCGGCGCCGACCTTGCCGACGAAGGCGCAGCGCTTGCCGAGTTTTCGCAGCATGGCCAGAACATTGGCGGGCGCGCCGCCGGGATTGGCCTCAAAGAGCAGGTTGCCCTGCTCGCTCAGCCCGTTCTGCGTGAAGTCGACCAGAAGCTCGCCCAGGGCGACAACGTCAAATGCTTTATTCTCCATGGTTTGGATCTCCTTAGCGTGTCAGATATCGTACGGCGGTTTCGACCCGGTCTCCGTCGAGAAGGATGAGGCCGTAGCTGGGCCGGGTCGTAGGGCCGATGCTGCCGGGATTGAGCAGCTCCATCCCCATGGTCCTGTCCCGAAAAGGCTGGTGCGTGTGGCCGAACAGCACCACGTCGGCGTTTTCCGCGAGCGCCGCCTCGCAGAGCTCCCGGTAGATCGGATCGTGCTTGACCCCGAAGAGGTGGCCGTGCGTGGCGAAGATGCGCACCCCGCCCGCGGCGCAGGTCAGGGCGCGGGGCAGGGTCGAGCGCAGGTCGCAGTTGCCGCGCACCGCGTTGACCGGGAGCGAGGGGAAGCGGCGCTGCAAGCGCGTCAGGTCATATTCCCCGTCGCCGAGGAAGAAGCACAGCGCGGGGTTTTCGAGCCGGACGGCCCGGATCATATGGTCCACGTCGCCGTGGGAATCGGAAAAAACAATGAATTTCATGCGTCTCATGCACGGAGCCGCCGTATGCGCGGCGGCTCCGTGTTTTGTTGTTTTGGAGCGATTACAGCGGGACCTCGTCGCTCATGAGGTCGGCCACGAGCTTGGGCTTGACGGCGGCGACATTCGTCTCACGGATCTTCTGGCGCAGCGGCAGCACCGCGCGCGGGGAGACGGACAGCTCGTCCACACCGATGGAGAGGAAGGTCTCCGTCAGCTCAAGGTCGGCGCCGAGCTCGCCGCAGATGCCGCACCAGATGCCCTCCTTGTGGGCGTTGGCCGCGACCGTCTTGATCAGGCGCAGCACGGCGGGATGGTGGGCGTTGAAGAAGCGGCCGAGGTCGTTGTTCTGCCGGTCGCAGGCCAGGGTGTACTGGGTGAGGTCGTTGGTGCCGATGGAGAAGAAGTCGACGATCTTGGCAAGCCTGTCGCTGATGATGGCGGCGGCGGGGGTCTCGATCATGATGCCGACGTCGACCTCGTCGGAGTAGGGGAGGCCTTCGGCCTTGAGCTCCTTCTTGACGAGCTCGCACATCTTCTTGGCCTCCTTGACCTCCCAGACGGAGGTGACCATCGGGAACATGATGGACAGTCTGCCGTAGGCGGAGGCGCGGTAGAGGGCGCGCAGCTGGGTCTTGAAGATCTCGGGGCGGTTGAGGCAGATGCGCAGCGCGCGGTTGCCGAGGGCGGGGTTCTCCTCCTTGGGGAGCTTGAAGTACTCGATCATCTTGTCCGCGCCGATATCCAGCGTGCGGATGACGACCTCCTTGCCCTCCATGTCGGCGAGGACCTTCTTGTAGGCCTCGAATTGGTAATCCTCGGTGGGATAGTCGTCGCAGTTGAGATAGAGGAACTCGCTGCGGAACAGGCCGATGCCGCCGCCGTCGTTGGCGAGCACGGCGTGCACGTCCTCGGGGTTGCCGATGTTGCAGAAGACGCGGACCTCATGTCCGTCCACGGAGACGTTGGGCAGGCCCTTGAGCTGGTTGAGCAGCTCCTGACGCTTGATCAGCTCGGCGCGCTTGGCCATCAGGCGCTCGCGCGTGGGCTCGTCGGGATCGATGACCACGTTGCCGGTGCCGCCGTCGACGATGACGTCGCGGCCCTCGAACTCGGCCTTGAGCTGATCGCCGACGCCGATGATGGCGGGGATGCCCATGGTGCGGGCGAGGATGGCGGTGTGGCTGGAGCCGGAGCCGCCCTCGGTGATGAAGCCGAGGATCTTGGACTTGTCGAGCTGGACGGTCTCGCTGGGGGCGAGGTCGTCGGCGGCGAGGATGACGGGGACCTCGGAGTCGATGCCGCCCTGCACGACGCCGAGCAGGATGCCGACGATGCGGCCGGAGACGTCCTTGACGTCGGCGGCGCGGGCCTGCATGTAGGTATCGTCCATCGCGGCGAACATCTCCGCGAACTGCGCGCCGGTGTCGGTGACGACGGCCTCGGCGTTGCGGCCCTCTTCCTTGATCCCGGCCTCGATGGCCTCCTCGTAGTCGAGGTCCTCGCACATCATCTGGTGGGTCTCGAACAGGAGGGCGGCCTCGTCGCCGGCCTCGGCTCTGGCCTTCTCGGCGAGCTCGCCGAGCTGATCGATGGCCTTGGCCTGGGCGGCCTTGAAGCGGGCCCATTCGGCCTCGCGGTCGGCGACCTGGAAGCGGCGGATGGTGCTCTTGACGCGCTGGTAGAAGTAAAGGGGACCCGCGGCGACGCCGGTGGATACGCCCTTGCCCTGGATAGAGATCATAGCACTATTCTCCTTCAATCAAATATCGAGCTTATTTCAGTCCGCACTCGACGCCCTCGAGGTCGTCGGAGTTGGTCAGCAGCATCACGACGCAGTCGCTGTAGCCGGCGGCCTTGATGGCGGCGCTGTCGAAGCCCAGCAGCTTCTGCCCGGCCTTGACCTCGTCGCCCTCGGCAACGAAGGCGGTGAAGCCCTCGCCGTTCATGTTGACGGTGTTGACGCCGATGTGGATCAGCACCTCCATGCCGTTGGCCTCGAGGGTGACGGCGTGCTTGGTGTCGAACACCGAGGTGACGGTGGCGTCAAAGGGCGCGACGACCACGTTGCCGGTCGGCTCGACGCCGATGCCGTCGCCGAGGATACCGGTGGCGAAGGTCTCGTCGGGGATGTCCTCACGGGCGATGACCTTGCCCTCGGCCGGCTGGAGCAGCTCGCCCGCGGCGCAGCGGACGACGGAGGGCATGGGCTCGGTCGGGACCTCGGGGGCGGGCTCGGCCTTCCTGGCGGGCTCGTCTTCCTTCCAGATGAACCAGGTCAGGCCGCCCGCGACGCCCGCGGAGATCAGCAGCTCAACGAGATACAGGGGGACGTTGTTGACGGCGGGGATGGCGGGGATGCCGGTCACACCGTAGACGGGAGCGCCGAGCTTGAACAGCGCGCCGAACAGGGAGCCGACCGCGCCGCCGACCATGCCGCAGAGGAAGGGCTTCATGAAGCGGAAGTTGATACCGAAGATGGCGGGCTCGGTGATGCCGAGGGAGGCGGACAGAGAGGAGGGGAGCGCGACGCTCTTGGTCTTCTGACTTTTGGTCTTCAGTGCGACCGCAAGACAGGCGCCGAACTGCGCGAAGTTGGCGGCCGAGGCGATGGGCATCCAGGTGTTCAGACCGGTCGAGGAGATCATGCCGGCCTCGATGACGTTGTACATGTGGTGCAGGCCCATGACGACGGTCCAGGGGTAGATGGCGCCCATGGCCACCGCGCCGAGCATGGAGCTGGCCAGCCACTTGGCGCCGGCGAGCACCCAGTTTTCGAGGATGGAGAAAATGGGGCCGATGATGGTAAAGGTGACGAAGGAGGTCACAAGCACGGTGCACAGCGGGGTGACGAAGAGGTCGATCATCTCGGGCACATGCTTATGCAGCCATTTTTCGACGGTCGACATCAGCAGGACCGCCAGGATTACCGGGATGACATGGCCCTGATAGCCGACCTGCTGGACGTTGAAGAAGAACAGGTGCCAGGTCGGGATCTCGCCGGGGCCGTAGTTGCCGACGTTCCAGGCGTTGATCAGCGCGGGGTGGACCATCATCAGACCGATAACCGCGCCGAGGAAGATGTTGCCGCCGAACACTCGGGCCGAGCTGATGGCGACGAGCACCGGCAGCAGGGCAAAGGCGGTGTTGGCCACGAGGTCAAGGAAGGAGTACCAGTCGCTGTTGCCGAAGGCGGGAGCAAACTTCGGGATCGCCTCGACAATGCCCATCATCAGGCCGGAGGCCACGATGGCGGGCAGGATGGGGACGAACACGTCGCCCGGGGCCTTGAGGATCTTTTTCCACAGGGGCATGCGAGAGGCCGCGGCGGCCTTGACGTCGGCCTTGGAGGCCGCGGTGAGCCCGGTGACGGCGAGGAACTCGTCGTAGACCTTGTTGACTGTGCCGGTGCCGATGATGAGCTGGAGCTGGCCGTTGGAATCGAACAGGCCCTTTACGCCCTCCACTTCCTCGAGGGCCTTGGTGTCGACCTTACTGTTGTCGGCAATGACAAGGCGAAGGCGTGTGGCACAGTGTGCCGCGCTGATGATGTTCTCTTTTCCGCCGAGATGGGAAAAGATCTCCTCAGCGCATTTGCGGTAGTCAAGCGCCATAGTAGTCTCTCCTTTGCAGAATCCTTTTTTCCAAACAGCGGCCCTCCTGACGGGGGGCCGCTTTCTTGGCTATATTCTACATCAATTTGCCGGCGATGGCAAGCGGGAAGAACGGGGCCGCGAAAAAATTCAGAGCTCGTTTTTGTCGCTTTTTACCAAACCGAGCTCGCGGAAGCCCCAGGCGAGGCCGTCCTCCTCCACGGCCGGGCAGACCAGATCGCTCTTGCGCTTCAGCTGCGGGCTGCCGTTAGCCATGCAGACGCTGGTGCCGACGGTCTCGATCATCTCCAGATCGTTCATGCTGTCGCCGAAGCCGACCGTGTCCTCGATCGGGAAATCGAGCGCCTCGGCCATGCGCCGGATGCCGAGCCCCTTGTCGAACTTGCGGTTGATGAGCTCGCCGTTGATGCAGTTGGCGGCGGCCACATCCTGCACGAGGAAGTAAAACTCCTTTTCCAGCGCCTCGATGGCGGGCGCGAGCTGGTCGACCGAGGAGCACATGAAGATCACTTTGTAGAGCGGGCGGCCGTCGTACTCGCGCATGGGCCGGATGCCGAGATCCTTTTCCAGCGCCTTGCGCCAGCGGACCAGCTCGCTGTTGCCGCCGGAGGCCTCGTTGAGGAAGTCGGCCAGCCCCTCGTCACAGTAGGCGGCGTCGCGGGCCTCGATGGTCCGGAAGACGCCCTGCTCCTTGAACAGCCGCAGGGCGGTTTCCTTCTGCTGCTCGCTCATGGGGCAGTCGTAGAGCACGTTTTCGCCGCAGAAGACGTAGCCGCCGCCGCTCGCCACCGCGCCGTCGAAGCAGCCGTAGTCGAGCAGGGGGGAGAGCATGGCGTGGTTGCGCCCGGTGCACAGGAAGACCTTGTGCCCGTTTGCCCGCGCCTCGCGGATGGCCGCCAGCGCGCTGTCGGGCGGGACGTTGCTGCCGGGAGAGGTCAGGGTACCGTCGATGTCGAGAAAGATCAGCTTCGGCTTCACGTTGTTCCCTCCTTGTCGAAATCACAGATCAGCCAGACAAAGGCGCCGGGCCAGAGCCGCACGCCGTCCTTGTCCACCGGCTCGCCGGTGAGCAGATTCGTAAAGCTGCCGGGAGTGTTGACCGGCACGACGCGGTCGGAATCGGCGAAGTTGAACAGCGCCGCGAGCTTCTCCCCCTTGTTGTAGCGCCCGATGCCCAGCACCGAGTCGTCCCCGGTCAGCAGCAGCCACACGTCCGCCCCGGCGTCAAAGACGCGGTGTTCGCGGCGCAGCTTTTCGAGCCCGGTCAGCGCGGAGAAGATCTTCCCCTGCACGCTCTCGGGGTCGTGGCGCTTTTCGGCGGCCTCCCAGTCCATCGCGCCGCGGTGCAGGAAGCGGCTGTCGGGGGCCTTGTAGGGATCGTCGTGATAGCTGTAGTCGTTGAGCTGGGCGATCTCGTCGCCGCTGTAGAGCACGGGGATGCCGCTGAGCGTGAACATGTAGGCGTGGAGCATGATGTCCAGCCGCAGCGACCAGTCGAGGCGCCAGCCGTCGCCGGACTCCAGCGCCGACTCCACGCCGCACAGCGAGGCGGTCGTGCCGCACAGGCGCGCGTCGCCGATGCGCGGATCGTTGTTGTACAGCTCGCCCCGGGCGGGACTGCCGTACCAGTTGCCGGTCAGGTAGTCGTTGAGGTAGCGCTTGTGCGAGACCTCGTCCACCCCGAAGCGCCAGAGGTAGGGGTAATCCAGCCCCCAGCCGATGTCGTCGTGGCAGCGCAGGTAGTTGAGGAAAGTGTACTCCCTCGGGAGATGGAAGACCTGACCGAGCTGGTGCTGCAACAGGCGCACGTCGCGCGTGGCGACCGTGTGCCAGGTGCTGGCCATGGTGGTGACGTTGTAGAGCAGGTGGCACTCCGGCTTTTCGACGCTGCCGAAGTAGGGGACCACCTTGCTCGGCTCCATGACGACCTCGCCCAGCAGCAGCGTGCCGGGGCAGACGATCTCGCAGACCATGCGCATCATGCGCACCAGCGTATGTACCTGCGGCAGATTGCGGCAGTTGGTGCCGAGCTGCTTCCAGATGTAGGGCACCGCGTCCAGACGGATGATGTCCACGCCGCGGTTGCAGAGGAAGAGCATGTTCTCGGTCATGTCGTTGAAGACGACGGGGTTTGCGTAGTTGAGGTCCCACTGGTAGGGGTAGAAGGTGGTCATGACCACCTTGCCCGCCTCCTGACACCAGGTGAAGTTGCCCGGCGCGGTGGTGGGGAAGACCTGCGGGACGGTCTTCTCGTACTCGAGCGGGATCGCCCAGTTGTCGAAGAAGAAATAGCGGTCCTGAAACTCCTTTTCGCCGGCGCGGGCGCGTTTGGCCCATGCGTGGTCCTCGCTCGTGTGGTTCATCACGAAGTCGAGACAGACCGCGATGCCGCGCCTGTGGCAGTCGGACGCGAGCGCGGACAGGTCGTCCATCGTGCCGAGCTCCGGCTGGACGGCGCGGAAGTCCGCGACCGCGTAGCCCCCGTCGCTGCGCCCGACCGGGCTCTCCAGCAGGGGCATCAGGTGCAGATAGTTGACGCCGCTCTCCTCGATGTAGTCGAGCTTTTCCCGCACGCCGTCGAGCGTTTTGGCAAAGCAGTCGACGTACATGAGCATGCCGACCAGATCGCGCCCCTTGTACCAGCCGGGGTCCTCGGTCCGGCTGCGGTCGATCCGGCGCATCTCCTCGCTGCGCTCGTCATAGGCGCGCAGCAGCATCTGCAAAAAATACTCGTAAGCGTGCTCGTCGTTGCCGTAGAGCGACATGTACAGCCAGCGCAGCTCGTCCTCGTGCCGCGCCAGACGCTCCCGGAAAAGAGGATCCCATCCCAGTCTGTCCATTGAAATTCCTCCGTTAAATCATTGCTTTTTTCCATCTTATCGTGCTTTTCCCGGCGTGTCAACGGGAATTGCCAAAAAAGGGAGATGAAAATGGTAAAAAGCATGAACAAATTATAATTAAAAATATTTGATTACTGTAAGAAATGACAGTTTTTTGGTACAGAATTCGGCGTTTTCCCAAATTGCGGCCCGCCTTTTGACATGATAAAATACAAATAAAGGAAAAGACAAGTGCGGCGGACGGAACAGCGCGGATCGGAAAAGGAGGGAGGCATGGAGCGCAGGGAAATCATTCAGGTCTTGAGCCGCGAATTGGAAAGCCTGACGCGGCTGCATGTCCAATACGGTCTGTATAATACGGAGGGCTTTCAAACGCAGAAGTCCAGCATTGCCCGGTACATTGCCGAGCATCAGATCGACGCCAGGCGCGAACTGGACCCGCTGACCCTGAACCAATACCGGCGATATTTCGGCTGAAAAGGCGCGGAAACGGAAGGACCCGTGAGTATGGGTCCTTCCGTTTCCGCGCCGTCAAACATTTCGGCTCCGGTCAAAGCCAGCGCACGCCGCCGCTGCGGATATCGTAGACCGCGCCGCGAATCTCGAGTCCGGCCGAGGGGATCTCCGGATGCTCCGCGAAGGCTTGCCGGATGGCTTCCACGGCGTGCGCGACGTTCAGCTCGCAGGCCCGGTCCGGGTCGTGCTCCTCGCCGATCGCAAGCCGGATCTCATCGGTGATGTAGCGGATGAAGCCGCCCGCTTCCCCGTGCAGCGCCGCCGAAACCGCGCCGCAGCCGGTGTGGCCGAGAACGAGGATCAGCTTGCAGCCGAGATGCTCCGCCGCGTATTCGATGCTCCCGAGCTGATGGCGGTCAAGCACGTTCCCCGCGACGCGGATGACGAAGAGCTCTCCGATCCCGGCGGAGAAGATGCTCTCGGGGAGCACGCGGGAGTCCGAACAGCAGATCACGATGGCGTAGGGGCTCTGCCCCTCGCTCGCCGTTTTCAGGCGCATGGCGGGGGAGACGTCCCCGGCGCTGTGGATGCTGGTCAGATAGCGGCTGTTTCCTTCGATCATGCGCTCGACGAGCGCCGTTTGCCGGTCCATGGCGATTCCTCCTTGTTTTCTGCGCCTAATAAAAAAGACAGCCTGTCATCCTTCCGGACCGTCAGACTGTCTTCCTAAACCGGTTTTTCCGCCTACACAATAAGGTATGCTGGTGTTGCCCGCTCAACGTCCGGCTACGATGCCGCCGGCGGCCCACAAGTAATCTTTGCTTGCTCTCACGGGTTAAGGTGCCGATTACACCGATGGGTGACGCCCATCTCCTGATTTATGTATACCACAGGGGAGGGAAAATGTCAAGAATTTTTTGTAAAACCTGCATATTTTTTTTCGACAAAAAATGACCAAACTGTTAAAAGCGCTGAACATGGTACAGGGAAGAACGGCATACACCATATTTTGCGTCACTTTTTCCGGAGAAAAACAAGATGTAGGTTTTGGCCAAGAACGGCAATTCCCGGATGGAAAATCTTGTACAATCTTGCCTGCCGGACCACGGCATGCCGACTCAAAATGCAAGTCTCCCGATGTAAGAAAAACAGGGATCATCCTCAATGAGATGACCCCTGTTTCTGGGATAGTACGCTATTTTTGATACTGCTGTACCCCCGGGGTGCATTTTGTGGGGCGGGGTGCAGTGCTCGAATTGATAATTGAGAAAGAAAAACCTTTGGCTATCCAACCAGAATCCTTCGGTTTCAGCACTGCACATAGCTCCTTAATAAAGACGACGGAGAATTGAGTATCTCCGTCGTCTTGCCTATAAGTGAATTCGGTTTTACAGTGCGTAGGAAGAATCTTCAACCATATAGTCCTTGAGTACATCGCGGTTGATGTCCAGGCCAACGCCGGGGACATCACTGGGACTGACGGTTCCGTCAGGGTTAAGACGCACGGGATTCTGGAATGCCTCATAGATCTTCGCATCATACTGAGGCGGATAGAACTCAGCCATGATCACATTGGGGATAGCGCAGTCAAGATGCACGTGAACCTGCTGCTGACCGTGCGGGCTCATAACAATGCCGTTTGCGTCCGCCATGGAAGCGATCTTCATATACTCGGTGATACCGCCGCAGCAGGCTGCATCGGGATTGAGAATATCCACAGCATGCGTCTTGAACAGATCACGGAATCCGTAGCGGGTCATCTCATTCTCGCCTGCCGCAATGGGAATGATGGTTTTCTCGGAGACCTTGCGGTAGCCGTCATAGTCGTCGGCATCAACGGGTTCTTCAAACCAATAGGGATGATACTCCTCTACCATCTTTGAAAACTCCACTGCCTCATATGCTTTGTAAGCACAGTTTGCATCCATCATCAGCTTGAGCTTATCGCCGATGACTTCGCGAACGGCTTTGACACGCGCAGCATCTTCCTCAAGAGACAGCACACCGACCTTCATCTTGACGGCCTTGGCACCCCAGGAGAGGTATTCCTCCATCTCCTGCTGCAGTTCCCGGATTCCCTTGCCCGGTGCGTAGTAACCGCCCGCAATGTAGTAAGGAACACTTTCACGCGAACCGCCGAGAAGCTGATAGAGCGGAATGCCGGAAACCTTGGAGCGGATATCCCACAGCGCAATGTCAATGGCAGAGATGCTCCACAGACTGTTGCCTTTGCGGCCAAGGAATTTCGGTACGTACATCCGCTTCCAGAGCTTTTCGTTGTTGAGCGGATTCTCCCCGATCAGAAGCTGGCCAAGACGATCCACGAAGTTGAGCTCATAGGAGGTGCCATAACCGGTGATCCCTTCGTCGGTTTCAATGCAAACCAGATTCAGAGAGTTGTGGGTAAAGGTGGTCTTGCCGTTCTGAATGGGCTTATCCTTGGGCCACTTGTATTTTTCGGTATAAACCTTTGTGATCTTCATACGGACTTACTCCTTGAACAGTTGATCAGAAGCAGGGAAGAACAGTCATGACATAGAGGACATAGAAAACACCGAAGACAACGGACACAAGCCAGCTCTGTTTGACAAGAGACTTGATGTCGTAGCCGCCGACGCCCATCACGATGGGAATCGCGCTGGTTGCCATGGGGGTCATGTAAGCGGTCAGACCGGCGGCGGTAATGACGACCAGCAGACCGATGGGATTGGCACCGATCGCCTGGCAGGTGAGGATAACGATGGGCGCAAAGATGTTGATAACAGCCTGGTTCTGCATAAACTGGGTAAGCACGAAGGGGATGATAAAGAAGATGATGCCGAGGACATAACCATTGCGGACATTGCCGACGACGGAAGCGAGAGCGTTGCCGATTACATCGCCTGCCCCGGTAGCGGTCATAGCGCCCGCCATGGCAAGTGCGCCGATTAGCATAAAGGCAATGTCGACGGGCAGAGCGGCAATGGCTTCCTTGCCGGTGAGCGTACCGCAGATCACGGTGAGAACGGCACCCAGCAGGCAGACTTCCCAAGCCGCGAGACCGAACTTGCTGCCGGTGAAGAAGAGAACGATAACCATGAAGAAGATGATAACGCCGGCCCAGTCAGCAAAAGGCTTGAGAGGGGTCTTCTGCTTGGCGATGGCCACATCCTGCAGAGGGACGGGGGGCTGCTCGGGAGCGATCTTGTAGCCCATGGTCCAGGCCCACAGCGGTGCAATGATCAGCATGGGCCAGCGGCCTTTGGTGAAGTCCATGGCAGAGAAGGTGAACTCGGATTCATAGGTTTCCAGGAAGCCGCTGAAAATACCGGACTCCTGAATAGCAGCGCCGGAGGGAAGAATGCAGCAGCAGGCGACGCAGACCATACCGAGGGGGAACATGACCTTGGAGGGAGAGACGTTGTACTCTCTGCACATTTGGAGTGCGAGGGGGAAGACGATGCAGTAGCAGGCGCCGGGGCTGTTCATGAGGTTTGTGAGAACAGCAGCGAGGATCAGGTAGACAAGGTAAGTACGCTTGAAGGAACCGCCGGTCAGTTTTACAACAGCCTTGGAGAACTTGTCTACCAGACTTGTGCGGCTGAGGCCGGCAGATACGACAAACATGGAGGCCATCATGATAACGTTGTTGTTCGCGAAGTAGGAAAGTGCGGATTTCGCGTCGAGGCACTTGGTCAGCACCAGCGCCACAATGGTTGCCATACCGACGGTTCCCATGGGGAGCTTGTTGCTGCCATACAGGATCAGGGATGCCACAAAGATTACAATGCAGATTACGAGCTGGGTGTTCATGGTTTTCTCCTCTCTTTTTTTTATTGGTCACAGACCGAACCGTCCAGATTGAGCCGGGCGGATACTTCATGGGGTCTGAAGGGAAAGCGCTCTTCCACATTGGGGATAAGGTCAATGCCGATGCCGGGCTCCTCCGGGACAAGAAGATAACCGGCCTTGAACTCGGGAATCTGCGTCACCATATCCACCTGGCGGAGCTTAACGCCGGTGTTGAGCAGGTTGTCAGCCGTGGAAGCCTTGTAGGGATCGGGGTACTCGGTAATGGCTACGTTTTCGGTTGCTGCGACGAACTGAAGGATTGCGTTGGTTGTCACAGGGCTGAGCGGGTTGTGCGGAACCAGTGAGCAGTGGTGCGCCTCGGCCAGCGTTGCAATCTTTCTTGCGCCCGTGAAGCCGCCGCAGACCGCCAGAGACATGCGTACATAGCTGCACGCACCGCGTTCAAGCAGCATGGCAAAATCGAAAAAGCTGGTGATGCGCTCGCCGGTGGCGATGGGGATATTCGTTTTCGCGGCGACGCGTGCCATCTCATCATAATTGTCCGGGCGGATGGGATCTTCGAGGAACATGGGATTATAGGGTTCCAGCTTATGACTGAGCTGTACGGCGAGCCCCGGCTCCAGTCGGCGATGCATCTCCAGGCACAGATCAATGTCCTCACCGACAGCCTCACGCACCTTGGCGACACGGCGCTCGGCATTATAGAGCATCTGGGTATTGTTGTCATGGAAAGGAAGGCTGCGCGGCTCATCCAGATAAGGGTTGAGGTGTCCCAGCGCGGTGAAGCCCTCTTCCTTGCCGCGGATCGCGTTCTCCACAAGCTGCTCCTCTGTCTGCCCTGCCGTGTGGTTGTAAACACGCACCTTATCCCGGCACTTGCCGCCCAGGAGACGGTAGACCGGCACCTGATAATACTTGCCTGCAATGTCGTACAGAGCAACGTCGATTGCGGAAATGGCCGCCATGATTGCCGCGCCGCGGAAGTGACCGTAGCGCTGCATGTACTGCCAGTGGTGCTCAATATCCAGCGGGTCTTTTCCGACAAGATAGCCCTTAAACATCTCAATGGCGGTCGCGCTGGCTGCGAGCAGCCCCCACGCGCCTGCCTCGCCGATACCGTAGATTCCTGCATCTGTGATGACCTTTGCAAAGACACAGCGGTTGGCGCGAATGACCTTTACATCTGTGATGAGCATTAGACTTCCTCCTCCAAAGATTGTTTCGTATTCTCTGACAATGCAAGAATACACCCTGTACTATTCATCTGTAAAATTGCAAAAAGGCAATGAGATCATTGATAAAGAGCAATTTGCATTCTATTGGGAAAGAAAGTATACTAAAGTGAAACACGGAGCAGGAATACGCGCATGGAGGAGAGGGACAATGACGCTCGATCAGTTAAACTATCTGCTGGTTTTGGCCGAGGAACAAAATGTCACCCGTGCAGCACAGCGGCTCTACATCACGCAGCCGACACTGACAACTTTCATCACGAAGCTTGAGCGGGAGCTCGGAACAAAGTTGTTTGACCGCGCACGAAACCCCGTGCACACAACGAAAAACGGTGAACTGTTCATTCAGAAAATGCGTGAGCTTCTTCTGGCCGAGCAGCAGTTGAAGGAAGAGTTGAAATACCAGGACTCCGGCCGTAAACGTATTCGTATTGGGATCGGCTACGCTCACAGTACCATGTGGGCCTCCAGGCTTGCGAGCGAGCTTCTGCATTCTTACCCGGAGCTGGACATTCAATTCTGTGAAGGACAGGAAGCTAAAATGATCTCTGCCCTGCGGAAAGACGAGATAGACGTATTCTTCGGGCACGCGGAGATAGACCCTGTCAACTTCGTCTTTGGTGAATTGCTTCAGGAACGTATTCTTCTTTTGCTGCCCAGGGGCAGCGTTGCGGATGCCCCGGAGTATTCTGATCCCGCCGATCCGCACATTATCGCTCCGCAAACGCTTTCCGGTATGCGGATGATTGTTCCCGGAAACTCAATGGGCTTAAACTTAAATGTGCAGCTTCTATGGAAACATTACGATATTGTTCCGCCGTCCTTGATTCAGACGAATAACACCATAAGCGGTGTCCAGATGGTTGCGAGTGGACTCGGTTATATGCTCGGTAATGAAGAGTTAGTACGATTCCTTCAGCCGGAGCAGCGTAAAGAAGTCGTCTACTGCACCATGCCGGAGATGAAGCAAACACGGAAATACTATTATGGCTATGCCGAATCAAACCCGGAGCAAGAGTTGATACTGGAAACGATCAGGATCATGAAAGCAATTGTCAATTGCTGAGCAATACAAGAATACGGGCCGGAGCCGCACATTGAAGATGTGCAGATTCCGGCCCGTTTTATGGTGAAAGTAAGCAAGTATTGGGTTAGCCTAAACCATCTTGCACACGATACACCCATCTCGCGCACTATTTCAGGCAGAAAAAATAAAGAGTCATCACAGAAAATGAAAAAGACCCACCGTACGAATCACACTGCCGGGAATCATTTTTCTATAAAAAGTTTGCGAGAAGTCGAAATACCCCTTGATGTAAGGCGTTTTGGTAAGGGGCGGGGTGTAAAGCAAAGGGACCCTGATCGTATCATAATCAGAGTCCCATTATGGTGCGTGAGAGGAGACTTGAACCCGCGCTGCGGCGCGGGCCCGCCTCGCGGCTCTGGCGTGCCCCCGGCACGCCATTCACTACCGCTCGGAGTTCAAGTCTCCAGTCACATAGAAAAACATACAGCCCACAAAAGCGGGCTGTATGTTTTCTGGTGCGAGAGAGGAGACTTGAACTCCCACGTCGGTTGACACACGCCCCTCAAACGTGCCTGTCTACCTGTTCCAGCACTCTCGCGGATTTGACCGCCGCTACGGTTCCATTGAAAACTCTCTCAGTCGGCGGCGCCTGATTAAAGGCAAGAGGAATTATAGCAGATTCCTGCTTTTTGTCAAGGCTGAATTTCAGATTTTTGCTTTTCGTCGGGATCGGGAGCCCTGGTTTCCCACAAAAGGCCGGCAAAAGCGATCACGATCACGCCGATCAGCGCGCGGGAGCCGTGATTCATGTAGAGCAGGTAGCGCATTTTCAGATAGGCGTGATAGCCGAGCAGGGAGGCAAACTGCGTCAGCGGCGTCACGACAAGGCAGATCGGACAGGCAAAGGCAAAGGCGAAGATGACGGACAGCACGTCCGCCGGGAAGAAGTAGCGGTCGTGCATGTGGGGCAGGAGGAAGGGGATGCCGACGGCCATGAGCAGCAGCAGCGCCAGTATCGCGCGGCCGTTCATCCGGTCCCGGCGGAAGAAGGCAAAGAGCAGCAGGAACGCAAGCCAGGTGAAGGCGCCGGCGATGCCGAGGGAAGCGGCGGCCTCCGTGTTCTGCGGATGCCAGAAGATGGCGAAGATGGAGGGGGAGTTGTAGTTGAGACCGTCGCCGATGCTGCCGGTCTGGCTGGCATAGAGGGTGAGCGTCTCGAGAAAGGGCTTCCCCAGCGCCACGGCGGGGAGAACGAGGATCACATAAAAGACGGGAAAAAGCAGAAAATGCCAGATTTTCATGCGCTTTTGGAACCAAAACACCAGCAGAATGGGGAGCATGAAAACGGCCTGGAGCTTGAAGCCGAAGGACAGCGTGAAGTACAAAACCGAGAGGATCGGCCGGTCCTCCATGGCAAAGGCGACGGCGAGGACGGCGAGCGCGACGTAAATGCTGTCGCACTGGCCCCAGAGCGCCCCGTTCAAAATCACGGTGGGCAGGAACAAAATCATGAAGAAACAGGCAAAAAGCGCGGTTTCACTCTGCTTTACGGTACGAAGAAGCCGCATCGAGGCGTAGGCCAGGAGCACGTCGAAGAAGATGCTGAGCAGCTTGATGAGGTACAGGTCCGAAATCGGGAGGTAGGAGAAGAGACAGAGGAAGTACATATAGGGGATGTTGTAATTCCCAAGCGGGTAAGAAAATGACCGAAAACCGCCGTTTTCACGGTAAAAGGCCACCCAATGACTCAGAAAGTCCTTGTAATCCAGCGTCTGATAATCCAGGCACAGCGCCCGCAGCGTGAAGGCCGCGAGCAGGAGAAGGATCGAAAAAACGAGGCGGGGAGCGGTGTTGAGAAGATCGGAGCGGTAGAGCAGCCAGAGGGCGAAAAGAGCCTCCAGACCGAGGAGAAGAATTACACGGGCGTCCATAAGAAGCCTCCCGGAGCTTGAAAATCATACGGGATCAAACGGAAATGCTGCGAGAATCTGCGGACAAATCCATAAAAAAACCGGCCAGAGCCCAAAACCCTGACCAAAATTTACAAATCATTCTTGACATTTACCATCTAACGATGGTAGAATGGCTTGCTATGTTTGCCGGGAGGAAAAACCCTTTTCCCCACCAACAAAATTAGTATAGCATTTTGAACCTGTAAAATCAACACCGGCCGAAAAGATTATAACAACAAGGCCGGGCGTTTGCAAATCGTGTAAGGAGAGTGCGCCAATGCCCAAAGACGTCATGTACGGCAAGACTTTGCGCAAGAGTTTTGCCCGCACCCAGGAGATCGTCGATATGCCCAACCTCCTGGAGATCCAGAAGAGTTCCTACAAGTGGTTTCTGGAGACCGGCCTGCGCGAGGTGTTCAAGGATGTAGATTCCGTCACCGACTATTCCGGCAACCTCGAGCTGAGCTTCATCGACTACTCCATGAACGAGAAGCCCAAGTACTCCGAGGAGGAGTGCAAGGCCAGGGACGCCACCTACGCCGCGCCCCTGAAGGTCCGCGTGCGCCTGCGCAACAAGGAGACCGAGGAGATCAAGGAGCAGGAGATCTTCATGGGCGACTTCCCGCTGATGACCGAGGGCGGCACCTTCATCATCAACGGCGCGGAGCGCGTCATCGTCTCCCAGATCGTGCGTTCCCCCGGCGTGTACTTCGACAGGACCGTCGACAAGGCCATGATCGCCACCTACGGCTCCACCGTGATCCCGTACCACGGCGCGTGGCTGGAGTACGAGACGGACGCCAACGACGTCTTCTACGTCCGCATCGACAAGAACCGCAAGCTCCCCATCACCTGGTTCCTCAAGGCCATGGGCCAGTACAAGGCCGAGCTGGACGAGAACGGGAGCCTCAAGCCCGAGTCCTGCGCGACCTGGCTGTCCTGCGTGGCCGAGCCCACGGTCGGCGCCGTCACCAACGAGCGCATCCGTGAGATCTTCGGCGAGGACGAGCGCATCCTCGCCACGCTGGACAAGGACGCCTGCCAGAGCCGCGACGAGTGCCTGCTCGAGATCTACCGCAAGCTGCGTCCGGGCGATCCCCCGACCGTGGAGTCCGCGGAGACCCTGCTCGAGGGCCTGTTCTTCGACCGCCGCCGCTACGAGATCAGCGACGTGGGCCGCTATAAATTTAATAAGAAGCTCTCCCTCTACCCGCGCATCGCGGGCTTCGAGCTGGCCGCGCCCGTGGCCGATCCCCTGACCGGCGAGCTGCTCGCCGAGCCGGGCGAGATCCTCAGCCGCGACAAGGCAAGAGAGATTGCCGACGCCGGCGTGGTGGACGTGCTGCTCAAGGTCGACGGCAAGAACGTGCGCGTGTTCTCCAACGGCATGGTCGATCTGCGCCGCTATGTCGACTTCGACCCGAAGGAGGTCGGCATCAAGGAGAGAGTGCGCGGGATCGTCCTGCGCCAGCTCATGGAGCAGTTCCAGGGCGACGCCCTGAAGGACGCGATCCGCAGCTACGCCGACATCCTCGTGCCCAAGCACATCGTGGTCGACGACATGTTCTCCTCCGTCAACTACCTCAACTGCCTGGCGCACGGCATCGGCGAGGCCGACGACATCGACCACCTCGGCAACCGCCGCGTCCGCTGCGTGGGCGAGCTGCTGCAAAACCAGTTCCGCATCGGCTTCTCCCGCATGGAGCGCGTGATCCGCGAGCGCATGACGCTCCAGGATCTCGACATCGTCACCCCTCAGAGCCTCATCAACATCCGCCCCGTGACCGCGGCCATCAAGGAGTTCTTCGGCTCCTCGCCGCTGAGCCAGTTCATGGACCAGACCAACCCCCTGGCCGAGCTGACCCACAAGCGCCGTATGTCCGCCCTCGGCCCCGGCGGTCTGAGCCGCGAGCGCGCCAGCTTTGACGTCCGCGACGTTCACTACAGCCACTACGGCCGTCTGTGCCCCATCGAGACCCCTGAGGGCCCGAACATCGGCCTGATCAACTACCTCGCCTCCTACGCCCGCGCCAATGAGTACGGCTTCCTGGTCGCCCCCTACCGCAAGGTGGAGAAGGGCACCTGCCGCCTGACCGATCAGGTCGACTACATGACCGCCGATCAGGAGGACCAGTACATCGTCTGTCAGGCCTCCGAGCCCGTGGACGAGAACGGCTGCCTGCTCAACAAGCGCATCACCTGCCGCCACCGCAACGATACGATCTCCGTCAACCGCGAGGAGGTCGACTATATCGATATCAGCCCCAAGATGATGGTCTCCATCGCGACCGCCATGATCCCCTTCCTGGAGAACGACGACGCCAACCGCGCGCTGATGGGCGCGAACATGCAGCGTCAGGCGGTCCCGCTCATGACCACCCAGGCCCCGATCGTCGCCACCGGCATCGAGCACAAGTGCGCGGTTGACTCCGGCGTGTGCGTGCTCGCCGAGGGCGAGGGCCTTGTCACCAAGGTCGACGCCCGCTCCATCAGCGTCCGCTACGACGCGGGCGGGACGAAGGACTACAAGCTCATCAAGTTCGCCCGCTCCAACCAGGGCACCTGCATCAACCAGCGCCCCATCGTCAAGCCCGGCGACCGCGTGAGCACGGGCGACGTGCTGGCCGACGGCCCGAGCACCTCCAATGGCGAGATCTCCCTCGGCAAGAACATCCTGGTCGGCTATATGAACTGGGAGGGCTACAACTACGAGGACGCCATCCTGCTCAACGAGCGTCTGGTCATGGAGGACGTGTTCACCTCCATCCACGTCGAGGAGTATGAGTGCGACGCCCGCGACACCAAGCTCGGTCCCGAGGAGATCACCCGCGACATCCCCGGCGTCGGCGACGACGCCCTCAAGTACCTCGACGAGCGCGGCATCATTATGGTCGGCGCCGAGGTCACGGCCGGCGATATCCTCGTCGGCAAGGTCACGCCCAAGGGCGAGACCGACCTGACCGCAGAGGAGCGCCTGCTGCGCGCCATCTTCGGCGAGAAGGCCAGAGAGGTGCGCGACACCTCGCTCAAGGTCCCCCACGGCGAGAGCGGCATCATCGCGCAGAAGAGAAAGATCTCCGTCGGCGACAAGATGGCAGGCCGCCACGGCAACAAGGGCGTCGTCTCCCGCATCCTGCCGCGCGAGGACATGCCCTATCTGCCCGACGGCACCCCGCTGGATATCGTCCTGAATCCTCTGGGCGTGCCCTCCCGTATGAACATCGGGCAGGTCCTGGAGGTCCACCTCGGCTACGCGGCCCAGGCCCTCGGCTGGAAGGTCGCCACGCCCATCTTCAACGGCGCGAGCGAGTCCACCATCCGCGAGACCCTGCGTCAGGCCGGTCTGCGCGAGGACGGCAAGAGCGTCATGTACGACGGCCGCACCGGCGAGAAGTTCGACAACGACGTGACCGTCGGCTGGGTCTACTTCCTCAAGCTCCACCACCTGGTCGACGACAAGATCCACGCCCGCTCCACGGGCCCCTACAGCCTCGTCACGCAGCAGCCTCTGGGCGGCAAGGCCCAGTTCGGCGGCCAGCGCTTCGGCGAAATGGAGGTCTGGGCCATGGAGGCCTACGGCGCCGCCTACACCCTGCAGGAGATCCTGACGGTCAAGTCCGACGACGTGACCGGCCGCGTCAAGACCTATGAGGCCATCGTCAAGGGCAACGACATCCCGCAGCCCGGCGTGCCCGAGTCCTTCAAGGTCCTGGTCAAGGAGCTGCAGAGCCTGTGCCTCGACGTGCGCGTGCTGGACAAGGACGGCCAGGAGATCGAGCTGAAGGACGAGGATGACGACGACTTCATGCCCGACCTGCGCGACGAGCTGTATCAGGCCGACGACGCGGAGCTCGCCGACAGCGGCTTCATGATCGAGGACGTGCCCGAGGACGAGTTCGGCGCCGACTTCGGAGCCGACGGCTATGATGAGGAGGAAAACTAATGAGCTATACACCCTTTGACGCCATCCAGATCGGAATTGCCTCCCCTGAGATGATCCTCAACTGGTCCTACGGCGAGGTCAAAAAGCCCGAGACCATCAACTACCGCACCCTCAAGCCCGAGCGCGACGGCCTGTTCTGCGAGCGCATCTTCGGACCGACCAAGGACTGGGAGTGCCACTGCGGCAAGTACAAGAAGATCCGCTACAAGGGCAAGATCTGCGACCGCTGCGGCGTCGAGGTCACCAAGGCCAAGGTGCGGCGCGAGCGCATGGGCCACATCGAGCTGGCCGCGCCCGTCTCCCACATCTGGTACTTCAAGGGCATCCCCAGCCGCATGGGCCTGATGCTCGACCTGACCCCCAGAATGCTGGAGAAGGTCCTGTACTTTGCCAACTATATCGTTATCGACCCCGGCTTCTCCCCGCTGGAGAAGGGCCAGATCCTCACCGAGCGCGAGTATCGCGAGATGCGTGAGAAGTACGAGGACGACTTCAAGGCCGGCATCGGCGCCGAGGCCATCAAGGAGCTGCTCAGCCAGATCGACTGCGACCAGCTCGCCGCCCAGCTGCGCGAGGAGCTCAAGACCGCCGGCGGCCAGAAGAAGGCCAAGATCGTCAAGCGCCTCGAGGTCGTCGAGGCCTTCCGCCAGAGCGGCAACCGCCCCGAGTGGATGGTCATCGACATCCTGCCGGTCATCCCGCCCGAGATCCGCCCCATGGTCCAGCTCGACGGCGGCCGCTTCGCCACCTCCGACCTGAACGACCTCTACCGCCGCGTCATCAACCGCAACAACCGCCTCAAGAGACTCCAGCAGCTCAACGCGCCCGACATCATCGTGCGCAACGAGAAGCGCATGCTCCAGGAGGCCGTCGACGCCCTGATCGACAACGGCCGCCGCGGCCGCGCCGTCACCGGCGCCAACTCCCGCGCCCTCAAGTCCCTCAGCGACATGCTCAAGGGCAAGCAGGGCCGCTTCCGCCAGAACCTGCTCGGCAAGCGCGTCGACTACTCCGGCCGAAGCGTTATCGTCGTCGGCCCCGATCTCAAGATCTACCAGTGCGGCGTGCCCAAGGAGATGGCCATCGAGCTGTTCCGCCCCTTCGTCATGAAGAAGCTTGTGGAGGACGGCGTCGCCAACAACATCAAGTCCGCCAAGAAGATGGTCGACAAGCAGCGCACCGAGGTCTGGGACGCCCTCGAGGACGTCATCAAGGAGCACCCCGTCCTGCTCAACCGCGCGCCGACCCTGCACCGTCTGGGCATCCAGGCCTTCGAGCCCATCCTGGTCGAGGGCCGCGCCCTGCGCCTGCACCCGCTGGTCTGCACCGC
>CADCLH010000003.1 GCA_902802215.1 Oscillospiraceae bacterium
CTGAAGCTGAAGGTCGTCAACCTCAAGACCGACCCGCAGCTCATGGGCGCTCTCGGCGCCGCCGAGTATGCCCGCCAGAAGGGCCTCGCCAAGAAGTAAAAAACAACCGCATATCAAAAAAGCACGGACGTAAGTCCGTGCTTTTTGTGTTTGAGGCTATAAACAGAGTTGGTACCCCGTCATTGCGAACCAGCGGCCCAGGCCGGTTTCTCTTGCCGCAAAAGGCTCTTCCGTCATTGCGAGGAGCGAAGCGACGTGGCAATCCGTCTGCCTTTTGCGGCAATTCACCTTCTAACCGACGTCACTGGTGTGGCAATCCGTTTTTCCTCCTGACCGCATAAGATCCGTAAAATGCGAGATTCCGGGCTGGCCGCCGGGAGATGCGGATTCCCACGCCAGTGTGCGAAACTTGCTCGGAATGACGTGCAAGGGAGTTCGTCTACACAGTGAAACGGCACGGACGTTAGTCCGTGCCGTTTTTGTATGGTGCGGGGATCAGTCCTCGATTTCCATCTCGGGGTGGTCGCGGTCGACAAAGCCGAGCAGCACCTTGAGCCCCAGATCGTCCCGCAGGAAGGCGGCCAGCGCCTCGCGCGCCGCGAGAACGGAGTCGAGATTGACCGACGAGAAGCCGTCGATGGGGAAGAAGACGTGCGAGGTCTCGGCCGTGATCTTGCCGTCCTCGCTCTGACGCCACATCCAGCGCCGCGTCTTGACCGTGTGGCCGCTGACATAGCACAGCTCGCCCTCGGGCATGACCTCGACGGCCTCCTCGCCCATGGGCAGGAAGCTGTCGCCCTCGCCGGCAAAGCGGACCGCGATGCCGCAGGGCTCCATCTTGTCGATGTCGTGCGCGCCCATCGGCACCTCATGGCGCAGGGACAGGGCGTTGCCCAGATCGACCAGCGGGTTGATGTGCGGCAGGGCCCCGTTTTTCTGCACGCGCTTGGCCAGAGCCTCGATCGAGACCATGAACTTGTTGGGATTCATGCCCAGGGCCTGAAAGGCCTCGCGGCAGGCCTTGACGCCGGGCAGCTCGCGCACGTTGTCCCCGGCGTGCCGGGCGGCAAAGTCCGCGGCGCTCTGATCCAGCATCGCGTCGATCGCCGGGCTGGGGGCCGCGTTGTCGAAGCCCTCGACCACGACGACGCCGAGGCAGTAGTCCGGCCATTTGGCAAAGACGGCGGGATCCACCGTAAATTTCTTCATAGAGTCTACCTCCTTTGTGATTCTTCCAGATTGTACCGCAAAGCGGGCGGAATGGCAAGCAAAAACTCTCCCAGGCAAAAAAACGGAAATGCGGGAAAGATTTCACAATCTTGTCTTTATTTTTCCGGGAACTTAGGGTATAATCTAGACACCCAAAATGATGGAGGTATTTACCAATGAAACAATACTTTGAAATCGTTGACGTGATGGCCAGAGAGATTCTGGACTCCCGCGGCAACCCCACCGTCGAGGTCGAGGTCACGCTGGACGACGGCACCGTCGGCCGTGCGGCCGTTCCCTCCGGCGCTTCCACCGGCATCCACGAGGCCTGCGAGCTGCGCGACGGCGACAAGAGCCGTTACGGCGGCAAGGGCGTGCTGAAGGCGGTTGAGAACGTCAACGGCGAGATCGCCGAGGCGCTCGTCGGCCTGAACGTGCTGGACCAGACCTCGATCGACAAGCTGCTCATCGAGCTCGACGGCACCCCCAACAAGACCAGACTCGGCGCCAACGCCATTCTGGGCGCCTCTCTCGCCTGCGCCAAGGCCGGCGCCGCGGCCTGCGGCATGAGCCTGTACAACTATATCGGCGGCGTCAACGCCAAGACCCTGCCCGTGCCCATGATGAACGTCCTCAACGGCGGCGCGCACGCCACCAACTCCGTCGACATCCAGGAGTTCATGATCATGCCCGTCGGCGCGCCCAACTTCCGCGAGGCGCTGCGCATGTGCGCCGAGGTCTTCCACGCCCTGAAGAAGGTCGTGCCTCCCTCCGGCGTGGGCGACGAGGGCGGCTACGCCCCCGACCTCGCCAGCGACGAGGACGCTCTCAAGGCGCTGGTCGCCGGTATCGAGAAGGCCGGCTACAAGCCCGGCGAGGACTTCATGATCGCCATGGACGCCGCCGTCTCCGACTGGTTCAACAAGGACGACGGCAAGTACCACCTGCCCAAGCGCGGCACCGTCATGACCAGCAGCGAGATGATCGACATGTGGGAGGACCTCTGCAACAAGTACCCCATCATCTCCATCGAGGACGGCCTGGGCGAGGACGACTGGGAGGGCTGGGTCGAGCTGACCAAGCGCCTCGGCAGCCGCGTGCAGCTCGTCGGCGACGACCTCTTCGTCACCAACGCCGCCCGCGTCAAGCAGGGCATCGAGATGGGCGCCGCCAACGCGGTCCTCATCAAGGTCAACCAGATCGGCTCCCTGACCGAGACCCTGGACGCCATCCAGACCGCCAACCGCGCGGGCTACACCGCCATCGTCTCCCACCGCTCCGGCGAGACCGAGGACACCACCCTGGCCGACATCGCCGTCGCCGTCAACGCGGGCCAGATCAAGACCGGCGCTCCCTCCCGCACCGACCGCGTCGCGAAGTACAACCAGCTGCTTCGCATCGAGGAGGAGCTCTTCGACGTCGCCCAGTATCCCGGCAAGGCCGCGTTCTTCTCCATCAAGAAGTAAGCGCAGCCGGAAAACGGCAAAACACCAAAAGCATAGTCCGACCCATGCGCCGCAGTTTTTCTGCGGCGCATGTATATTTCTCCCTCCGCGCGGCAAAAATAGGATCGCAATCCAAAAGGAGGTTGAGACTATGCACAGCAGCAGCTCCGGCGGAAGGCTGGAGGGATTTATGACAGGCAAGGGCTTCTACATAGTCCTTTTCCTGTGCGCCGCCGTCATCGGGATTTCCGCCTGGATGATGGCCGCGGGAAACGGGGCTATGGAGGAGCTGACGCCGACCGGTACGGATTTCGAGCAGCGGCGCGTGGAGACCATCATCATCACGCCCGCGCCGCGCGAGGAACGCGTGGAGACCATCGCGCTGCCGAGCGTGACCGTCGAGGAAGCGGCGGAGGAGCCGGCGCAGCAGGTGTGGAACGAGGAGGAGCCCGAGAGCGTAGGCTTCGTCTGGCCCGTGGAGGGCGAGCTCGAACGCCTGCACGATGTACAGGCGCTGCACTATGACGTCACGCTGCGCGACTGGCGCACCCACGACGGTGTGGACATCCTCGCCCCGCTGGGAGAGACGGTCGTCGCGGCGCGCGGCGGACTGGTGCAGAGCGTCGAGGAGGACGGCCTGTACGGCACGGTCGTCACCGTCGACCACGGCGACGGCAGCCTCGCCTGCTATGCCAACCTCGCCGCCCAGCCCGCGGTCAGCGCGGGAGACCGGATCGGGACCGGAGACGTGATCGGCGCCGTCGGCACGACCGCCCTGTGCGAGATCGGTCAGGCCACCCACCTGCATTTTGCCATGGCGATCGACGGCGTGAGCGTCGACCCGCTCGACTATCTCCCGGCCGAATAACGCGGATCACCCCTCGGGCAAAAGCCCGAGGGGTGATTTCATTTGTAAAAATGTTATCCGAAGATGCTGTACCAGGGCTTGTCCGTCGGGGCGGGCGTCGCGGTCGGAGCGGGCGTCGCGGTGGGCGCGGGCGCTGCCTTCGCCGTCTGGGCGGCGTTCTTCGTCTCCGGCAGGTCGAGCGCCAGATACTGGTCCACGATGTCGAGCACGGTCTCGTCCTTGAGGATCATGGAGATCTCGATGCGGCGGTTCTGGGCCTGGCCGGCGGCGGTGTCGTTGGAGGCGACGGGGCGGGTCTCGCCGTAGCCCGCGGCGCAGAAGTACTCGGCATACTTCCCGAGCTTTCCGCCCTTGCCCGTCAGCAGGTAGCCCAGCACGGAGTTGGCGCGGTCGGTGGAGAGGACGCGGTTGTCCTCGTCGGTGCCGGTGGAGTCGGTGTGGCCGGAGATCACGATGGAGTCGACGTACTTGGCGTTCTCGGGATTTGCGAGGAAGGCAGAGAAGACATCGATCAGCTCGTTGAGGACGACCTCGCTCTGGGGCTTGATGGCCGAGGAGCCGAGATCGAAGAACACGCCCTCGGACAGGATGATGTTGCCGTTGTCGCCGATGCTGACCTTGGAGGAGTCGCCCATGACGTCGACGATGCTCTCCTTGATCTTGTTAAGGATCGAAAGGCGCAGCACCGCGATGGTCTGCATCTGGTTGCGCATGGCGACAATCTCGTCGTTGGCGGCCGCAAGATAGGCCTTCTGATCGCCGATCAGCTTCTCCTGCTCGGAGATGGTGTCGGTCTGCTGAGCGATCTGGATGGCAAAGGATTCAAGCTCGTCCTGCTTGCGGTTGAGGTCGGCGGTGAGGCCCTCGAGCTCCTTGACGGCCTTGTCGTACTCGGCCTGGGCCGCGACGACCTGGGCCTGGGTGGCGGCGACCTGGGCCTGCGTGTCGCTGAGCATCTCCTGGGTGTTCTTTAAATCGTTGCCGGTGATGAGGTTCGATATGTAGCTGAGCAGCATCAGGAAAAACAGGATCAGCGCCACAGCGCTCATCATGTCGGCGTAGGAGGGCCAGAAGCCCTGCTCGCCGCCTTCGGTCACGACGCTGGGCGAATAGCTCCGCGCGCGCCTCATGTGCGACCGCTCCTCTCAAGCTCGCGGGAGACCTCCCGCAGACCGCCCACGAGGTCGCGGACCGTGACGTCGAGACGCTCGACCGTGCCGCGCAGGTTGTAGTTGAACTCGGAGAAGTCGCGCACGCCCTCGTTGAAGCTCTCCACGGTCTTGTTCATGGCGGCGATGGGCGCGCGGCTCGAGGCGATGGCGGCCTTGAGCTCGTCGGTCGCGCCGCGCAGGGTCTTGTCCATGGCGGCGCTGGTGCGGTCGAGGGCAAGCACCATCTGGTGCACGAGATCGGCGTCGTCCTTGGGGGCCTCGGTGGGCAGGGTGGGGGCGACTTCGTGGTCGAGCCAGAGCTCGAGCCGGGTCTCCAGCTTCTCGCGCGCGGCCTGGACGCTGAAGATCGAGCGCAGCAGCGTGAGCACGATGGAGCAGGCGACGCCGACCAGCGAGGTGTAGAAGGCCACGCCCATGCCGCTCAGGGCGGACATGAGGCCGCTGCCGACGCTGTCGAGGACGCCGAGCCACTCGGAGGAGTTGGAGTAGCCGATCAGCTCGGTCAGGGAGCTGACGGACAGACTCAGGCCGAGGAAGGTGCCGAAGAGGCCGAGCGTGACGAAGAGCGACACGGCGTTGTTCAACAGCCGCTCGCACAGCAGGCTCCCCCCGAGCTTCACGCTGACGGCGTTTGCGATGATGGCGGGGGTGTTGAGATCCTTGCCGTGGCGCTTGTAGGCCTCGGCGTAGTCGTTGACCACGAAGCGCAGAAAGCTGTTGTCGCGCTTGAGCCCGCCGTAGACCAGCGAGGCGAGGCGGTTGTAGCGCGCGCAGGTGATGAACAGCAGCAGCACGGCCAGCACGAACAGCGACAGGATCACGACGATGACCATCAGGCCGACGGGCGGAATGGTGCCGAGTTTGCTCATATCAAATCCCTCCGATGCACGAAGATTTTTCTGTGTGGATTTTATAATATTTACGAATTGGTGTCAACGATTCTTAAGAAAAGCTAAGGTTTTCCAGCTCCTCCACCAGCTCGCCGAAGAGCTTGAGGGCCGCGTTGACGGGCTCGGGCGTGCTCATGTCGACGCCCGCGAGCTTCAACAGCGCGATCGGGTCGGCGCTCGAGCCGCCGGAGAGGAAGCGCTTGTAGTCCGCGACGGCGCTCTCTCCGAGACTCAGGATGCGCTCGGCCAGGGCGGCGGCGGCCGAAAAGCCGGTGGCGTACTGGTAGACATAGTAGTTGTAGAAAAAGTGCGGGATGCGCGCCCATTCGAGGGCGATGCCCTCGTCGCTGACCATGTCGGGGCCGAAGTAGAGCTTGTTGAGCGCGAGGTACTTTTCGCACAGGGCGTCGGCGGTGAGCGCCTCGCCCGCCTCGGCCATGCGGCCCAGCTCCCGCTCGAACTCGGCGAACATGGTCTGGCGGTAGACCGTGGCCTTGAACTGGTCGAGGAAGTGGTTGATGAGATAGGCGCGCTGCTTCTTGTCCGTCGTTTTGCCCAGCAGATGGCGCATCAGCAGGATCTCGTTGCAGGTGGAGGCGACCTCCGCCACGAAGATGACGTAGTCGGAGCTGCACACGGGCTGGTTTGCGCAGGAGTGGTAGCTGTGCAGGGCGTGGCCCATCTCGTGGGCGATCGTGAACAGAGAGTCGAGCGTGTCCTTGTGGTTGAGCAGCACATAGGGGTGCGGCCGCGAGGAGCCGGAGGAGTAAGCGCCCGAGCGCTTGCCGCGGTTCTCGTACACGTCGATCCAGCGCCCGTCAAAGCCGCGGCGCAGCAGGGCGACATAGTCTTCGCCCAGCACCGAGAGCGCCTCGAGCACGAGGTCCTTCGCCTCTCCATAGGGGATCTTCACCGCGGCGTCGGGCACGACCGGGGTGTAGACGTCGTACATGTGAAGCTCGTCCACGCCGAGCAGGCGCTTGCGCAGGGCGACGTAGCGGTACATCTTGTCGAGGTTCTGATGCACGGCCTCGATCAGATTGTCGTACACGCAGACGGGGACCTCGTTTGCGTCGAGGGAGGCTTCGAGCGTCGAGGCGTAACGCCGCGCCGAGGCGAAGAAGCGCAGGGTCTTGAACTGCGCGTCGAGCGTCGCGGCCACGGTGTTTTTGAGCTCGCCGTATCTGCGGTAGCAGTTGTCGAAGGCGCTCTTTCTCAGGGCGCGGTCGGGGCTCTCCATCAGCGGCCCGAAGGTCCCGGCGGAGAGCGGATGGGCGACCCCCTCGCTGTCGATCGCGTCGTCGAAGCGCAGGTCGGCGTTGCGCAGGGCGGAGCCGATCGCATCGGGGCCGTCGGCCACCTCGCCCAGGGCGGCGAGCAGGGTCTCCTCCTGCGCCGAGAGGATGTGCGCGCGCATCCGGCGGATGCGCTCAAGCGGGCGGCGGTAGGTCTCGAGCGCCGGACACGCGGCGAAGAAGCCCTCCAGCGTCTCGTCGTCGATGGCGAGGATCTCGGGCGTGGCGAAGGCGGAGGCGCCCGCGGCGGCGACGGCGCACGCGGTCGCCTTGCTGCGCCTGTCGAGAGCGGAGCTGTCGGCGAGGTTCTGGTCGCTCTTGCAGGATGCGTAGCCCAGGAGCTTTTCGAGCCGCACGGCGAGCTCGTCGTTGAGCTTCAGCCAGTCCAGCAGCCGGCCCGGCCTCTCCCCGAGCGTGCCCGCAAAGGCCGCGAGCTGCCCGGTGCACGCCGTCAGGGCGCGGTACTCCTGCGCCCAGCTCTCGTCGTCGGGGAAAAGATCGCGCAGATCCCAGGTGAACTCCTCGGGGATCTCGCTGCGTTCGGGGATTTTGTTCAGGTCCATGTCAGCCTCCGTAAACTTGGTTTTGATGCGGTGATTATAGCACATCCGCACTTCGGGTGCAATGTCGCGCGCAGTGCGGAATAAACTGGAACGATGCTATTTTGAACCCTGAAAGGAGCCGCTATGCAGATTGTGGAAGTCAAAGCGGGCGATACGCTCTACGCGCTCGCCCGCCGCTACGCGACGACCGTGGAGGCCCTCGCCTTCGACAACCAGATCGCCGACCCCGCGCGCCTGACGCCCGGGCAGACCCTGGTCGTGCCGGGCGGGAGCGCGGAAAAACGCCGCTGCGCGGAGGTCAACGCCTACGCCTATCCGAACATCGCCCCCGAGGTGCTTCAGGAGGCGCTGCCGTTCCTGACGGCGCTGTGTCCCTTCTCCTGGCGCTTTGACGCGCAGGGGACGCTGATCCCCCTCGCGGATGAAAGACTTGTCGAGGCGGCCTACGCCGCCGACACGGCGCCGATGCTGACGCTGACGAACATCGGGGAAAACGGGGGCTTTTCCTCCGAGCTGGGGCACGCGCTGCTGACCGACGGCGCCGTACAGGACGCGGTGCTCGACGGCATTGTCGAGCGCATCCGGGAGCGGGACTACTACGGATTGAACCTCAACTTCGAATACCTCCAGCCCTTCGACCGCGACGCCTACAGCGCCTTCGTCAAGCGCGCGGCCGAGCGCCTGCACCCGCTGGGCTGCCCGGTGTCCACGGCCATCGCCCCGAAGGAGAGCGCCGAGCAGGAGGGCTTCCTCTACGCGGCGCACGACTACGCCGCCCACGGGACATACGCCGACCGCGTGATTTTGATGACCTACGAGTGACGGTGAAAAGCACACAGCCCGAAAACCCTTGAAAATTAAGGCCGGAAACCCCTTTTATAATGGTGCTAAAACTGCTTATTAACTCCAAAAATTTGAAACAATGTGTGCTAATGTACACCACTCACTGATGCCTGTGTGCTAATATACATGACTCTTTATGACTCTTTGCGTGGCAGCGCATAGCACGCAAGCCGAGAACGCCCGTGTATCGGGGCGCGTAGAAAACAGTATTACCTTAATCACAATAAGCAGTATTATCGAGAACTAACTATGCCGAAACAAGGGAGGAGGCTTGCACACAAATCGTGTACAAGCCTCTCTCTGTTCATGTACTTTTTTTCGTCAAAGCGCTCAAAACGAGACACTTCTTTTATTTATGTCAAAACGGGCTCGTGACTGTTTGCCTGACAGGTGAGATTTACACCTTATCCATACAGGTTGTTATACTCTTCAATTGCATAACGATCAGTCATACACGCAATATGGTCACAAATCCTGCGCATCAATTGACATCTATATATTGCCTTTGGATTCTCCATCACTTTACTGAATTCTGTTCGAATAATTCCCATACCATCTTTTTTCGCGCTTTCAATGGTCTCGTACTTCCCGATATCTACCATAAAGTGAAGAATTATTCCATCAGGCAACTGCTGAGGATGACTATTATATGCTTCAAACAGTTTCTTGATGATGTATTGCCCTTTTGCATTCATTCTTTCAACATCTTTTGAATGATGCACATAGCTCCTGATGGTGTTTTTAAAAACAGATGTTTTAATCTCTGGGGATAAAGATATTGACTCCTTCATTGATACTTCTTCCAAGCAGTTTTCGTTTAGAAAGAGTATTCTTGCTCTCTCTTCAATACTCTCATTTGGGTATTTGACAGCCATTTTTTCTTCGATAATTTGAAGTTTTTGCGCAGAGGTTTCGACCAAATTCGTAACCAAAGTGTTTACAACAATATGCGAAAGATCCGCAAGGCTTTTACGATCTAGTGATTGCACAGACTGAATACTATCAATCACTTTTTTATCTGTAGTTGATAGAACATCTCCAAACGCTTCAGTTATCAACTTGCAAATTGATCCGACAGGAAGAGCATCACCTCTCACAGCATCTTCCAAATCATGATGCCATTGAGCAATATCATCTGCCCATTCCACTATAAATGCTTCGAATGACCACGCTTCCTTGTTATTATCTTTTACGTTAATGTGTTCTGAAAACTGGTTTTGGTAATTTGGATATGGTTCTTTTTCATCGTAACGGATCTTCGAATGATGTAACATACCCCAAAGGGTATAGTTCGTAAGGTTTAGCCCAATGTTTTCGCCATTGATTCCGCGTAACCGTCTTCAATTATGGTTGCAACACGGACGCTTTGAATGTTGTGCTTAAATCCGAACATACTTTTTTCTTCTAGAATATCCGGAAGTACCATGCTTTCCCTTTGGATAGTCCTCCAAATATCATCTGCTTCTTTATGGAAAAAAGGAGAATCTTTTACAGCCTCAGATTTTGGACACATGATAGAATGAAGTGTGCTTTCACCAGCGTGTCCAAACGGAGTATGGCCGAGATCATGACCAAGCGCTATAGCCTCAGTAAGTTCCTCGTTTAAGCCGAGAGCCAAAGAAACGGTTCTAGCAATTTGAGCAACCTCCAAAGAATGCGTTAGGCGGTTCTTTTTATGGTCATCAGAACCTATAGTATAGATCTGCGTTTTACCCGCGAGACGCCTAAAAGCGGTGCAGTACATAATACGGTCTCGATCACGCATAAACTCATTTCTATATTTTGGTAATGTGTTCACCCTCGGCGATATGCGGGAAATATATTCTGGCGGAATTGCGAAAATCTCTTTACTCATTTTTGCCTCCAGTTTATCTGTTTGATATGATTGCTCTGTTAGATGGAAAGAAGCACTTAGTCGTTAGGTGATCTAAGCTCGCTAAACGAATCATAAAGCAATGCAAATCTTCGACGTATATCAGCATAATGTCCGTATAAGGACCGATTTCTTTTGGGTATATTTTTACCGATTAATTGAATGAAGTCCATAATTTGAAGATTTGATTGAACAAATAAAACATAAGACGCGTCACTATCGCGTAGGCGGTCATAAAGAAAGTCAAGATATGAAAGAAGTTCCTTGATGAGTTCTGTGCTTGTTGGAAGCGTATTCTCAACAACATATTCTATGTATTCGCGTGGAAGTAATAACTCGGGAGAGGAAAGAATTGAATACTGCTTTCTTACTACTTGCAATATTTCCTCTATAGCTTCAGAATTTGTACGCTCATTGACCTTTTTCCCACTTTTTGTAGACGATGAAGTTGATTTAATGATTGAAGTCAATTCTTCCTCAATATTTGACCAAAGCCCATCAAATGTAGTCTTCAGTCTCATTTCCTCAATTGACGAGTCAGAATTATTATTAATATTTTGAATTAGATGAAAAAAATCCTCTTTTTCTAACTTGGTTGCTTGATAACGAGAAAGCGGTCCTTTTATATCAGAAGGATTAATGTTTATCATAAGTGCAGCTACACGTGAATCTAATGCCTTTGCAATGGCACCCGCCTCAAAGTTAATCCAAGGGGCAGACACGTTTTCTTGCGTAAGGCATATCAAACCATAATTACAATCAGAAAGCTCTGCAGAAATACGTTGATCCCAGTTTTCACCTTTTTCAATATCTTCTGGCGAATAGAAGATTTTTACCGTTTGTAACAAACAAGGAAGCCACTTGTTTATTTCATCAGCAACTTTCTTGCTTAATTCACCAGACCAACTAATAAATACTTTCATAGTTCTTTCTATATCTCCTTTAAAGTACTTTTTCACGTTTCCTCCATATTACCATTAGCCAACGATATATTCAACACATTATATGATCTAATCTAATAATAATGACATTAATAATGTCAAAAAATCGCGCTGTTTATAATCCGTTTCACCGTGAAACGGATTTTTTGTATATATACCCCAAAGCCCAAATTCACCTTTGAAGGGAGGGATGCCATGTTTTTTACCCATGGCGATCATCGGGCTTTTGAAAGTCTCATGCGAGGGACGCCGGGCGGAGATCACTATGACAGCGGCAAGGACGGGCCGTTCCCGGAGTGCCGGAGCTGCCGAAGTCACAGGCCGTACCGAAAGGATCGGTATTGCGCGTATGCCGAGTGTCCCTACACCCCAGGCCGTATGACCGCCATCGGCAAGGGCAATCCGCCGGGGAGAGGAGGTGAGGCCCGCTAATCTCTTTTCCCAAAGCTAAAGCTAAAGGAGGACAAATGCCCATAGCCAAAACAAACTGGCGCAGGAGCATCGCTGTGCTGCTCTGTGCCTTGCTTCTCTTTTGCACAGCTTTTTCTTTCACGGCCTTCGCGGATACCGCGGTTGTGACGACCGGCAGCATGTACTCGTACTTTCAGACCTACGGCTCGAACGGCGTTTGGAAGGACATTCAGACGCCGAGCCATTGGATCACCAGCACCGGGGAGGTTGCCTACTGCTTGCAGACCAGCATGGACCCGCCCTACAACAGCTCGTACAGTACCGTGGACGGATCGTACTACTACAACGACTATGTGCTCACGGGCTTGCTTGCCATCGTACAGAACGGCTACCCCACGACCAACGCCGGCTTCACCGACGAGCAGGCCAGATATGCGACCGCCAACGCCATCAGATTTTTCCTGGCCGAGAACTACGCGGACGGCGTCCCGCAATATCTCAACCTCAACGTCAACGGCGACTGGATCAGAGGCAAAAGCGGGTACGAGGAGCTGTACGAATGGGCGCTGTATCTGGTCGAGCTGGCCGAATGGGGCGCAGCCAATCCCGGCTCCGGCGGGAGCCTGAGCTTCTCGCCCTCGTCGCTTGCTCTCACCGAGGACAGCACGGGCCAGTATTTCACTGGGCAGATCACCGTCAACAAGAACATCTCGGACTCCTACGGGCTGGCCTACAGCCTGCCGAACGGCACTGTCATCAACGGCTACACCGGAGACCGTAGCGAGACACTGACCATCAAGGTCCCCACGAGCTACGAAAACGGCAGCTATACGCTCTGCGCCTACGGTACGCACACCGGCGCGCAGGCCAAGCTGTTCTTCTGGGCTCCGTCGCAGACTAACCAGCAGCGCGTGATGACCTATGTGCTGGACACGACCGACGACTATCTGGAAGCCTACGCGACGATCACCACCCCCTCGGCAAGCCCGAAGTCCGGCAGCATCCAGATCACCAAAACCGACGAGAGCGGCAATCCACTCTCCGGCGTGAGCATTTCGCTCTACGACGATTACACGACGCTCAAGGGCAGCGGGCTGACCAACAGCAGCGGCGTCATCACGTTCAGCAATCTGCCGCTCGGCACTTACTACTACAAGGAGACCGCTGCGTTACCCGGCTACATCCTGGATTCGACGTATCACGCTATCTCGATCACGCAGAACGGACAAGTCGCAAAAGCCACCATGCGCAACAGCCGCGCCACCGGCAGCGTCGTCGTGACCAAAACGGACTCGACCGACGGAGATACGCTTGCCAACGCCCACTTCACCCTGTCTGACAGCAGCGGGAAGATCGTCGCACAGGGCGACACCGGAACAGATGGACGAGTCGTCTTCGAGGATATCCCCGTCGGTACTTACACCGTCCGGGAGACGGTCGCGCCCTATGGCTATGTCCTGGATGACAGCCCGTATCAGGTTACGATCGTCGCAATCGGACAGATCGCTTTTGTGACGGTCGAAAACGATCCTGCGGTCGCCACCCTTGTGATCAGCAAGACTGACGCAGACAGCGGCGCGGCCCTCTCCGGCGTGACCTTCGATCTCTACAACGGCTCCGGGATTCGCGTGGGGGAAGGCACGACCAACGCGCAGGGCAAGATCACATTCAACGGGCTCCAGCTCGGAACCTACTCGGTCGTGGAGACTGAAACAAAGCCCGGTTATGTGCTGGACAGCACCCCGATCTCGGCGACGCTCACAAGTGTCGGTCAGACAGTCACAAAGAACGTGACTAACCGTCAAGCCCTTGCCTCCATCGTGGTCAACAAAACCGACTCGGAAAGCGGCGCGGCTCTGTCCGGCGTCCACTTTGTTTTGAAGGATTCCTCCGGGACAAAGGTAGACGAAGGCGACACCGGGGCTGATGGCAAGCTCACATTTTCCGGCCTGCCGCTCGGCAGCTACACCTTGCAGGAAACCGCGGCGGCCCCAGGTTATGTGCTGGACAGCACCCCGATTTCGGTTGAGCTGACGGACAACGGCCAGACCGTGACCAAGAGCATCGCCAACACACTTGCGCTCGGCTCCTTGAAGATCGTCAAGAAGGACGCGGACGGAGACACGAGGCTGGCCGGAGCCGGTTACAGGCTCATGGACAGCGGCGGCGAGCATCTTGCCGAGGGCTATACCGGCGCAAACGGCGAGCTTGTCTTTGAAAACCTGCGGCAAGGCAGCTATCAAGTGCAGGAGTTTTCCGCGCCGAGAGGCTACCGGGTAGACGAGACGCTTTATCCCGTGACAGTCGGCGCGGGCGTTACGACGGAGACGCGGACCGATCTCCGCCGTCCGGGAACGCTGATCGTCAGGAAGCAGGACGAGAAAGGACAGCCCCTCGCGGGAGCGTCCTTCCTGTTGGAGTATTCCACAGACAGCGGCGCGAGCTGGACGGCGGTTTTCTCCCGTGACGGCGACGCTGTTCAGATGGGCGGTTGCACCAGCTCCGGCCTCGAAAACGGGCAGCTCACCACCGACAGCACCGGCAGCGTCACGTTCGGCGGCCTCCGGGCAGACGGCTCCATCCTCTACCGCCTGACCGAGACGCGGGCCGCGCCCGGCTATTCGCTTTTGGGCGCGCCCCTCTACACCGGCACTCTGCCCGTGGAAACGGACCACAGCAACATCGAGGATTCGGAAACCGTTGACGGCGTGACCTACGGCTATACGCTCTATGTCACCGCCACCGACAGCCCCACGTTCCGACTCCCCGAAACCGGAGGCGGCGGCTTCGGCCTGCTGCCTGTTTTTCTGTCCATGCTCGCAGTACCTACATTTTTTATGAAACGAAAGGATGAACGCGAATCTTGAAGAAACTCTTTGCGGTGCTGCTTGCGGTTTTGATCGTGAGCAGCTTTTCTCTTACGGCCTTTGCCGCGACAGCCGACGACGCCACGATCGACGATACGCAGACCGGCTCCATCAGCCTCTACAAGTACGACATCACCAACGCCGAAAAGGACGGCGTCTGGGACAGCTCCTACGTCAGCACCGGCGTCAGGGACGCGAGCGGCGTGGAGGCGGTGCTGGGCGATCCCACCCGCGTCTCCGCGCTCAATGCCAACGGCAGCGCCTACGGCTACGCCGTGCGGGGCGTGGAGTTCTCCTATTTGAAGGTCGCAGATATTCGCACCTTTACCGAGAGCGATAACGGCGCCGAGCATATCAAAGTCCTGTACGGCATCGTCAACAGCGAGCAGAACGCCGGCCTTTTGAGCGCGATCGGCGTCAGCGCAAGCGACCGCTACGCCCCGGCGGACACGACGGAGGGCGGCCAGACGACCTACTATTACAGCGCGGACACCCTAAGCGGCGGGCTGAGGACGGCGCTGGAGGCCAACAGCACCACGCTCAAAAACGCGCTGGAGACTTACATCCAGAGCGCCGGGAGCGTCGTCATGACCGAGACGGACGCTTTCGGACATACCGCCGTCAGCGATCTCCCGCTTGGCCTTTATCTCGTGGTAGAGACCGGCGTCCCCGAAATGGTGACGAGCACTACCGCGCCCTTCTTTGTCTCGCTGCCCATGACCGCCGGAGACGGCAGCTCGTGGATTTACGATCCCGTCCTGTACCCGAAGAACGAGACTGGCATCCCCAGCCTCGAAAAGACGCTGCGCGAGGACAAGGCGGACGGCGGCAAGAACAGCGGCAGCGCCGACAGCATCAGCGACGGCTACGCGCACACGGCTACCGCGTCGGCGGGCGACCTGATCGACTACCAGATCATTTCCAGCCTGCCCAGCATCACCTCCGAAGCCTCCTATCTGACCGAGTACGGCTTTGTGGACACGCTTTCCAGAGGGATCGCCTACAACAAGGGCGACGTGAAGCTCGCCTTTTACAAGGACGCGGCCTGCACGGACAAGATCACGGAATGGACCGAGAGCAGCGGCAAGTTCACCGTGAGCTACGGTATTTCCGAGAACAGGAGCGTCATGTCGATCAGCATGACAGCCTCCGGCCTCGCGGAGATCAACACCAGCTCCGCCGTCTATGCCGGCGCGTCGATGGTCAACTCCGGCTACTCCGACTGTACCCTACGCATCACCTACAAGGGCAGGCTCAACACAAGCAACCTGGTCTCGCTGGGGGACGCGGGAAACAGCAACGCCGTTGTTCTCACATGGAAGCGCAGCAACACCGACTACTACGACACGCTTGTGGATGACTGCCATGTGTTCAGCTACGGCATCGACGTGACGAAGCAGTTTTCCGATGGGAGGGGAGACTTCTCGAAGGTGAAGTTCCTCTGCCACAACGACACAGATAACTATTATCTCACCGCCGCGCTGAACGCCGGCGAGGGTGTGTGGTATGTAACGGGCCATACGACAGCCGAGGAGGAGGCCACGCAGCTTGTGCCCACGTCCGCCGGAAAGCTCGTGCTCAAGGGCGTGGAGGACGACGCCTACACTTTCACCGAGGTCCAAACGGCCAACGGCTACACGCTGCTCAAGCACAGCGTCAGAGTCGTCCTCACCGCAGTGGAGGGCAACACCGCCTGCGACATTTACGGCACGGACACGCTCGGCCTGATCCAGAACGATCCCCGCTATGCAAGCGTCCCCGCCGGGCAGTTCCACAATATGCCCCAGTGTCATCTGGAGCATAAGCTGCTGACCGCCTCGGCAACCGTGGACGGCGGCGACGTGACCATGCTCTCGGACAGCGGCTCCTACAACGCCGTCGCGCCCTTTACCGTCGTAAATACGAGGGGCTTTGATCTCCCGCAGACGGGTAGCCGCGGCACCTGGATGTACCCGGTCGTCGGCCTGTCCATGCTGGCCCTGTGCATCGCGGGAATCGTCCTTGTCTCCCGGAAGAAGCTGGACACCTGACAAATTCGCAGGAGGGCGGCGCAGCCGCTCTCCTGCCCTGTAAAGGGGAAGTATGAAGAAACGAATGAAAATCCTGATTCTGACGGCCTTTCTCGCTGTCTCCCTTGCCGTGATTCTCTACCCGCTGATCTCCAACACGCTCGCGGAGAAAAACGCGAGTCTGATCGAAACGCAGTACACCGAGAAGATCGAAACCCTGTACCCCACAGAATTGGAGGAAGCCTGCGAACGGGCGCAGCGGTATAACAGCACGCTCCTGACCGTCACGGAGACGCCGTTTACGAAGGACGCGCTCTCCAAGGCGGCAGAGAGCTATGACGAGCTGCTGAACATACAGGGCGACGGCCTCATGGGATATGTGGAGATCCCCGTGATCTCCGTGAAGCTGCCGATCTACCACGGTACGGAGGAAAGCACCCTCGACCGGGGCGTGGGGCATCTGCTCGGCTCGTCGCTGCCCGTGGGCGGCGTGGACACCCATTGTGTGCTGACCGGACACAGCGGACTTGCGGGCCGGAAGATGTTTTCCGACCTGAACCTTTTGAAAGAGGGCGACGTTTTCTTCCTGCATATTCTGGACCGGACGCTGGCCTACAAGGTGGCGGAAATCAGCACCGTGCTGCCGGAGGACGCCGAAAAACTGCTCGTTGAGCCGGGGCGTGATCTCTGTACCCTCGTGACCTGTACGCCCTTTGCCGTCAACACCCACCGCCTGCTGGTGTGTGGGGAGCGCATCGAGTACGAGGAAGCGGAGGCTGTGATCGAGGACGCCGCGTTTATCCCGCTGGAGGAATCCACCTGGGAAGATGCCTACCTGCGCGGCCTCGCTTACGGCCTGCTCGCCGTCGGCGGGATCGGCGCGGGCGTCTGCGTCCTGGGATTCAAGCCGTGCGAATGGACAGGCTGCAAGGCCGCGCTGCCGAAAAGAAAGCGGGGGAAGCATGAAGCAAGATAGACTCCGGTTGGCCCTTATGGTGCTTCTCCTGTGCCTGGCCGCCGCAAGCGTCGCCTTCGCCGTCAAGCCCCTGTGCTTCCGCATGGAAAAGCAGGCGGAGATCAAGACGGAGGTGAGGAAGTACAAGGAGGTGAAAGAGACCGTGCAAAAGGCTTCCGAAGAAAAGCAGGAGCCGATACCCTATGCGGAGCTGCTGGCCGACATGATGCACTACAACATGAGGCTCTACACCTACAAGCAGCGAGATTTGACGAGCAAGAGTGCCTATGAGCTGTCCGAGTTCACGCTGACGGACTACGGCCTGCCGGACGAGAAGTTCGGCGTCCTTGCGATCCCGAAGATGGAGCTGGAAATGCCCCTTTTCCTCGGCGCATCGGAGGACAACATGGCCGCGGGCGCAGCGGTGCTCTCCCAGACGAGCATCCCCATCGGCGGCGCGGCGACGAACGCCGTGATCGCCGGACACCGCGGCTGGAACGGCTACCCGTACTTTCTGGATATAGAGAAGCTGGAGGAGGGCGACGAGGTCACGATCACGAATCTGTGGGAAACCCTGCGGTATGAGGTGACGGAGATCAAGATCATTTCGCCCAACGACATAGGCTCCATCCTGATCCGCCCCGGAAAGGACATGATTACGCTGCTGACCTGCCATCCGCCCAACAGCGGAGGGAAGTACCGGTATCTTGTGTTCTGCGAGCGCGCGGAGGGTACGGCCAAATGAGTTTTGAATACTTCTACGGCGGCCAATCCGAAGCCTTTTCCTTTTACCGCATCCCGCGTCAGCTCGTGACAGGCGCGGAGTTCAGAAGCCTGTCCACCGACGCCAAGCTCCTGTACGGCATGATGCTCGACCGCATGGGCCTCTCCGCCCGCAACGGCTGGTACGACAAGCTCGACCGGGTGTATATCTACTACACCATCGACGAGATCACGGAGGACCTGTCTTGTGGGCATAATAAGGCCGTACGCCTGCTGGCCGAGCTGGACACAAAGGGCGTCGGCCTGATCGAACGCAGGAAGCAAGGCCAGGGCAAACCGACCATGATCTACGTCAAGCAGTTCGTGGAGACTGCGCCGCCGACAAGGGGGAAATCTGCGCCGTCCGAACTTCCCAAAACGGGAAGTCCGGAAGCGTCAAAAGAGGAAGTCCAGACTTCCCAAAACGAAACTTCAAGACTTCCCGAAACCGGAAGTGCAGACTTCCCGAAAGCGGACGCAAGTTATACTGATAAAAACAAAACTGAAATCAGCTATACTGATCCATCTATCCATCCCCCGGATGAGAGGGAGATCGAGGAGAGCGTGCGGGAACAGATTGATTATCCCATGCTTGCCGAGAGCTATCCCTTTGACGACCCGGACTGTATCCTGCAGCTCATTTGCGACGTGCTGTGCAGCACCGCACCTGTTACCCGGATCGGCAGCGAGAGCATCCCAACGGCCAAAGTACAGGATCGCTTCCGAAAACTGAGCTTTGAGCATATCGCCTATGTGCTGGACACCCTGCGAGAGACGACCACAAAAATACGAAACATACGGGCCTACCTGCTGACCGCGCTCTACAACGCGCCGATCACGATAGGCCCGTATTATGCTGCCGCCGTGCGGCATGACTATGGCTGAAATCCGTTTCACGGTGAAACGGATTTTTGCTAATCTCACACAATGAAGGAGGAAGTAAATGCCCAACGAAAAACTCGTTCCCCAGCAAATCCCCATTGAGAAAATCCACGATCTCCCCGGCATCCCCAAGATCACGCTGCCGGACAAGTCCTACGGTGGCCTCGTTGCCACGATCCTGCTGGACGGCGTGAAAGAGCCGGTTGTCCTGCGAAAGCGTGAGGACGGAGAATACCAGCTTGTTCACGGCTACCGCCGCCGCAAGGCAGCCCAGCTCGCCAAGCTCAAGGAGCTGCCCGCCCTGGTCTATGACATGACCGAGAAGGAGGCGCAGGAGTATCACAAGATCGCCAACACCAGCCCGGCCGCGCCGATCCCCGGCAAGCGAATCGACCCGGATGCCAAGACACCCGCCGCCAAAGAGCTGCCCAAATCGGATAAGGCAGCGGAGAGCAAGCCTGCCCCCGCCGAGAAAAAGGCGGAGGCCGCACCTGTGGACAAGAAGCCGGAGGAAAAGAAAGCGGAAAAGCCTGCCGAGAAGAAACCGGAGGCTGTGCCGGCAAAAGCTCCCGCCAAGAAAACCGAAAAGGAGGAAAAACCTGTTGGCACCGCCGCGGTAGGCCCGGCGGGTACGCAAATCACCAAGCTCCTGGGTGAAAAGCTCAACCCGCCCACCGAGAAGGACAAGAAATCCCTGCCCGTCCCCGGCGAGGGGGAAGCCTTCTCCGTCGTTCTGCATCCCGCCTATCTGAAAAAGGCGGAGATCAACACCTTTTCCGTTGACCGGGACAGCGACGACTTCAAGGAGCTGTTCAAGTCCATTGAACGCTTCGGCGTCAAAGACCCGGTGCTGGCTCGCTTCAACAAGGACGGAGAGCTGGAGATCCTGTCCGGCCAGCGCCGCCACCTGATCGCCAGCGAGCTGAACTACCCCGTCCCCACGATCATCCAGCAGCTTGACGATGACGACGCTCGTATCCTTGTCGCGGACGGCAACCTGCATCGTGAGCATATTTCCACCTACGACCTCTCCCGCGCCCTGCGCATGAAAGCGGACAGCATGAAGCGCAAGGCTGGACGTAAGCTCCGCGGTGCAAAAAGCGGCCCGGAGACGGACGAGCTGATTGCAAGGGAAATGGGTATGAGCACCATGAAGCTCAACCGGCTTATGAAGCTGTCCGAGGCCACGCGCTCGATCTGTGATCTCGTGGACGAGGGCAAGCTGCCCACCTCGGTCGCCTACAACATCGCGTTTCTTCTGCCGAAGCACCAGGACACCGTGGCAGATCTGATTGGGATCAACGTCAAGGCCAACAATGAAAACACCGGGCTTTTGAAAAAGGTCGCCGCTTCCGAAAGCCTCACCGAGCAGAAAATCCGTGACGTGCTGGAGGGCAGATACCCGCCGAAGATCGTGGAAAAGCCGAAGCCTGTCCCGACGCCCGCGCCGCAGACGCCGCCCATGGCCTCGGCCAATATCCCGAAGTCGCCGGATGTTGGCACTCCCGTACCGGGCCAGCCCACGGACAAGGTGATTCCGTTTCCCGCCGCGTCAAAGCAGGAGGCTCCCGTTACAACGCCTGCGTCCTCCGCAACAGAAGCTCCTAAGAGTCAGGCCGAGCCGCAGGATCGGGAAAACAGCTACGAGACGAAGATCGTCCTCCGCGGTGACCGCCTCCGCAAGTATTTCCCCGACGTGTCCATGACACCGCTTGCCATTGAGAACAGCATCTACGACGCGCTGGAGGAGCGCCGTCAACGGGAGGAAAAGGCGAAACTGAAAGCTGAAATCTTCGGCAAGGACAAGAAAGGCCCGGTGAAGTGATCGCATGAATGTGCTGGTAGTGGAGCCGGGCTATCTGCCCTATGAGAAGGAAATCCCGGATACGCTCAGTTCGGACGAACATCTTCATGCTCTGCAGGAGATCGTCGGCGGCTGGATACAGGCTATCTATCCCTACGAGGAAGAGGTCGCTATCGTCTGCAACGAGGAGGGGCTTATCGACGGCCTGCCTTTTAACCGCAGCGTCCCCGGAGGCTACGGCGGCGTGTTCGGCACCTTCTTCATCTGCGGGCTGGGAGAGGAGGACTTTTGCTCGCTGCCGTCCGATCTGATGGAACGCTTCAAGAGCGAGTATGCCCAATCTGAAATCCTGATCGGCGCAGAGGGGAACAATCTTTATACGTTCAAAGTACCCTCTCGCCCGAAGCTGACAGAGAACCAGCCCCATGAGAAAAACCGCAGCAGCCCGGAACGCTGACGCGCTGGCCGAGCGGCAGGAGCAGGTCAAGGCGCTGACGGAGAAGCTGGAGAACGGCGTCAAGGCTATTTTTGAGAGCGAGGACTACGCCCGGTATCTTGCGGCTATGTCCAAGTTTCATCATTACAGCTTCGGCAACTGTATGCTGATCTTCTTTCAATGCCCCGAAGCGCAGGCCGTGGCCGGATATACCACATGGAAGAGACTGGGCCGCAACGTGAAGAAAGGAGAAAAGGGCATCCAAATCCTTGCGCCCTGTCCGCAGAGCATCCTTGTGGAACAGAACAAGCTGGACGAACATGGACACGCGATCCTCGGCCCGGACGGGCAGCCGGAAAAAGAAAGCGCCGTCATAAAGCGACAGCGTTTCAAGATCGTCTATGTGTTCGATCTCAGCCAGACCGAGGGCAAGGATCTGCCGTCTCTGGGAGTGGACGAGTTGACCGGCGACGTGGAGGGCTTTAACAGTATCTTTCATGCTGTCGAAGCCCTCAGCCCCGTACCTATCCATTTCCGGGAGCCGCAGGTTTCTAAAGGCTGCTACAACCATTTGGAGCAATGTATCTATGTCAACGAGGGCATGAGCCAGGTGCAGACCCTAAAGACGTTGATCCATGAAACAGCCCATGCCAAGCTCCACGCCCTGCCTGTGGAAAACGGGAAGATCGTCGGCAAGCCGGACAAGGACGGCCCGACGCGCGAGGTGGAGGCCGAGAGCATCGCCTATGTGGTCTGCCAGCACTTCGGGATCGACACCTCGGATTATTCCTTTGCCTACGTCACCGGCTGGAGCCGTGACAAGGAACTGCCGGAGCTGAAAGCCTCGCTGGACTGTATCAGCACCACCGCCGCCGAGATGATCGACGCCATAGAGGCTGCCTGCCCTGCGATTGCCTACACTCCGATCAAAGCGCATCAAAAGGATGAAGCCACTTTATTTCATCAAGAATTACAGATGGTGAAATAGCCTTGAAAAAAAGACCTAATTTGATATACTTATTTCATATCAAGGGAGGTCAATCATTATGAGTAGTAAAGAATTTAAGAATTACCCACATCTATCTTCTTTCTCTATCGAACAAATAATCAGAGATGTTGGTTTGTATTCTATAGTCCAGATATCTACATGGTCCCAAAAAGCAACATTTCAAGGGAAAACATCTGCGCTTTCTGTCTCAGATGATGTAAAAAGGTTGTATGACCTTTTGAGTATCTCAAAGCCGGTAAACCTCCCATGTGTAAAATGTAAAAAGGAGTATCCGTTTGTTCAGACTAATGAGCTTGGCATTAACAAAGCAAGAGCCGGTATGGTTGATACCAGTCCAACAAATTACAGCTTTTTCAGCAACACAATGATGCTGAATCCAGACATAGAGAATGAAAGATCCTTGAACGAAATTGCCAACACCTGCCAGAGCGTTATTCTAAAAGAACTCCCCTTTTTTGTTGTTGAGTTAAGGTGTACGTTTAATCCTGATCATAAGATACGATGTGCTTTTTCATTGGAATCGCCGACAATTGATATTGAGACAGAGCGGTTCTATAGAGAGTACCTTCTCAAAAAACTAAAAGCATACGACCAAGAAGCAACAGAAGAAACACTATCGGCTAAGGATCAGGAAAAACTGGACTATTATCATTGGACAAATCACACGTTGTATCTGAAAAAAGTGGGACAAAGTCCTTCTCTTGCAGATATGCAGTTTTTTGATCTCAGAAAGTATCAAAAAATACTTAAGGAAAACTATCATGAATTAACGCGCGCGATTGGACTTTTTTCAGCCGGTGTTGGAATTGGGTCTTTTGTGTATTTGCGCAGAATTCTTGAAAGACTATGCGAGGACAGCCATCAACAGTGTGTTTCATTCCCTGATTGGGATGAGGGAAAATATAAAAGTAGCCATTTTAATGAGCGAGTCGAGCTTTTGGAACAACATGGAGTATTGCTTTTACCCTCAGAGCTTACACCAGTGAAAAATAAACTATACAGTGTAATGAGTAAAGGAATACATGAGTATTCTGAAAAAGAGTGTTTGGAGCTTTTCCCGTGTGTTCAAATGGCTATAGAGCTTATCCTGGATAAGCGGCTTGAAGAAATAGACCGCGAAGCCAAGATCAAGGAAATGGTAAAGCAAATTAATAATGCAACTTGATACTGATGAACCATTTGAAAGGGAATGTGTCTCTTCTTTAGGCACATTCCTTTTTTGTATCCCTGCGCCGCTTTGCGGCGTTTGTTAAGCAAGTATGGCATTTGGTAGCACAAACGCCGCTTGTTAGGGGAATGCCCCCAGACTGTGTCAAAACCCAGTCTGGCGTGCATCCCCTAACCTTTTGAGGCATGCTGCCCCAAGCCCCTGCAAAGGATGAAGTGGAATCCTTACA
>CADCLH010000004.1 GCA_902802215.1 Oscillospiraceae bacterium
GCGCCCTTGGCGACGCTCCGGTTTTCATGCCCTTTTTTCACCGTCTACCAATTCACACTTTTCTCATCTTGGGGCTTGACTTTTAATAGTTAGTCTTTCATTAAGTTCAATCTCTCGCACAGCGGCAGTAATTCTTCCAGCCGGGCGACGATGCGCTTCTGCTCGGCCAGCGGCGGGAGGGGAACAAGATAGTTTTTCAAAATTTCAAACGGCGGGATATTCTTTATTGCGGAACCCTTGCTATTCGCGCGTGCGCTCTGCTTCAAAACGACATCAAAGAAGGTTAAAAAATATGGAATATACATTGGCGCAAAAATCTGCATACGCATAAGCGCTTGGTTAATTATTCCCTGCTCAATACCATCCGGCAACACGTATGTTTCACCGATCGTTCCTGCGCAGCTTACGATTACATCTCCGGGGTGAACCTCAAATCCCGACATTTTCGATTCAAAATAGTCCCGACGAATGTAGTATTCACCCAGCGAAGCATCTTTTTGAATAGCGTTTTTCTGCTCATATACTTTTACTGAATTCGGACCTTTTGGCACAAACATGCTTTTTGTGAGGGCGCTGCCAAAGGGTCCCTTTTTGTAACTGCCAAGTTCTCCAAACCGAACCCATGTCCAATTGCTGGGGATGTCAAATGGCCTTTCATCGTCTGTTATCGGATCAAACGGTTTCTCAGCTTTGATCTTCCTGGCTTTGATGAGGGCCTGCTTCTCGGCCTGGATCTGTCGGAAGAGTTCTTCTCCGGTGCCTTCCTCTGGGCGCTGCTCTACCAGCTCGCCCTGAATGGCCATCTGCAGGATGGACTTCTGCATATCGACCGGGAAGCGCTTGTTGAAGTCCTCCAGACGGCTCCATGCCTTTTCGTAGCGCTCGATCAGCGGCAACAGTTCTTCGATCTTGGCAACAATGCGCTTCTGCTCGGCCAGCGGCGGGAGAGCAACAGTATAGTTCTGAACATTTCCCAGCCTTATATATGGGATTGCTGTTCCGAAGACCATCCCCCTGTTATACTGCACCCAATTACATTGCAAATGGTGGAACAAATAGATCAAATAGGTATTCTCTATATACGGTTGAAGTACATACGTCCGCTGGTAAGCCTCGAACTGGCCCCAGTAGTATGATATATTGCCGATATCGCCATTGCCGGCTAAAAGAATTGATTCACCAGAGAAGGAAAATGAGGAACACTTGATGGGATCTTTTGCACAAGTGAAAAAGAAGTACTCTCCATCAGGAGTTCCAAAATTTGCGTCGCGTTTTCCTGTTACTATAGAGCACAGTTCTGAAAGGCGTACCCACTTCCAGCTCTCCGGAATCTCAAAAGGGATTTCGTCCTCTGTGATCTCCGGCAAGGGCTTTTCTTTTTTGATTTTCCCGTCTTTGATCAGCGCCAGCTTCTCGATCTGGATCTGCTTGTACAGCTCCTCCGCCGTGCCCTCTTCCTGGCGCTGTTCCACCAGCTTCCCCTGGATGGCAAGCTGCAGGATGCTGTTTTTCAGTTCCTGGGGCGTCATAGTTCTGCTCCTCCCAGCTTGGCGGTGATCTCGGCCAGCACCCGGTCGATCTCCGCGTTCAGGGAAGCCCGTTCCTCCTGATAGCGCTGGATCAGATCCATGGGGGCCAGGATCTCCTCTTCCTCATGGGGGAAGCCGCACTGATCCAGATTGTAGCCCAGGTCATCGGAGAGCTCTTCCACGGAATAACACCGGGCCTTGTCGAAGCCGTCCACGTTCAGGGGCTGCCGGTCGTTCCACCAGGCCACCACCGGGTCGAAGTGCTCCAGCTTCATGGGCTTGGTCTTGGAGAAATGCTTGTAGCCCTCGGGCATGTCCAGACGGTAAAACCAGGTTTCCTCCGTGGGGCCGGTGCGGTCAAAGAACAGAATGTTCGTAGTGATGGAGGTATAGGGGGAGAAGACGCTGCCGGGCATGCGGACGATCGTATGCAGATTGAACTCCGACAGCAGCTTTTTCTTGATGTTGATCTTGGCGTTGTCGGTGCCGAACAGAAAGCCGTCGGGCAGGACCACCGCCGCGCGCCCGCCTTCTTTCAGGCGGTACATGATGACGGACATGAAAAGGTCGGCGGTCTCGGAGCTGGCAAGGTCGGAGGGAAAATGATTCTTGACCTCGGCCTTTTCGCTGCCGCCGTAGGGGGGATTCATCAGGATGACGTCGAACTGGTCGTCCTCGGTGTAGTCCAGCACATCCTTCAAAAGCGAGTTGTCGTGATATACCCGCGGCACGTCCAGCCCGTGCAGAAGAAGATTGGTGATGCAGAGCATATAGGGAAACTGCTTCTTCTCGATACCGTAGATGGAGTTTGCGTACTTCTCCGCATCCGCCGTGCTTTTGATCTGCTTTTGCAGCTCCTTGAGCCAGCTGGTAATGAAGCCGCCGGTGCCGCAGGCAAAGTCCGCCATCGTCTCGCCGATCCGGGGATGGATATGCTGGGCCATGAACTCCGTCACGGCGCGGGGCGTGTAAAACTCGCCTGCGGAGCCCGCGCTCTGCAGCTCCTTGAGGATAGTCTCGTAGATCTCCCCGAAGGCGTGGCTCTCCTCATAGTCGCCGAGGTCGAGCTCGTCGATGATGTTGACGACCTGCCGCAGCAGCACGCCGTCCTTCATGTACTGGTTGGCGTCGGCGAAGGTGCTCTGCACGATGGCCTTTTTGATGGGCGTCTCCGCCGTGACTGTTACGCCGTGGATCAGGATATTGCCGCTGCCGTCGGTGATGTCTTTCCCTTTGAGCACAGGGAACAGGGTGTTGTTGACGAAGTTCAGCAGCGCGTCGCCGGTCAGGCCCTTGCCGGTTTCATCGTGCGCCCAGTTTCTCCAGCGGCAGGGCTCCGGAATGATGGAGACATAGTCATCCTCCGAAAACTCCCAGTCCAGCTCTTTGGCGTCATAGACTTTCAGGAACAACAGCCACGCGATCTGCTCGATGCGCTGCGCGTCGCCGTTGATGCCCGCGTCGTTGCGCATGATATCCCGCAGACGTTTGACGAAGCTCGACAGGTTGCTCATCTGCTACCTCCCTGCATGCTCCACTGCCGCAGGATCGGAACAAAGACGTCATAGAATCTCTTGCTCCAATATGCATGGAACTTGGCCATCTGCGTCCAGTCCTCTTCCCGCTCGATGCTGACATTTTCGAGTCGATAGGTGATCGTGGAAGCTCGCCTGTCTTCATAGCGATACCAGTTCAGAGAAACACCCATTTCCGCTTCGATATCCGTGCGGCGCTGATACAGGTAATCGAAGATCTCCTTGTTCTCCTCCTTGTTGCCGCGGTCAATATAGAGTTCGACGCGGGAGTGGTCGAAGTTCGCCACACAGCCGATCGTGATACCGCGGATGCCCACCGTACCAGAGACCCAATTCATTTTGGAGGTAGTGACATTGGAGAAGCTGCCCTCAGGGCCGTGGGCCTCGTGGATATTTGACAGGGCTTTCTTCCAATAGCGGCGGCGAAGCTCAAAGCGTGTGCCGGCCTCATCCGCGCGGGCATTTGCCACTTCATCCTTCAGGAAAAATACCAGATCCTCAGGATTGGCATCATAGGCCTTGAAGAACTTGCGCAATAGGGAGATTTTTGTGCTGGTGCTGGTGTTTCGCTCCAGATAGATGCCCGGCTCGATCTCCAGTGCCGCGCGCAGCTCTGCGGGATTGTCGCTGACATATGCGTTCAGCTCGTCATCGGGATCGTGAGAATGCGCCAGCTTCATCAAAACGGACTTGTCCTCCGCGTGCAGGATTTTGAGCAGCTGCTCCATCATGATGATCCAGCTGCTGACCGGCTGCTCGGTATTCTTATACGAGAAGCGGATGATCTCACGCCCGCTCAGATCGACGTCGTCTTCCAGAGAATACGAATCCAGCTGTTTTTCCGCGGGTGTATAGGCGGTCACAGGCATTGCCCAAATCTGAATGGCCCGCTGCATCATCATATCCGAGCGGGTCTCCAGCTCCGAGAGCGTCCATTTGTCCTGTGCGGCGATCCAGGTATTCAGCCGCAGGCCGCTTTCCCGGAACCCTCTGGGCATATCGCGCTTTTCAGTAAAAGAGCTGTTGCTGTACTTGGAGTTGTATGCCGTCAGTGTCAGGTTGGCGAGGCGGTGAAGCCACGTCTCGTGGATCACCTCGTAATCCGGCCCCAGAGCATCAGCCCACACGGGCGTCAAATGCTGCGGCATGATATGCTCGATGGAATAGGTGCCGTCGTCACAGTGAGAATAGATTTCCTTGTCTTCAATGATCCCGAAGTTTTCAAAGCGCTCCAGAATGTAGATCTTGTTTTTGCTGTTCATCTGATAGATCTGACGGGCCGAAAACGCGGAAACAAACTCCTCATCACCGGGGAAGCGTCCGCGCTCCGTCTTGGACAAAAGCGCATACTTGAACTTCTCCACATAGTTCCTGTCGCTGCCGTCATAGCGCACGATCTCCCGGTGCAGCATGAGGAAGATCTTGTTCAGCGCGTTCGTCGGCAGATCACAGATACTTCTGCGGAACAGGTAGTTTTCTGTGAACAGGAAAATCTCCCGCACATCGGCGAGCGTGAGGACGCCGTTTTTGTACAGGCGAAAGACCTCGAGAAAGAAGGGCCGCGTGATCGTGGTCTCCAGACGGTTGAGCCTGTATATGCAGGCGTTGAGCGCCTTATCTTCCGTGCGGCCTTTCAGCAGGATCTCGTAGGATTTTGCATAGTCCAGCAGATCTTTCAGCAAGGGCTCGGTATCGACCTGGGCCTCTTCCACATAAGCTTTGAAGGTCACATAGATCTTGCTCATCGGGGGGATTGCCTGCTGTTTGACGCTGAGATAGTCCCGGACAAAGAGGCTCACATCGTAATTGGTGCAGAGCTCGATCTTGTTCCAGTAGCTTTCGTAATAAGTGTTCTGCTGTTTGGTGGGCAGACCCATCAGGATATAGTTGCGGATCTTGTCGCCCTCGCTCAGCGCAAGGCCGGTGGAGTTGAGGCTCTCAAAGATCAACTGCGGGTTATCATCTTTTTCCAGCCTGATATTGATGATCTCAAGCCTGGTGATGGCGGTATAAAGCTGATCGATCGTGATTTCTTCTTTTTGTATCCGCGTGTAGAAATACTCATAGTTGATCGTCAGGTTGGAGTCCCGAATATGATCCTCCGATTCTTTGAAGAGGAGATCAAAGGCTTTGCAGTCGTTCTTCACCGGCTTCAACTTGATCCGGGTCTCATCCTCCTGCCATTCGTCGATCAGATAAGTTTTATAGATCTTGTCCGCCAGATTGCCCTGCGCCGGTGTAACGATCCCCGCTTTCATCAGGTTTACCATCGCGAGCATCAGAAGCGAGATCGTCGTGAGACGCTGCTGGCCGTCGATGATCAGGTATTCGTTGAACTCGCCGTCACTGTGTACCGAGACGAGACTCCCAAAGAAATGACTGCTCCTGTTTTTGCGGATCACGGCGATCAGATCATCGTAAAGCTGCTTGCAGTTTTCAATGCGCCAGTCGTAATTGCGCTGATACACAGGGATGATGAATCGCTTGTCCGAGCCCTGCATATAGGAGACCAGCTTCGCTTCGGTCCCTTTCATTTCTTACACCGCCTCGTCTGTATAAATCAGTCTCTCCAACTCATGCACGGCTTTCCGATAGCCGTCTCTCCCACCGAAATATCCGGCAATCTTTGCGGGCTTGCCGAACTTGAGGAAGGGATCGAGCTGCAGGATCTCGGTCTTCTCGATCTCATAGATGCCGATGTTCATGTACTTGTCCAGCAGCGCCTCCAGCACCTGACGCGCCCCGCCGCTGTATTTGCTCAGGAAGTCGCGCTTTTTCACATTGTTCGCGCGCTCGCGGCGGGTCAGCGGCTTCTTGTCGTAGGCTACGTGGCAGATGAAGTCGAAGTCGTCCACGTCGCTCATGCCCTGATCGGCCTTCATAAGCTCCAGATCAATGCCCTGCTGGCGCAGCAGGTCGCGGATCGCGGACTTCTTGTCCTCCGCCGACCACTGTCGGACGAAATTCTCCAACGAGGCGTAGCGGCCGAGGATGTTCGATTTCGTATAGTCCGTAATGCTCTCCTGCCGCAGCAGCCTGCCGCCGGCGTCGTAGACTGACACCAGCTTGTGGGTGATCTCCACGCGGCAGCCGTCCTTGTCCACATAGGGCTTCGGCGTTGTCGGACCCTGCGGCGTGTCCGGCCCGGGGCCGGGAGGCATGTCTCCGCCGCCATCCTTCGGCTTCGGCGGATAATTCGGGTCGATCTCGATCGGGCCGTCCCAATCTGGGTCGGCAAAGAGCCGCGTCACATTGCGGAAGTCCATGACCACGAAGCTCAGCTTGCCCTCCTTCTCCCGCAGGCGGGTGCCGCGGCCGATGATCTGCTTGAACTCCGTCATGGAGCCGATCATCTCGTCGAGGACGATGAGCTTTGTCATCTTGCAGTCCGCGCCGGTGGACAGCAGCTTGGAGGTCGTGGCGATCACCGGGTATTTGGCGGAGACGGAGATGAAATAATCCAGCTTGGCCTTGCCGTACTCGTCGCTGCCGGTGATGCGCACGACGTAGTCCGGATTCTTCTTTACCATATCGGAGTTGAGGTTGACGAGCGCCTGCCGCATACGCTCCGCCGCATCCTCGGTGGCGCAGAAGACAATGGTTTTCGCCATGCGGTCGGTGGCTTTCAAATAGGCCGTGATCTCCCGCGCGACCTGCTCGATCCGGTCGGCAAGGATGATGCTGTAATCGTAATCGCTGTTGTTGTAAACGCGGTCCGGGATCGGGTTGCCGTAGTAATCCAGCTGCCCCTTGCGGGGGCGCCAGCCGTCGCTGATGCTGGTCTGGATGTTGATGACTTTGAAGGGCGCGAGGAAGCCGTCCTCGATGCCCTCTTTCAGACTGTATGTGTAAATGGGATCGCCGAAGTATGTGATGTTGGAGACGTACTTCGTCTCCTTCGGCGTGGCAGTCATACCGATCTGCGTCGCGGAGCTGAAGTATTCCAGGATCCTGCGCCAGCGGCTGTCGTCCTTGGCCGAACCGCGGTGGCACTCGTCCACGATGATGAGGTCGAAGAAATCGGGCGCGAACAGCTCGCTGAAATGCTCCTGATCGTCGTCACCCACGAGCTGCTGATATAGAGAGAAGTACACCTGATGAGACGTGATGGTGCTACGGTCATCCCTGGCGACGTTAATCTTGTGGGTGACCTTCTCCAGCGGGGCAAAGTCCTGCTGGATAGATTGATCCACCAGAATGTTCCGGTCTGCCAGATAGAGGATCTTCTGCTTCGTGCCGCTCTGCAGGAGGCGGTAAACGATCTGAAAAGCTGTATATGTTTTGCCCGTGCCGGTGGCCATGACGAGGAGCAGACGATCCTGCCCGCGCGCGATGGCGTCCACGGTGCGGTTGATAGCGATGCGCTGATAGTAGCGCGGGGGATAGGTAGTCTGGCTGCTGTAATAAGGCTGACGACGGATTGCCTCCTGCGCAGGCGTGACGCCCGCTTCCTGGTTCAGCCGCGCGAGCAGTTCCGCCTCTGTCGGGAACTCGTCCATGCCGAACTCGCGCTCTGTGCCGGTGAGAAAATCGTGCTCTGCAAAGCCGTCCCCGTTGGAGCTGTATGCAAAAGGCAGATCAAGCATCTGCGCATAGGTCATGGCCTGCTGCAGACCCTGGGAGACGCAGTGATTGTTGTCCTTTGCCTCTACCACCGCGATGGGATTGTTGGCGCTGATGTAAAGGAGATAGTCCGCCTTCTTCGCAGGCTCACGGAAGGTGAGGTTTCCTCGCAGATTCACCTTGCCGTCCGTCAGCTTGACAGCGGTCTCCATGGTGATCTTGTTCTTCCAGCCCTTGTCCTGAATCGCAGGCGTAATGAAATTGAGCTTGATGTCCTCTTCGGTCATCTGCTTTTTCGTCAGTATGTCCATTCTTACGCCTCCATGTTTCAATCGAAATCAAACTCAGGGGCTGTTGCAGAGATTCATCTGTCGTAACTATTCGTATATGGGTATTTATATTATTTTACCACATTTTTTGAATCAAGACAACAAAAACGCAGGCGTCTTTCACCTTTATCTTCTACATAAAGCGATGTTTCATCGCGCAGCTTTTGATCGAAGATCAAAATTCAAACCGGGGCTTGGGGCGGAGCCTCAACAAGGTTTTTGCAATGTGTGGGCACACTTGCCCTGCTTGCCAGATCGAATTCCTCACTTTTCATTATGGCACGAATGCGTCATCCGTGCCATCTTTTTGTTCGCGCACATGGTCTCCTGTTAAAAATAATTGACAGATGCAGGCGATTGTTACGCGATTTGCTTGAAAGGGAATGCTGCATCTGATACAATCTTTGTGAAAAACCAAGTCGCAAAGAGGAAGCAAAAATGGAGACGACGAAGAATCTGCGCGCGCTGTATCTTGCGAAAATCCTGTATGAGCAGACCGACGAGGATCATCCGCTCACCACCAACCAGCTCATCGAGGCATTGAAAAACGAGTTCGGGATCTCCGCGCACCGCGTTACGATTTACGAGGACATGGAGCAGCTGCGCGCCTTCGGCTTCGACATCTACACGGTCAAGTCCAAGCAAAACAAATACTATCTTGCCGCGCGGCTGTTCGATCTGCCGGAGCTGAAGCTTCTGATCGACGCGGTCGAATCCTCCAAGTTCATCACGGCGAAGAAGAGCAAGGAGCTGGTCGAGAAGATCGGACGGCTCGCCAGCCGGAACAAGGCGGACGAGCTGCGCAGGTTTCTCTATGCCGAAGGTCGGATAAAACCGGAGAACGAGAAGATCTATTATATCGTGGACGCGATCCATGCCGCGATCAATGCGGGAAAGAAAATCGCGTTTCCGTATTTTCAGTACAACGGCAAAAAGCAAAAAAAGCTGCGCAACGGCGGGAACGAATATGTGTGCAGCCCCTGGATGCTGGTATGGAACGGCGACTATTATTATCTGCTCAGCCATACCGACAAGCATGGCATCACGCCTTTTCGCGTGGATCGCATCGCGTCGCCCCCGCGCATTTTGGATGAGGACGCCGTGCCGCAGCCGGAGGATTTTGATATCTCGCGCATCAACACGATGTTCGGGATGTTCATCGGCGAGCCCCAGCGCGTGACGCTTGTTTGCGAAAACAGCGTGATGGATTATATTGTCGATCGTTTCGGAGACGAGGTCGAGGCGCAGCCGCTGGACAGCAAAAGCTTTCTCGCCGATGTGAACGTCGCCGTGAGCAAACCCTTCTTCGGCTGGGTCTTCGGCTTTGAGGGAAAGGTAAAAATCAAAGGCCCGGCGAAGGTGAAGCGGGAGTACGAGAAGATGCTGCAGCGCGCAGTCGAGAACAGCTGAAAAGGAGGTCATGGCATGCTGTATCCTTTGTTGCTTGTATGCGGAGCGGTGCTGCTGTTTGTGTATATCCGGGAGAAGATCAAGGCGTATTCCGTAAAGGCGGTGCTGATCAAATCCGTCGTATCGATACTGTTTCTTGCCGTCGGCGTGTACGGAGCATGGGCCGCTGCCGTAAAAGGGAATGCCAGTTTGCTCTGCCCCTTTGTGCTGATGGGCTTGCTGTTCGGGCTGCTGGGGGACATCTGGCTGGACCTCAAATACGTATTCCCAGAAAAAGATGAGCCCTTCACCTACGCAGGCTTTTGTGTGTTCGGCGTCGGGCACATTCTGTACATCGTCGGCATGCTGCTGAGCTACTATCCCGCGGGCAGGCCTATGACCGTGATCGTGCCGATCTTGCTCGCCCTGGTGCTCAGCGCCGGGAACGCTTTTATGGAAAAGCCGATGAAGCTGCACTACGGAAAACTCAAACCTGTCGTGATCGCTTATGGCGTGATTCTGTTCGCCATGGTGCTGATCTCCGGCAGTCTTGCGCTAAGCTGCGGCTGGAAGGAGATCCCGCTGAACCTTCTCTTTATCGGCGGGGTGTTCTTTGCCGTTTCCGATCTGATCCTCAGCGGCACCTACTTCGGTGTGGGAAAGGAGCGCCCCATCGACCTGGCGCTGAACTACATCACCTATTACGCTGCGCAATTTCTGATCGCATCTTCTTTAGTTTTCTTGGGGTGATGAGACGAGAGATCCCGGGCTATACACTTCCTTGAAAGTGCATAACCCACTATGATACTTTCATCCAGAGGCTGCAAAGTATCGTGGAGCAGAGGACGCTGCGCTTCCCCTGCATCCCTTTGCTCATCCTGCTTTCAAATTGATAGTGTCTTTCCAATGTCACGCTTTCATTTTGCAAGCAGGAACGACAAGCCTCGAGGGCCCGGGATGTTCCCGGTTTGCCTTTGTGGGAGTACAAAGGCGATGCTTGCTGGTATCGTGCAGACCCCGGTCCTTATGTCAAGAACTTTTTTCGCTCAGCCCGCAAGGTGTTGCCGATCGACTGCACCTCGCGGGCTGATCGCATTTTTCTCTTGCATCCGGTAACAAAATGTAATAATATGCCTATTGGAAACATTTGTTCACGTCACGAAAGGAGGACTCTTCATGCAGTACAAAAAACCGGAGTATTGCGCCATGATCGAGGACTACATCAACAGCTACCGAAACAGACAGGGCTCCGCGCCCTCCGTCCGCCAGATCGCCGCAGGTGTGGGTCTCGCCGTGGGCACTGTTTCCAAGTACCTGTCCTACATGCGGGAAAACGGCGTGCTGGAGTACGACGGCCACCGCAATATCACCACCCGGAAGTCCAGAGGCATGATGAACATGCTCTATGTGCCGCTGCTGGGCGCGGTGTCCTGCGGCATTCCCAGATTCGCGGAAGAGAACATCGAGGAGTACGTCTGCCTGCCGGAGGCTCTGTTCGGAAAGGGCGAGTTCTTCCTGCTCCGCGCCTGGGGCGATTCCATGATCGGCGCTGGGATCGAGAACGGAGACCTCGTTCTGATCCGCCAGCAGAGCACCGCCGACTACAACCAGATCGTGGTGGCGCTGGTGGACGACGAGGCGACGCTCAAACGCTTCCGCCCGCGGGAGAGCTGCGTCTGTCTGCACCCGGAGAACAACCGCTATGAGGACATCATCGTGGACAGCTGCATCATTCAAGGTGTGGCCGTCAAGGTCATCAAGGATTTGGAGTGATGCCCTGCCATCCGCATGACACCCCGGCAAGCCCGAAAAGTCCATTCCCTTGTCCACAGACGCTGCTGCAATTACGATGACGGCAATTGCCTGCTGCTCGACGACGGGTGTGACCCTTGTCCCTGCCCCCAGCTGATCACGCGCTCTCTTTTGTGCAGATGGTTTCGCGAGGCGGTGCTGCCCGATGATTTGCAGACCCACGACGATATCCTGCTCGGAAAGCGTGTGAAGATCTGCGCGGTATGCGGGAAACGGTTCACGCCCGGTTCCAATCGAGCCAAGTATTGCCCGGATTGCGCGCGGCGTGTGCGGCGGGAAAAGGAAGCTCGGCGTCAGCGGGAACGCTACGCCATCCAAAAATCTATGAAATCGGAGGACAAAAGAACTGGAAATTGAGTAACGCCTTTGAACCTTTACAACTGAATACTGAATTTCTGAACTGCCCGAAAGGAGTGCTGTCAATGAATTCTTCCGTTTCTTCCTTCAACGATCTGCCCCTCGTTCTCAACGCCAGCCAGCTCGCCGGCGTGCTGAACATCTCCCGCGCCAACGCCTACAACCTGCTGCACCGGGAGGACTTCCCGACGCTGCGGATCGGCAAGCGCATGCTGGTCTCCCGCGACCGGCTCGCCCGCTGGATGGACGAGCAGGCCCGCGCGTCGTGAGGTGCCGCCCATGACCGAAGGCAAGATCCTTGACTTTCGTGAACGGGTTCGGCCGCAGCTTCGCGCGTATCTGAAGGCCGCGCATGTCGAGGTCTCGGAGGACGGCGCCACGACCGTCTGCCCGATCTGCGGCGATGTGGCGGGGCTGATGAAGGACGACACCTGGCTCTGCCTGCAATGCGGCAGGCGCGGCGATCTGCTGGACTATGTGCTGTGCGGCCATCTGCGCACGACGGAGACAGAGGCGGTCCGGATTATCCGGCGGACGCTGGGCGAGCGGATCACCGAGCTGGACGTGGTCAACGCAAACGAGCTGATGGACATGGAGTTTCAGCCCACCGGCTGGCTGATCGAGAAGCTGCTGGGCAAGGGTGTGTATATCCTCGCCGGAGCCTCGAAGATCGGCAAAAGCTGGCTCGTCCTCTGGCTGGCCGACCGGGTCAGCAAGGGGGAGCCGGTATGGGACTTCAAGACCCAGCAAAGCAGCGTCCTGTACGTCAGTCTGGAGGACACGGCCCAGCGCATCCAGCGGCGGCTCAGCGAAGTGACCGGAGGCGAGGCGGACGGGGTCTGGATCGCAACGGAGGCGGAGCTTCTGGGCAGCGGCTTTGAGCAGCAGCTCGCCAATTTCCTTGCGGTCCATCCCGGCGTCGGCTTCGTCATCATCGACACGCTGCAGCGCATCCGACAGATGAGGTCGGAGAAGTACAGCTACGCAGGGGATTACGAGGTCATGACCGCGCTCAAAGCTATCGCCGACCGTTTCAACATCACGATCCTGGTGGTGCACCACACGCGCAAGGAGGAGTCGGAGGACGCCTTCAACATGATCTCCGGTACCAACGGACTCATGGGCTGCGCGGACGGTGCGATGGTGCTGCAGAAGCAGTCCCGGCTCTCGCGCTCGGCCACGCTGGACGTGACCGGTCGGGAGGTCGCAGACCTGCAGCTCCGGTTGGAGTTCGACGACAGCAAGCACTGGCAGTTCATCGAGTACGGCAGGGAGGAGCCGCGCGACGACGCGGACAGGCTTCTCAAGGCCGTACAGCAGCTGGTATCCGAGTGCCGGGAATGGCACGGGACGCCTACCGAGCTGGTGGACGTGCTCGCGCCTGTTCTCCCCGCGGATACCAAACCCCACGCGCTGACCCGCAGGCTGAACGCCAACAGCCGCACCCTCGCCCAGCAATACGGCGTTCAATACCAATCCAGACGTTCCATGGATTCCCGCGAGATCACGCTTTCCCAGCTTGCCTCATGACGCTATGACGCAAATGACGCTTTTCGGCACACCCCCAAAAGCGTCATAGCGTCATAAGCGTCATGGAAACTATCCTCCTGTCAAAAATTTTTGACAGGAGGATAGTATAAACACTTGCTTTAAATCGTGAAAGTGATATAATAAGCGTGGAACCTGGATTGACAGGTACAGGTTCTACACACTGGGAAAGCGAGGTATCTTTGGCAAACAAGAAAAACAGCAAGAACGCAAAAGGCGCGGGCACCATCCGCAAGCGCTCCGACGGTCGCTGGGAAGCGCGCTATTCTCTCGGCTTCGATCCCAAGACCGGCAAGCAGGTTCAGAAGTCTGTGTATGGGGTATCTCAGAAAGAAGTCCGGCAGAAGCTCGCAAAGATTACTGCGGAAATCGACGATGGCTGCTACATGGAGCCCGCCAAGGAATCCGTGGCGGAATGGCTGAAAGTCTGGCTGAAAACCTATGTAAAGCCGTCGGTCAAGCCTTATACGCTCAACTCCTACGAAGGCGTCTGCAACCGCTTCCTGATCCCCGACATTGGACGCATCAAGCTCTCAGAGCTCTCGGCGCTCCAGATCCAGCAGATGTATAACTCCCTTCTGACAGATCACGGTCTTTCCGCAAAAACCGTGAAGAATGTCCACGGTATTCTGCATCGCGCGCTGCACCAGGCCGTGAAGCTGGGCATGATCCGTTCCAATCCTTCCGATATGTGCGATCTTCCCAAGGCCAGACGTAAAGAATTCAAGCCTCTGGAACAGGACGATATCGCCGTTTTTCTCAAAGCCATCCACGGCGATCCTTTCGAGCATCTGTTTCAGGTGACGCTCTTTACCGGACTGCGTCAGGGCGAGGTGCTGGGGCTGACCTGGGACTGTGTGGACTTCGAGCATCACGCGCTCTACATCAACAAACAGCTCCAGAAAACCGACAAGGTTGGCGGCGAGTATGTCCTTGTCCCAACGAAAAACAGCCGGAGCCGGGTCGTGACCGTTGCAGATTCCGTAATGCAGATTCTGAAAGAGGAAAAGCGTCTGCAGGAGCACCGGAGGGAGATCGCGGGCGTTGCCTGGCGCAATCCGTGGGATCTGGTGTTCACCAATGAGTTCGGAGGGCATCTCTGCCACTTTTCGGTGTACCACCACTTCAAGGATGTCGTGCGCGGGATCGGCCTGGGGGAAACGCGCTTCCACGATTTGCGGCACAGCTACGCGGTGGTTGCCATCGAAAGCGGCGATGATATCAAGACCGTGCAGAGCAATCTCGGCCACGCGACCGCCAGCTTCACGCTGGATGTGTACGGGCATGTGTCCCAGAAGATGCGGCAGCAGTCGGCGGACCGCATGGAACGCTTCATCCAAACTTTGGCAGTTCCAGCCAGTTCATAAAGATTACAGCGAGGGTTCATCCGTCCATCCTGTATTTGATCATAAAGGGTCAAATAAAGGGTCAAAGGGCAGTAAAAAACCCTGTATCCATTGAGAATACAGGGTTTTCACTGGCGCAGAAGGAGGGATTTGAACCCTCGCGGCGTTTTTAGACACCCTACTCCCTTAGCAGGGGAGCCCCTTCGGCCTCTTGGGTACTTCTGCATGCCGATGTTGCTAGAGTATAGTAGCACAAGGGCAGGGTGATGTCAATAGAAAAATACCCGCGTTCGAGGCTCGGGACAGCGGCGCCGCCTCATTTCCCGACGCAGAAGCGTTCAAAGATCCGCGCCGTCACATCCTCGCGCACGCTGCGGCCGGACAGCTCGCCCAGCGCGGACATGGCGGTCTCGCACTCGGTCAGCACGATGTCGGGGGTGCAGCCCTGCTCCATCGCGGCGCGGGCGGCGCACAGGCTCTCCAGCGCGCGGCCGACGGCCTCGGCCTGTCTGGCGTTGGTCAAAATCTCCCCCGCCGGGACCTGCGGCAGCGGAAACAGACCGCGGATCACGCGCTCGAGCGCGTCCAGCCCCTCCCCCGTCCGGGCGCTGACCGTGACGCAGGGCAGGCCGGTCTCCGGCGCCTCGACGCGCTGCTCGAGATCCGACTTGGACAGTACCAGCACCGCCTTGGGACAGCGCTCCGCCGCGCGCAGGATCGAGAGGTCCTCTTCGTCCAGCTCCGCGCTGCCGTCCACGACGGCGATCACGAGCTCCGCGCGCTCCATGGCCAGACGGCTGCGCTCCACGCCGAGGCGCTCGACGTCGTCGGCGGTCTCGCGGATGCCCGCGGTGTCCGTCAGCCGCAGCAGCAGCGAGCCGAGCCGCAGCTTTTCCTCGATCGTATCGCGCGTGGTGCCGGGCACGTCGGTGACGATGGCCCGCTCGTAGCCCAGCAGCGCGTTGAGCAGGGAGCTCTTGCCCGCGTTGGGCCGTCCCACGATGGCCGCCGGAATGCCCGCGGTCATGAGCCTGCCGCGCTCGAAGGTGCCGAGAAGGCGTCGGAGCTTCCCCTCCGCCTCCGTAAGCTGCGCCCGGTAGCTTGCCAGTCGGAAGTCCTCGATATCCTCGTCCGGGTAGTCCAGCACCGCATGATAGTGCGCGCTGATATCCTGCAAAAGCGCATAGACGTCCGCGGTCCCCGCGGCGATCGCGCCTGAGAGCTGCGCGGCCGCGTTTTTCGCAGCCTCCACGCTCTCGGCGTCGATGAGGTCCGCGACGGCCTCGGCCTCGGTCAGCTCCAGGCGGCCGTTGAGGAAGGCGCGTTTGGTAAACTCCCCCGGCAGGGCCTGCCGCGCGCCGAGGGCAAAGCAGGCCTCCAGCGCCGCGCGCAGGACCGTGGGCGAGCCGTGGCACTGAAACTCCGCCGTATCCTCGCCCGTGTAGCTGTGCGGGGCGCGGCTGACCGTGCACAGGCAGCGGTCGAGCAGCTCGCCGTCCGCGTCGTACAGCCCGCCGTAGACGAGCCTCCGGCTCTCCTGCTGACGCATCCGCTTCCCCGAGGCGGGGCGGAACAGACAGTCCGCAAGTTCGATCACGCCGTCCCCGGACAGGCGCACGACGCCGATCGCGGCGACCTGCGCGCCGGTGGCGACGGCGGCAATGGCGTCAGACATGCTTCTCCCCCTCCCCTGTTTTCAGCAGCCCGGGCAGTTCTCCCAGCCCTCGGATCACCGCGTCCGGGGCCTCGCACGAGCCGAAGCCGTAGGCCGCGTGAATGAAGGCGCAGCCCGCCTTGCGGGCGCTGCTCTCGTCGGAGCGCGTATCCCCGACATAGACCGGGCGGCGCAGAGCGTAGCGGCGGCAGAGCAGCGTGATGTTCTCCGCCTTCTCCAGCCCCGTCGAGCCCTCGCACTCATAGTCCCGGAAATACCGGCCGAGGCCGGAGCTGTGCAGGAAGCACTGGATATACCCGTCCAGACAGTTGGAGACGATGAAAAGCGGCACGCACGCCGAGAGCGCGGCGAGCGTCTCCTCCAGCTCCGGGTAGAGCTCCCCGCCGCGCGCGGCGATATACTCGTTCTCCCCGTGGATGCATTCGAGGCAGACCGCCTCCGCCTCCGCGCCGTACTGTGAGAACAGCGTCCGGGCGATCTCAGGCGCGGTCATGCCCATGATGCCCCGCACCTCGTCCGGTCCGGGACAGACCGCCGCCGGGTCGAGCCGCCGCAGCGTCTCGCCCCAGCTCTCCGCCACCACGCGGCAGGAGTCCCAGAGCGTCCCGTCCAAATCAAAAATCACGCCGTCTGTGGTCATGGTCCCTCCTAAGGCGTGGTGGATACGAATCCACCGCGCCTATCCGAAAAGGCATTGACGTCCGGTCAATGCCTTTCGAAATCCCGTGTGTTTATTTCTCGCGCTCGGCCTTTGCCGTAGCCTCGTCCCGGCGCTCGGCCACATAGTAGCTCAGCGACAGGAGCGAATCGGAGAAGTGGACGTTCTCGACGATGACGTCGCTGGTCGGCCCGGTCAGCTCCACGTTCGTGAAGTTCCAGATCGCGTCGATCCCGTGTCCCGTCAGCCTCTCGGTAACGGTCACGGCGGCCTCCTTGGGCACCGTCAGCACCGCGATATCGGTCTTGTTCTCCGCGAGATAATCCTCCAGATTCTCCATCCCCAGGATGGGGACGCCCTTGAACTCCGTCCCGATCAGCCGGGGGTCGATGTCAAAGGCCGCCGTGAGCCGGAAGCCCCAGTCGGAGAAGCAGAAGTTGTCCATCAGCGCGCGGCCGATGTTGCCCACGCCGATCAGGACCGCGGTGAAGCCGCGGTCGACGCCGAGAACCGAGGCGAGGTGCGCGCGCAGGGCGGGGACGTTGTAGCCGTAGCCCTGCTGTCCGAATTCCCCGAAGCAGCTGAAGTCCTGCCGGATCTGCGAGGCGGTCAGACCGAGCTGGCTTGCGAGCTCAAAAGACGAGATCCGGCTGACGCCCTCCTCCGTCAGCTCGTCCAGTCTGCGCAGATAGCGGGGAAGCCGCCGGATCACATTGTTTGAAACCTTAACTCGCTTCACTTGTATTCTCCTTGCCTGTGCGTCACAGCGCACGGGACACTTGTGAAATTCTTGTCACTATATCTTAGCACAGCCCGGGACGGATTTCAAGTCAAACTGCGCGTCGGCACGGCACACGCAACAGAGCGCCGGGGCCGTCCGCTGCGGACGGTCCCGGCGCGGGGATTATTTCTCATTCGCGGGCTCGGGCGTCCCGAGATAGGGGTCCGGCGTCGTCGGAGCGGGCGTCGGAGAGGGCTGGGCCGACGGGCTCGGAGAGGCGGGCGTGCGCTCATCCTCCCTCACGGCGGCAAGCAGCGTCTCCAGCTCCTTCGGGGAGCACTGTGCGGCGAAGCTCGTGCTCTCCCCGCTCACGGTGCTGATATACCAGACCTCGCTCCCGATGATGCGGATGCTCAGTTTTTCCTCGCTGCCGTAGGCGTCGCTGGAAACGAGGACCGCCTCATAGATCTTGTCGGGCGTCTTGTCCGGCAGGTCGGCCTCCGTTCCGGAGAGCAGGACCAGCAGCTTGTCGCGGTTCTCCTCCTTCGCGATGCGGATGCTCTCGGCTTTCACCGGGGCCGCGGAGGGCGTCGGGGATGCGGAAGGCGTCGGAGAGGCGGAGGGCGTTGGGGTCGCAGAGGGCGCGGGAGATTCGGACGCTTCGGGCGTCGGGAGGCTCTCAACGCTCTGCGGGGCTGGGGCGGTCATCCGCGTCCGGGGAGCCATCATGATCCTTCTGACCGCCGGGGTCGGCTCTGCGGAAGGCTCCGGAGACGGAGCGGGCGATTCCGCCGCCGCGCTTTTCGCGGTATCCGCCGCTCCGGGTTCCGCCGAGACCGCGGGCGTGCTCACCGTGTCCGCCTTGACGGGCTCGGGCGCGGCGTCGGCCGCTTTGGCGGCAGAGGGCGTCTCCGTCTTCGTCGGTTGGTTCGGATTGAGCTGTATGCTCGCCGTCGGCGCCGGTTCCTGCGCCGCTTCTGTCGGAGCCGGACTCGCGGGCGTCGGCGTTGCGGGTGTCGGAGTCGCCGGGGTCGGCGTCGCGGGCGTCGGCGCTGCGGGCGTCGGCGTTGCGGGCGTCGGAGTCGCAGGCGTCGGCGTTGCCGGGGTTGGCGTTGCCGGGGTCGGCGTTACGGGCGTCGGAGTCGCGGGCGTCGGCGTTGCCGGGGTCGGAGTCGCGGGCGTCGGCGTTGCAGGCGTCGGCGTCGCGGGCGTCGGCGTTGCCGGGGTCGGCGTCACGGGCGTCGGCGTTACAGGCGTCGGGGTCACAGGCGTCGGGGTCACAGGCGTCGGGGTCACAGGCGTCGGGGTCGGAGTCTGAACAGCGGGAGTCGGCGCGGGGCTCTCCTTCGGGACCGCCGCAGGCACGGGCGCCGGGGTCGGCGTCATCGTCGGGGCCGCGGTCTCCTCGGTTTCGGGCGCCGCGGCGGTCTCCTGCGCATCGGACGCAGGCAGCACGTCGGCGGCCTCCTGGCTGCGGACGACGCTGCTCTCGGCGCGCTCCGCCGGGGAGAAGCCGCGCATGGCAAACAGGACCAGCGCGAGACACGCGGCGGCCGTCAGCGCCGTACGCACCCACACGGAACGCGCGCGGCGGTTTTTCTTTTCAAGGTCGCTGCGCCGGACGCCGGCCATGATGTTCTCATGCAGGCCTTCGGGCAGTTCGACCGACTCTTCGGAACCGATGATTTCGGACAGATCGTAAAAAACGGCATAGAGGGCGCTGCAGCGAGAGCAAGTATTCATATGGGCGAGCAGCTCTTCGTATTCTTCTCTGCTCACGTCCGCATCCACGAGCCTGCTGATGAGCTCCTGGTAATGCTCACATGAATTCATTGCTTCTCACCACCTTTCATATTCCCAGACGGCACAAAATCCGGAATGTTCCCGTCCGCCAGCAAAAACGCGCACAATCTTTTCCTTGCCCGGAAGATGCGGGACTTGACGGTCCCGACCTCGAGCGTGAGCACGTCGGCGATCTCCTCGTAGCTCAGCCCCTGGATCTCCCGCAGCAGCAGGATCTGCCTGTATTCCGGCGAGAGCGCGTCAAGCCCCCGCCGGACCGCGTCCCGTGTCAGTCCCCGCTCCAGCAGGCGTTCGGGCGACTGGCTCTCGTCCGCGATGTCGAGCTCGACCTCCTCGCCGTCGTCGTCCTCCACCGACAGCGAGACGGTCGGTTTTCGGCTTCGGCTTCGCAGGAAGTCGAGACACACATTCGTTGCGATCCGGTACAGCCAGACGGAGAACTTGCTGTCGCCCCGGAAGGAGGAGAGCGAATTGTAGGCCTTGATGAAGGTCTCCTGCGTCATGTCGGCCGCGTCCTCGGCGTTGCCGGTCATGCGCTGCGTGATGGCATACACGCTTTTTTCGTATTCCAGCACCAGTTTTTCAAAGGCGTTGACGTCGCCCTGCAAAACGCGCTGAACGATCTGCGCTTCCTGTTCCCTTGTCAAGCTGTCACCTCCCCACATGAGGCCGAATCAATCAGCTCAAATCTCTCTTGATCCCCCGGCAGATCCGGTGAATGTCGTCCAGGGTCTCGACCCGGACGAGCTCCTGTTTATAGACGCCCGCGTGCGGCACGCCGTGCAGATACCAGGGGAGCTGGTGGCGCGCCTCCATGCAGGCGCGGTGCTCGCCGATGCGCGCGGCGAGCGTCCCGATCTGCGCCTCGGCCAGCGCGATCCGCTCTTGAAGCGGCGGGAGCTCCGGGATCTTTTCGCCGTCGATCGCCGCCTGGCCGCGTCGGAAGATCCAGGGGTTGCCGAAGCTGCCGCGCCCGATCATGGCGAGAGAGCAGCCGGTATAGCGCAGGATGTGCGCCGCGTCCTCCGGCGTGAACACGTCGCCGTTTGCGATCACGGGGATCGAGACGCTGCGGCGCACCTCGCGGATCGTGTCCCAGTCGGCGCGGCCCGCGTACATCTGCGCGCGCGTCCGGCCGTGCACCGCGACGGCGTCGGCTCCGGCCTGCTCCATAATCTGCGCGAAGGAGACCGCGTTGGCGCTGCCGTTGTCCCAGCCCTTGCGGAACTTGACCGTCACCGGAGCGGAGACTGCTTTCTTCACGCTCTCGACGATGCGCCCCGCGAGCTCCGGGTCCCTCATCAGCGCCGAGCCGTCGCCGCTGCGCACGATCTTCCCCACCGGGCAGCCCATGTTGATATCCAGGATCTCCGCGCCGGAGAGCTCCAGCGCCATCGCGGCGGCCTCGGCCATGATCTCCGGCTCGTGGCCGAAGAGCTGCGCGGCGCAGGGGTGCCCGTCCTCCGGGATATACAGCAGCTCCTTCGTCTTCTCGTCGCGGAATACCAGCGCTCTGGCCGAGACCATCTCCGTCGTGGTCATGGCCGCGCCGAGGGAGCGGCAGACGCCGCGGAACGCGAAGTCCGACGCGCCCGCCATCGGAGCCAGCGTCAGGTTCCCTTCCAGCCGGACCGGGCCGATGCTCACCATGTCAGGTCCAGCCCCACCGGGCAGTGGTCGGAGCCCATGATCTCCGGCAGGATGAACGCTTCCTTGATATGTTCCCTCAACCGGTCGGAGACAACGAAGTAGTCGATGCGCCAGCCGACGTTCCGCTCCCGCGCGCGCATGCGGTAGCTCCACCACGAGTAGGCGTCGGCGCGGTCGGGATACAGATAGCGGAAGCTGTCGGTGAAGCCCGCCGCGAGCAGCTCGGTGAACTTGCCGCGCTCCTCGTCGGAGAAGCCCGCGTTGCCGACGTTCTGCTTCGGGTTCTTCAGGTCGATCTCCTCGTGGGCGACGTTCATGTCGCCGCAGACGATAACCGGCTTCTTTTGATCGAGCGCGCAGAGGTAGGCGCGGAAGTCGTCCTCCCAGCGCATGCGGTAGTCGATGCGCTTCAGGCCGTCCTGCGCGTTCGGGGTGTAGACGCACACGAGGAAGAAGTCCTCATATTCCAGCGTGATCGCGCGGCCCTCGTGGCTGTGCTCCTCGACGCCGATGTTGTACAAGACCGACAGCGGCGTATGTCTGGTAAAGATCGCGGTGCCCGAGTAGCCCTTCTTTTCGGCGTAGCACCAGTAGCTCTCGTAGCCGGGGAACTCCAGATCGATCTGCCCGGCCTGGAGCTTGGTCTCCTGCAGGCAGAAGAAGTCCGCGTCCAGCGCGAGGAAGATCTCCTCAAAGCCCTTGCTCCGGACGGCGCGCAGGCCGTTTACGTTCCATGACAGAAATCTCATTGCTCCGCCTCCCTGGCGCGGTGCGCCTCCATGCTCTCCTCGTAGCCGCGCGCGTCCGTCAGCGAGGCGTTGCGCAGCCGCGGGACCTCGCCCGCGGACGTGCCCTTGGTCGCCTCCGTACGCGTCGCGACGAGGCGGTTGATCTTCATGCCCATCCCGACGAACTTCGCCTCATAGTCGGTCATGATGCCGACGGGGCCGTCCGCGTGCAGGTCGTGGGTCAACTCGGATACTGCCCAGCCCTCCTGCTCCAGCTGCGTGACGGACCAGTCGAAAAGCGGGGTGTTGTCGGTCTTGAAGCGGAGCTCGCCGCCCACGGGCAGCAGGTCCGCGTAGAGCCGCAGGAAAAACGGCGAGGTGAGGCGGAGCTTGGCGTCCCGGCTCTTGGGCCAGGGGTCGCAGAAATTGATATAGATGCGCTCGATCTCCCCGTCGGCAAACATGGTTTTGAGCAGCTTCGCGTCCGCGTCGAGGAAGCGGACGTTCGCAAGCCCGGCGTTTTTAACCCGCTCCATGGCGAGGATCATCGCGTCCGGCACCTTCTCCAGCGCGAGGTAGAGCTTGTCCGACACGGTCGCGGCGAGCTCGGCGGTAAAGCGCCCCTTACCGCAGCCGAGTTCGAGGAAGATCCCGTCATGGCCGGGGAAAGACTCCAGCCAGCGGCCGCGCAGCGCGGCGGGATCGTCGGCCAGCAGAGCGGCGCAGCGCTCCATCCGCGCGTCCAGGTTTGCCCGTTTTCTCATTCTCAACGAAATCACACTCCTTTTTTCAGAATACCACAGCCAAAGGAAAACATCAATCGTCAAAAATGAAGGAGGGCCCGGAAAAGAACCGGCGGCAGAGCCGCCTCACGCGCTCTGCCGCTCTGCCCCTCGCGGGATTTTCCGCTTGCTTCCCCGCGGGGGATGTTGTATAATGGCTACGCTTTTGCGGGAGGGCTTGTTTTCCCGCACTATCCGGGTGTAGCGCAGCTGGTAGCGCGCGTGGTTTGGGACCACGATGCCGCAGGTTCGAATCCTGTCACTCGGACCACGTAGCGGGCACCCTTTTGGGTGCCCGCTTTCTGGTGCCGCGCCGAAGGCGCGGGTAGATCCGCCTCGCTCAAACGCGAAAGGGGACTCCCCGTCCCCTCTCGCGCTCACCCCATGCAGGCTGGATACTTGGTTCGGATTTGGATTGCCCCGCTGCATCACGTCAGAAGAAGCTTTCTCCATTCCGCTTCCCCGGTTTGCGTAAGAGCCGGGAAAGCTCCATATCCGAAAGCTCCTTCTTCCTTTCCAAACCGGAGGTCCTCGCGGGGGAACCTCCGGTTTGGTTATGCGGGGGAGAGTGACGCAAAATACATGTTGATATTTGCTCATAATTTTGCTATGCTATAGGTGACAGGAGGTGGCACGATGCCGAG
>CADCLH010000005.1 GCA_902802215.1 Oscillospiraceae bacterium
AAGCGCTCTACTCCCGGCTGCACCGCGGCGTCCGGCTTGTTGGAGATCACCGCGAGCTTCCTCCCCGCCTCCTTCAGCGCGGAGAGCATCTCCGGCACGCCGTCGTAGGGGCGGCTGCGGTCGTTGGCGTGCTCGGCGTAGTAAGCGACATAGTCGTCGTACAGCGCCCGCAGCGTCTCCCCGTCGGTCCCGGCGGGGGCCGCCCGGCGCAGCAGGACGCCCGCGCCGCTGCCCGCGAAGGAGCGGTACTCCGCCTCCTCCCGCTCGGGCAGACCCGCCAGGCGCAGCGCGCGGTTGGCCGCACAGGCGATGTCGGCGATGGAGTCGGCCACGGTGCCGTCGTAATCAAAAAGGATCGCGTCGTAGTTCATGGACTGGTCCCTTCACAAAGCGCAGCGCCGACCGGTTTCGGTCGGCGCTCATTGTTTTGCCGCTGCTTACAGATTCTCCTCGAGGAAGGCGAGCAGGCCCGCGCAGGCCTCGTCCTCGTTGGCGCCGTCGCAGGCGACGGTGACCTCGGTGCCCTGCTTGATGCCGAGCGCCATCAGCTTCATGAGCTGGGCGAGGTTGACGGTCTTGCCGTTGGCGGTCAGGGTGACGGTCGTGTCGGCGTAGCTCTTGGCCTTCTTGCACAGCAGACCGGCCGGACGGGCGTGGATGCCGAGCTCGTCCTTGATCGTGTAGGTAAACTGCTTCATGTTGTACACCTCGTAAGAATTATTGTGGGGATCGTCTGATCCCATTTTGCCATAAAACGCGGACAATGTCCACAGTTTCTTGAACGCCCGGGTCAGTCTTTTGCGGCGGCCGCAAGCTCCGGGAAGTCCGCCTTGCGCACCTGGACCACGGCCATGCCGATCGCCCGCAGCTGCGCGAGCACCTGGGGATTGGCGCGCTCGTCGGTGATGACGCAGCCGCTCTTTTCCAGCGAGAAGCTCGCGAAGGTGCCGGTCTTGCCGATCTTGGTGTAGTCGGCCAGAATGTAGTAGCGCGCGGCGTGGGAGATCATGGTGTCGTTGATCCCCAGCTCCGTGGGGATGCCGCAGAGGATCTCGCCGCCGGGAGAGACGCCGCTGCATCCGAGGAAGGCCAGATCCGCCTGCTCCATCAGGAGATTGCGCAGCGTGCAGTCGCCGGTCATGATGTGGTTCTGACCGCGCAGGCTCCCGCCCGAGAGCGTGATCTCCACTCCGGGGGGATATTTCTGCTCGACCGCGGCGCCGTTGTTGGAGAAGACGTGCACCGTCTTGTCCCCGACGTACTCCAGAAGGCCCAGAGCCGTGCGGCTGCCGTTGATGAAGATGCGGTCGCCCGAGGTGATCAGACTCGCCGCATAGCAGGCGATCAGGCGGCGATAGAGCGCCACCTCGTCCTTCGCGGCGCCGGCCGCGGGGCGGACGTCCGCCGTCGCGCCGCCGTGGGTGCGGCTGATCTGGCCGCGGTCCTCGAGCATCTGAAGGTCCCGGCGCACGGTCATCGAGGAGACGCCGAACGCGGCGGCCAGCTCCTCGACCCCGGCCTGACGGTGCTCCCGGATGTAGGAGAGCATCTCGGCGTGGCGCAGGTTGACGGATTGACGATCTCGTTTCATGGAATACCAACTCCTTCGCGCCCGAGCGTCGGCAGCAGCGCCGGCAGCTCCGTCAGATGCGAGATCCGCGGCACGTCCGGCAGGGAATCGTCCGCGGGCGCCGTCGGGCAGAAGCGGACGGGATGCATCCCCGCCCGAAGGGCCCCGAGCACGTCGCTTTTTGGGTCGTCCCCGACGAAGACGCATGCCGCGCTTTCGCAGCCCGCCTTCTCCGCGCAGCAGTCGAAGAGCCGCCGGTCCGGCTTCTCCGCGCCGACCTCCTCGCTCGTGACCAGGAAGTCCACGAGCTCGATCAGCCCGAGCCGTTCCAGCTTCTCGAACTGGCGGTCGGCGGTCATGTTGGTGCCGATCCCGACGGTACAGCCCGCCTCCCGCAGCAGCGCGAGGCCCTCGGCCGTGCCGGGGAAGGGCGCGGCGGCGTCGAGCAGCGTCGACCAGTAGAGCTCCGCCATCGCCGGCGCGTGCCGGATCGGCAAATGCGCGCCCTCCAGCAGGATCTGGTAGCGGATCAGCCGGTTGTGGACGGCGGCGCAGCCGCCGCCGCAGCGGGCCGTCAGCGTGCGCGCGGCCTCCCGGTGCAGCGCCGTAAAGCGCGCCGCCGGGATGTCCAGGCGTTCGCGGGCGTAGTCCGTCAGCGCGCCCCAGGCCTGCCGGTGCGCGTCGTCGTAGCTGTAGAGCGTGTTGTCGATGTCAAAGAGGACGGCCTTGATCATGCTGCTTTCCCGCGGGACCGGAGCGGGGCGCTCAGTCGAGCAGGCCCGCGTCCTTCATGGCCTGCTCCATCTCGGGAGCGGACATGATGTTCTTCAGACCGATGACGGTGGTGCCCTTCTTGGCGGCGTCGTCGAACATCTTGGCGAAGTTGCGCGCGCAAAGGACGATGTCGTAGCCGGGCGCGGCGGACTTGCCCTCGGACAGAGAGCAGTGGTGCAGAGCGCCGGGCTTGATGCCGTACTTGGTGAGGACCTTCTGGAGGGTCATCTTCATCATCAGGGAAGAGCCGGCGCCGTTGGCGCAGCAGACCATGAACTTCTTGTTGTCGAGTTTAGCCATTTTGTTTTCCTTTCCTTACGATAACATGATTTGCCCCAAAACGGGGTTTTCCGGAGGGACGGCGGAGCCGCCCCTCCGGGGGATGACGGGTGGATGCCGATCAGACAGCCTTGGCTTCCTTCTCGGCCATGTACTCCTTGTAGGCCTCGTAGTCCTCGGTGATGAGGAAGTAGGCCTTGGGGTCCTTGCGGTACTCGAGCTGCGGCAGGGCCATCAGCAGAGCCACGACGACCACGACGCCGATGTAGCCGAGGTACTTCATGATGACGGTGAACAGAGGCCACACGGTCGCCCAGTCGAACATGCCGAGGTAGCCGCCGTACTGCGCCATGCCGACCCAGCCGGCGATCAGCGCGGAGCCGAAGACCTGGATCAGGCCGGAGCAGAAGGGGATGGCCAGGCAGGCCTTGAGGCCGCCCTTCTCGTTGGCGACGAGGCCGATGGTGGCGTTGTCGAAGAAGACGGGCACGAAGCCGCAGATGATGAGGGTGGGGCTCTTGAAGACGATCAGCAGCACGATGGCGACCAGCTGGCCGACGAGACCGGCGAGGAAGCCGAAGGTGACGGCGTTGGCGTCGCCGAAGCCGTAGCAGACCGCGCAGTCGACGCCGGGGACGGAGGAGGGCAGGAGCTTGTCGGCGATGCCCTGGAAGGAGGCGGTGAGCTCGGTGACGAAGGTGCGCACGCCCAGCTGCAGGATCGCGAGGTAGACGGCGAAGTTCAGGCAGGTGTTGAGCACATACATGAAGAAGCTGTCGGCCTCCTTGATGTTGCCCTTCTCAATGAAGTAGGGGCGGCCGATAACGGTCATGATGGCGCCGAAGAAGACGGTCATCAGGATGGCGGTGCAGACCATGTTCTCGTTGAAGATCGAGAAGAAGCCGGGCATCTCCATGTCGCCGACCTTCTTGATCTCCTTCTGCTTCTTGCCGCCGTTGGTGCCGAAGACCTTGTCGGCCACGATGTAGCCGAGACGGATGCCGAACATCTGCTGGTGGGCGATGGCGAAGCCCGCGCCGTCGGTGAGCTCCTGCATGGGCTTGACGGTCAGGTTGGAGCCGACGGCCCAGTAGGCGCCGAGGATGACGGACATGACGACGAGCATCAGCACGTCGTTCTTGAGCAGGGCGGGGAGGGCGAACATGATCAGCCAGTAGGCGGTCGCGGCCTGCTGCACCTGGACGTGGCCGGTGGTGAACAGGGTGCGGCACTTGGTGACCTTGTTGAAGCGGACGAGCAGGATGTTGACGATGAAGGCGATGAGCAGCAGGGTCATGACCTGGGAGAAGCCCTTGCCGAAGACCTCCTCAACACCCGCGGTGACGGCGTTCTGGCCGTAGTAGGGGTCGATGACGCAGGCGGTCAGATTGAAGCGGTCCTTGAGGCCGGCCAGGATCGGACGGAAGTTCGAGACCAGGCCGCCGGAGCCGACGTTCAGGATCAGCATGCCGATGATGGCCTTGAGCGTGCCGCCCAGGATGTCGTACCACTTTTTCTTCATCAGCGCGTAGCCGATCAGGGTGATGAAGCCGATCATGTACGGCGCCTGACGCAGGATATAGGTCGCAAAGAAATTCCAAATAGCCATAAAAGAAATCCTCTCTCAATTATTGATTCGCCGCGGACGCGGTCGAATGCGGGGGGGCTCTCTCAGTCTGCCAGAATGTCCTCGGGCGGGAAGTCCTTCTCCGCCTGCAGGATGTCCTCGGGCGTCTCGGCCGCCATCAGGGCGTCGAGAAGCTCCTCGTTGCAGAAGATGTTCATCAGCTGGTTGATGTTGTCAAGGTGCTCGTCCGGGTTCGCGGCGGCCAGGGTGAAGAACAGGCGGGCGATCTTGTCCTCGCCGTCCTCGTCCTTGCCGAAGTCCACGTCCTCCTTCACCCGCAGGAAGCCGACCGCGGTCTTGTGCGCGCCCTCCGCCCCCTCCTGGGAGTGGGGCATGGCCACGTAGTGCTCGAACACCACGTAGGGGCCGTACTTGGTGATGCAGTCGACGATCTGCTGGTAGTAGTTCTCGCTGACGTAGCCGGTCTCGACCAGGGATTCGGTGCTCAGGCGCACCGCCTCCTGCCAGGAGTCCACGCGGTCGACGAACTTGTAGTGGCCGCGGCGGACGATCTTCTGAAGAATGCTTTCAGCCATGTGCGCCCTCCCTTACAGACAGGAGCGGAACGGGATGTTCTGCGGGGCCTCGAAGCAGTCCTCAAAGCCGCGCGGATGGTGGTAGTACATCTTGTCCTTGTCGCGGGGATAGACGTACTTGCCGCCGACCTGCCAGAAGAAGGGGTGGAACTTGTACTCGTTGCGGGGCTTCTTGAAGTCGTAGAGCAGGCGGATCTCCTCCTGGTCGGCCTGGAAGTTGGTCCAGACGTCCCAGTGGATGGGGATGACGACCTTGCACTGCAAGTTCTCGGCCATGCGCAGGATGTCCACGGAGCTCATCTTGTCCTGCATGCCGATGGGGTTCTCGCCGAAGGAGCCGAAGGCCACGTCGATGTCGTGGTCCTTGCCGTGCTTGGCGAAGTAGATGGAGAAGTGCGAGTCGCCGGAGTGGTAGATGTTGCCGCCGGGGGTCTTGACCAGGTAGTTGACGGCCTTCTCGTCCATGTCGGTCGGGCAGACGCCGGTCAGCTCCTCGCGGTCGGGGCCGGTGGAGTCCGTGGTCACGATGCAGGTGCGGTCAAAGCTGTCAAGGGCGACGATCTCGACGTCCTTGATCTTGATGACGTCGCCGGGGTGCACGACCGTGCAGCGCTCGGCGGGAACGCCCCACTTGACCCAGAGGTCCACGCTTCTCTGCGGGCCGATGAAGGGAACGGGGATCACGTTGCCCTTGTCGTCGGTGGTGGTCATGCCGCTGTGCAGCACATGGGCCGCCCACTCGGCGGACATGTGATCCTGGTGGTAGTGGGTGGCGAGCACCGCGTCTACCTGCTTGAAGGCGAAGGGGTCGATGACGAAGGGAACGTTGCGGAGATTGGGCTGCATTTTGCGGCCGCCGCACATGTTCGCCATCTGGTGGCCGACGGCCATCTTGCCGTTGCCGTGGGTGCGCTTGCCGTTGCCGCACCAGAGGTCGATGGTGAGATTCGCGCCGCCGGGCGTCTTGAACCAGATGCCGGTGCAGCCGAGCCACCACATCGCGACGTTGCCGGGCTGGACGACCTCGTTCTCGATTTCCTCGACCAGCCAGGTGCCCCACTCGGGGAAGGTGGATTCGATCCACTTTTCGCGGGTCATCTCAGAGATCTTGCTCAATACACATCCTCCTTTTTTCCGTCCGAAATGTTCATTCCGATAGCTTGCGCATTTTAATTATACGAGGCGGGGCCTGCTTTTTCAATCATAATTTTATGTTCGAGCCGTTCATTTTATGTTCATTTCAAAAGCCGCGCCCCGCCTTTGTGCAAGTGTGCGGGAAGTTTTTCAAAAGATAGCCGCGGCATTTCCAGCTCCGGACTTCGTTATTCTGCACTTTTTCAAGGCGATATGGGAAAAGAACAAATCCCGGATTTGGCAAAACGCCGTATTTTCACGGGAACATTTTTTCCGGAAAGGGACCTTTTCCTGTTGCAAACAGCCGGGTTTTCCAGTATAATCGAACACAAGAGCAAACAAATATATGTTTCCGCGCCGAAAAAATCAAACAAATATTTGAAGGGACTTTGCCATGAAACACTATGCCATCGGCCTGTACGAAAAGGCCATGCCGCCGGGGCTGAGCTGGCGGGAAAAGCTGTGCTTCGCAAAGGAGGCCGGCTACGACTACGTGGAGATCAGCATCGACGAAAAGGACGACAAGCTCGCGCGTCTGGACTGGAGCCGGGAGGAGAGGCTGGAGCTTGTGCGCACCATGTCGGAGGTCGGCCTGCCGATCCGCAGCATGTGCCTGTCCGGCCACCGCAAATACCCCCTCGGCGCGACGGACCCCTTGGTGCGCGCGCGGGGCATGGAGATCATGGAGAAGGCCGTCGTCCTGGCCGACGACCTCGGCATCCGCACCATCCAGCTCGCGGGCTACGACGTCTACTACGAGCCCGGCAGCAAAGAGACCCGGGAGCTGTTCCTCGAAAACCTCAAAAAGGCCGCAGAGATGGCCGCGGTCTACGGGATCGTGCTCGGCTTCGAGACCATGGAGACCGACTTCATGAACACGGTCTGGAAGTCCATGTACTATGTCGACGCGGTCGGCAGCCCGTATCTCGGCGTCTACCCCGACCTCGGCAACCTCACCAACGCGGCCCTGTCCTCCGGCGGCAGCGTGACCGGCGATCTCTTCTCCGGGCGGGGGCACATCTTCGCCCTGCACCTGAAGGAGACCGTGCCCGGCGTCTTCCGCGAGGTCCCCTTCCTGACCGGCCACGTCGACTTCGAGACCGGCATCGCCATGGCCTGGGGCCTCGGCATCCGCCGCTTCGTCACGGAGATGTGGTACGTCGGCAATGACGACACCTGGGCCGACGACATCCGCTTCGCCTGCCGGAGCATGCGGGAGATTCTGGACAGGCAGCAGTAAAGGGCTTCCCCTCGAGGGGGAAGGCACACGTTGAATCCCGAACTCAAATTGATTTGCCGCCACAGGCGGCGGAAAGGAAAGCGCTTTGAAAGTAGAAAAGAAGGTCCTGGGCAGGCTGCCCAAGTGTTACGCCACCGCTCCGCTCAGCTACAGGGGGAAGAACGGCTTCCTCATCTGCGCGGAAAAGGAGGGAAACTGCTTCCTCTTTGACGAGGACGGCGCCCTGCTCGAGAGCGTCTGGGAGGGCGAATGCGGGGTCATGACCCTGCTGCAGGTCCCCGGCTCGGACGGACAGTTCCTCTCCACCTACCGCTTCTACGGCCCCAACAACGCGACGCAGGCGTCCATCGTCATCAACACCCCCACCTGGAACGGGTGGGAGCGCCGCACCCTGGTCAACGCCCGCTACGTCCACCGCTTCGGCATCCTTCACCGCGGCGGCGTGAACTATCTGATCGTCTGCTGCCTCAAATCCGGCCATGAGTTCAAGGACGACTGGCGCTTCCCCGGCGCGGTCTACGGCGCGGTGCTGCCGAAGGACCTGTCCGCCTTCAACGACGACAACCAGCTCGAGCTGAAGCTCATCCGGGGCGGCCTGCTCAAAAACCACGGCTTCTCCATGACGCAGTGGGGCGGACACGACGCCGCCGTCGTCGGCGCCGAGGAGGGGACCTTCCTCTTTGAGCCGCCCATGCTCCCCGGCGCGGAGTGGACCGTCACGAAGCTGCTGGACATCCCGACCAGCGACGCCGTGCTGCTGGACTTCGACGGTGACGGGAAGAAGGAGCTCGGCGTGATCTCCGACTTCCACGGCAACTCGCTGACGATCTACCACCTCAACAGCGTGGGCCACTATGTCCCCCAGTGGAAGTTCCCGGCTCCCGAGAAGGACACCGAGATGCTCCACGCCACCTGGGCCGACACCATCCTCGGCAAGCCCACCTGGGTCGTCGGCTGGCGCAAGGGCACGCGCGACACCGTCGCCATCACCTGGGACGCGGAGGCCGGCGCCTACCGCTATGACTATCTCGACCGCGGCGCCGGCTGCGCCAACGCCATGCACTTCGTCAACTCCAAGGGCCAGGACGTCGTCGTCGGCACCAACCGCGAGATCGACGAGATGGCCATGTACATCATCACCGAATAAAGGAGGACGCTGCGATGCTCGAGGAACTGAAGAAAAAAGTCTATGAGGCCAATATGGAGCTGCCCCGCCGCGGCCTCGTCACCTACACCTGGGGCAACGTCAGCGGCATCGACCGCGAGAAGGGCCTGTTCGTCATCAAGCCCTCCGGCGTGGAGTACGACGAGCTCAGGCCCGAGGATCTGGTGGTCATGGACCTCAGCGGCAACAAGGTCGAGGGCGAGCTGAACCCCTCCTCCGACACCAAGACCCATCTGGTGCTCTACAACGCCTTCCCGCAGCTCGGCGGCATCGTCCACACCCACAGCCCCCACGCCGTCGGCTGGGCCCAGGCCGGGGAGGACATCCCCTGCTTCGGCACCACCCACGCCGACTACTTCTACGGCCCGGTCCCCTGCGCGCGCCACCTGACGAAGGAGGAGCTGGACGAGGGCTATGAACTCAACACCGGCAACGTCATCGTCGAGACCTTCCAGAAACGCGGCATCGACCCCGTCGCCGTGCCCGCCGTCATCTGCCACAGCCACGGCCCCTTCGCCTGGGGCAAGGACGCGGCCCAGGCCGTCTACCACGCGGTCGTGCTCGAGGAGGTCGCGAAGATGGCCATGTTCACCCGCCAGGTGCGCCGCGATACCCCGCCGGCGCCCCAGCATATCCAGGACAAGCACTACCTGCGCAAGCATGGCCCCAACGCCTACTACGGCCAGAAGAAGTAAGGCATGAGCGAGAAGGAAAAGCCCCAGTACCGGGCGAGCTTCGTGTTCACCGACGAGATCCTGCGGGACTTCGAGGCGCTCTATCTCGAGAAGAAAAAGCTCTCCCCGACGGCGCGCGTCGTGCTCGGCCTGCTGGGCGCTCTCGGCGCGGGCTACTTCGGCTGGATGCTCTGGCGCGAGGGCGTGCAGTTCACGCGCATCGGCTACCTGCTGATCTGCTCGGTGCTGCTCGTGCTGGCCTTTGCGAGCGGGAAGAAGCGCCCGGACGACACGATACGCAAGTACCGCGCGTCCTACCTGAACAAGCGGGCGACCTACAGCTTCGGCTCCGACGCGCTGGAGATGAAGCTCGAGGGGCAGAAGAGCTACGCCCGCAGCAAGTACGGCGAGGTCTACGGCCTGTTCGACACCGCGCTCTGCTTCTACATCTTCGTCAAGGGCAGGGCCTACTACATCCTGCCGAAGGATGCCGTCGCCGGGGGCGAGAGCGAGGAGCTGCAAAAGTTCCTGCAAAAAAAGTGCAAAAAGCATTTCCAGCATTTTGATCTTACCGAAGGAAAAGGAGAATGCGCATGACAGCAAACGAGAAAAAAGAACTGGGCATCCTGGCCTGCAAGGTCCGCATGGGCGTCGTCACCGCGACCCACGCGGCCAAGTCCGGCCACCCGGGCGGCAGCCTCTCCGCCGCCGACCTGTTTACCTATCTCTATTTTAAGGAGATGAACATCGATCCGGCCAATCCCGCCTGGGCCGACCGCGACCGCTTCGTCCTCTCCAAGGGCCACACCGCGCCCGGCCTGTACGCGGTCCTGGCGCTGCGCGGCTTCTTCCCGGTCGAGGAGCTCACGACCCTGCGCCACATCGGCAGCCGCCTCCAGGGCCACCCCAACATGAACGAGACCCCGGGCGTGGACATGTCCACCGGCTCGCTCGGCCAGGGCGTCTCCTGCGCCGCGGGCATGGCGCTGTCGGCCAGGTATCAGAAGAAGGACCTGCGGGTCTACACCCTGCTGGGCGACGGCGAGATCGAGGAGGGCCAGGTCTGGGAGGCGCTGATGTTCGCCCACCAGCACAAGCTGGACAACCTCTGCGTCATCGTCGACAACAACGGCCTTCAGATCGACGGCCGCATCGAGGACGTCATGAGCCCCTATCCCATCGTGGACAAGCTCGCCGCCTTCGGCTTCGAGGTCACGGAGATCGACGGCAGCGACTTTGAGCAGATGGAGGCCGCCTTCGCCAAGGCAAGGCAGACCAAAGGTGTGCCCAGCGCCATCGTGATGAAGACCACCAAGGGCAAGGGCGTCAGCTTCATGGAGGGCAAGGCCGGCTGGCACGGCAAGGCCCCCAACGACGAGGAATACGCGATCGCAATGAACGAGCTCAACGCCGCACTGGCAGAATGGGAGGCGAAGTAAGATGGCAGAACTGAAAAAGATCGCGACCCGCGACAGCTACGGCAACGCGCTGGCCGAGCTCGGCAGGGAGCATGAGGACGTCATCGTCTTCGACGCCGACCTCTCCGGGGCGACCAAGACCTCCGTGTTCAAAAAGGCCTTCCCCGACCGCCACTTCAACTGCGGCATCGCCGAGGGCAACATGCTGGCCGTGGCCGCGGGCGCCGCGGCGATGGGGCTCGTGCCCTTCGCGTCCACCTTCGCGATGTTCGCCGCCGGGCGCGCCTTCGAGCAGGTGCGCAACTCCATCGGCTACCCGCATCTGAACGTCAAGATCGGCGCCACCCACGGCGGGATCTCCGTCGGCGAGGACGGCGCGTCCCACCAGTGCTGCGAGGACTTCGCGACCATGCGCTCCATCCCGGGCATGGTGGTGCTCTGCCCCTCCGACGATATTGAGGCAAAGGCCGCCGTTAAAGCCGCCTACGAGCACAAGGGCCCCGTGTACATGCGCTTCGGGCGTCTGGCCGTCCCCGTGTTCCACGAGGAGGGCATGGCGTTCGAGATCGGCAAGGGCGAGGTCCTGCGCGACGGCAGGGACGTCGCGATCCTGGCCACCGGCCTGATGAGCTATGAGGCGCTCAAGGCCGCCGAGGCCCTGAAAGAGAAGGGGATTGACGCGCGCGTCATCAACCTCTGCACCATCAAGCCCCTTGACGAGGAGCTGGTGCTCCGCGCCGCCGCCGAGTGCGGAAAGGTCATCACCTGCGAGGAGCACTCCGTCATCGGCGGTCTGGGCGAGGCGGTCTGCGCCCTGCTCAGCGAGAAGTGCCCGACCCCGGTACGCCGCATCGGCGTCAACGACGAGTTCGGCCACTCCGGACCCGCGGGAGCGCTGCTCGAGCAGTTCGGGCTCTGCGCCGCGCACATCGTCGAGGTCGCCGAGGACTTCTGCAAATAAGCGAAAGACAGCGCAAAATCGGGAGGCCCCGGAGGACCTCCCGATTTTTCCGGAAAAAAGCAGAAGAAAAGCGCCGTTTTCAAGCAGTTTTTGCTTGAAAACGGCGCTTTTTGATGTGCGGATAAAAGCCTCAGCCGATGTGCCAGATCTCCTTCGCATACTGCGCGATGGCGCGGTCGGCGGCGAAGAAGCCGCTCTGCGCCGTGTTCATGACGGCCAAACGCCCCCGCTCGGAGGGGTCGGCGATGCGCTCGTACAGGCGCTGCTGGCAGTCCACATAGGGACGGAAGTCCGCGGTCACCATGTAGGGGTCGCCGCCGAAGAGCAGGTTGGAGATCAGATCCGAATAGCTCTTGCCGTCGGCAAAGCCGTTCATGGCGTGCATGCAGACGCTGTACAGCTCGCGGTCGGCCTGGGCCATGCCGTTGGGATCGTAGCCGTGGGCGCGCCAGTGGGCGATCTCGTCGGTGTGCAGGCCGAAGAGGAACATGTTCTCGTCGCCCAGACGCTCGTACATCTCGACGTTCGCGCCGTCGAGCGTGCCGATCGTCACCGCGCCGTTCATCATCAGCTTCATGCAGCCGGTGCCGGAGGCCTCCTTGCCGGCGGTGGAGATCTGCTCGGACACGTCGGCCGCGGGGATGATGGCCTCGGCCGCGCTGACGCGGTAGTTCTCCACGAAATAGACCTGGAGCTTATCCTTGCAGACGGGGTCGTTGTTGACGTCGCTCGCCAGACTCAGCAGCAGCTCGATGATGCGCTTGGCGGCCTTGTAGCCCGCGGCGGCCTTGGCGCCGAAGACGTAGGTGCGCGGCACGAAGTCCATGTTCGGATCGTCGTGCAGGCGCTGCTGGAGGGCGATGATGTTCAGCGCGCACAGCAGCTGGCGTTTGTACTCGTGCAGACGCTTGACCTGCACGTCCATCAGCGCGTCGGTGTTGAGCGTGAAGCCGTCGTTGCGTTTGGCAAACTCGGCAAAGCGCAGCTTGTTGGCCTTCCTGATCTCGATCATCTGCGCGCGCACGGTCTCGTCGTCGGCGAATTTGGCGAGCTTTGCCAGCTCCTCGGGCTTCGTGAGGTAGTCGTCGCCGCCGAGCAGCTCGGTCACGAGGCTGTGCAGGCCGGGGTTGATCTGGGCGAGCCAGCGGCGGTGGTCGATGCCGTTGGTGACGTGGGTGAAGCGCTCGGGCCAGACGGTGTAGATGTCATGGAACAGGTCGTTTTTGAGGATCTCGCCGTGCAGGCGGGACACGCCGTTGACCATGTAGCAGGAGGCGAGGCAGAGGTTTGCCATGTGCACCTGCCCGTCGCGGATGATGAGGTTGCGGCCGAGCCGGTCGCCCGCGCCGAACTTCACCGCCAGGAAGTCGCACCAGCGGCGGTTGATCTCGCACATGATCTCCCAGAGGCGGGGGAGAAGCTGCTGGAACAGCTCCTGCGGCCACTTCTCGAGCGCCTCGCTCATGACGGTGTGGTTGGTGTAGGCCACGGAATTCTTCACGAGCTCCCAGGCGTCGTCCCAGCCGAGGCCGTGCTCGTCCATGAAGATGCGCATCAGCTCGGGGATGATCATGGTGGGGTGGGTGTCGTTGATCTGGATGACGTGATGGCGGGAGAAGGAGCGGATGTCGCCCCAGCGGCGCATGTGCTTGCGCACGATGTCCTGCGCGGAGGCCGAGACGAAGAAGTACTGCTGCTTGAGACGCAGGAGCTTGCCCTCCTTGTGGCTGTCGGCCGGATAGAGGACCTTGGTGATGACCTCGACCATGGTGCGCTGCTCCATGCTCTGCACGTACTTGCCCTCGGAGAAGAGGTACATGTCCAGCGAGTCGGGGCTCTTGGCGTCCCAGAGGCGCAGGGTGTTGATGTTGGTGCCGCCGTAGCCCGCGATCAGCATGTCGCGCGGCAGCGCGATGACCGCGGTGTAGCCGGTATGCTCGGCGTGGTAGTGGCCGTAGCTGTCCCAGTGCGGGGAGATCTGACCGCCGAAGCGGACCTCGACCGCGTCCTCGTAGCGGGGGATGAGCCAGCTCTCGGCGGAGGTGCGCCAGTTGTCGGCCACCTCGGTCTGTTTGCCGTCGACAAACTTCTGCTTGAAGATGCCGAGCTCGTAGCAGATGGAATAGCCGGTGGCCGGGAGATCCTCGGTCGCCATGGAGTCCATGTAGCACGCGGCGAGACGGCCCAGGCCGCCGTTGCCGAGACCGGCGTCGGGCTCCTCTTCAAAAATGTCCGTGGCGTTGCGGCCCATATCCTCGAGCGCGCCGACGACCGCGTCGGCAATGCCGAGGTTGTAGGCGTTCTTCATCAGGCTGCGGCCCATGAGAAACTCCATGGACATGTAGTGGACCTCTTTATCGCCCTTGCGGGTGCGGCTGACGGCCAGATAACGGCTCATCAGCTCACGGATGACAATGGCCGTGGCCTGAAAGATCTGGGTGTCGGTGGCCTCGGCGCTGGAGATGCTGAAGGCGGCGCAGAGCTTGTCTTCGATCGCGCTGCGGACCTCTTCACGGGAAATCTGACTAATCATAAGATACCTGCCTTATTGGAAGAATAGGGATCGCTCCCTCAAAAACCCGGTGCGCCGGACGCCGAGTCCGACGCACCGGGCTTTGTTTGAAGGGGAAATGCTTAGAGCTTGCTGCCCTTGGGGACGACGAAGGGGAGCTTTTCGCTGCCGGTCAGCACGGTGCCGGCGGAGAAGCTGACGTCCTTGTCGACGATGCAGTAATCCAGCGAGGAGTCGCGGCCTACGATGCAGTCGCTCATCACGATGCAGTTTTTCAGCTGCGCGCCCTTGCCGATGCGCGCGCCGGAGAAGACGACGCAGTTCTCGAGGCTGCCCTCGACGATACAGTTGTCGGCCACGAGGCTGTTGCGGGAGTAAGCGCCCTCGGCGTAGTAGGTGCTGACCTCCTCGCGGACCTTGGTGAAGATGGGCAGATCGGCCGGGAAGAGCTCATGCCGGATGGCGGGATTGAGCATGTCCATGTTGGCCTTGAAGTAGCTGTCCACGCTGCGGATCAGCGCGCAGTAGCCGGTGTGGACGTAGCAGTCCATCTTGCCGCCCTGTTCGAGGAAGCGCGGCAGCGCCTCGCGGTGCCAGAGGTAGATGCGCTGTCTGCGGCACTCGTCGATCATGCGCAGGAGGGTGTCGCGGTTGATGATGTAGCCCTCGAGCGAGACCGGGCCCGCCTTGGGATCGTCGGTGTCGACGAGCAGCTGCTTGACGAAGCCGTCCTCGCCCGGGACGTAGGTCATGCGGAAGCCGTCGCCCCCGCGGTCGGTGCAGATGGCGGTGATCTCCGCGCCGGAGCGGCGGTGCTGCTTCATGGGCTTGGTCAGGTCGATGTTGGCGACCATGTTGCCCAGCAGCAGGACGATGTACTTCGACTGGATGTCCTGAATGTAGGAGCCGACGGCGATCAGGGCTTCCATGGTGCCGGAGTAGTTGCCGCGGTGGTACTCGGGCAGGCCGAAGGGGGGCAGCATCCGCAGACCGCCGGAACGGCGGGCCATGTCCCACGCCTTGCCGCCGCCGAGGTGATCGAGCAGGGACTGGTAGTCACGCTGCATGATGACGCCGACGTCGTAAATGCCCGCGTTGCGCATGGAGGAGAGGGAGAAGTCAATGAGGCGGTAGCGGCCGCAGAAGGGGAGGGAGGCCGCGGTGCGCACGTTGATGAGCTCTCTGAGATTGGGGTTGGTGAAGTAGGCGAAAATCAGGCCCTGGAAATCGTTCATGTCTCAAACCTCCTCGCTCTTGCTGATCATGGCGCCCGCCGGGACGCTGGCGCCGGGCCGGACCTCGACGTCCGGGCCGATGGTGGCGACGCTCCAGCCCTCGCTGCCGTCGGGGGCGGCGCCCACGTGCGCGCCCGCGCGGACCACCGCGTTCTCGCCGATGATGGCATACTCGACGGTGGCGCCGGCCTCGACCACGGCGCCGTTCATCAGCACGCTGTACAGCACGTTCGCGCCGACGTCGATGCGGACCGAGGGGGAGAGGACGGAATTTTCCACATGGCCGTCGATCTCACAGCCCTCGGTGACGATGGAGTGGGAGATCTCGGCGTGGGGACCGGTCTGGTGCGGGGGGCAGATGGGGGATCTGGCGCTGATGGGCCAGTTGGGATCGTAGAGATTGATCAGATCCGGGGAGAGCATGTCCATGTTGGCGTCCCACAGACTGGTGATGGTGCCGACGTCTCTCCAGTAGCCCTGGAAGTGGTAGGGCCAGATCTTCTCGCCGTCCGCGATCATGGCGGGGATGATGTTGTGACCGAAGTCGTGGCGGGAATTGGGGTCGGCATCGTCGGCGATCAGGTACTGCCTGAGCTTCGGCCAGTTGAAGATGTAGATGCCCATGGACGCGAGGTCGCTCTTGGGGTGCTTGGGCTTCTCCTCAAACTCCTTGATATAGCCGTCCTCGCCCAGGTTCATCATGCCGAAGCGGGTGGCCTCCTCCAGCGAGACCTGCAAAACAGAGATCGTGCAGGCGGCGTCGTGCTCGAGGTGGTCGCGCAGCATGTCGGCGTAGTCCATCTTGTAGATGTGGTCGCCGGAGAGGATCAGGACGTTCTCGGGATCGTAGTTCTCAATGAAGGCCAGGTTCTGGTAGATGGCGTTGGCCGTGCCGGAGAACCAGGAGCCCTTCTCGCCCGCGGACTGGTACGGGGGAAGAATGTAGACGCCGCCGTTGTTGACGTCCAGATCCCAGGGCTGGCCGCTGCCGATGTAGCTGTTGAGCTGGAGCGGACGGTACTGGGTCAGCACGCCGACGGTGTCGATGCCGGAATTCGCGCAGTTGGAGAGGGGAAAGTCAATGATGCGGTACTTGCCTCCGAAAGGCACGCTGGGTTTGGCGACGCTCTGGGTCAGCGCGTACAGGCGGGATCCCTGTCCTCCGGCCAGGAGCATGGCGATGCAGGTTTTCTTCATGGGCAGCCTCCTCTGTCTGGTTCATTCTTTTGATTGAAGCGGTTCATGGCCCGCTCCGGGCCCTCGGTGATGTAGCATTCCACGGCCTGCGCCGCGCGCTTCGCGGCGGCGGCCATCTCCTCGGCGTCACGGTCCCGGAACACGCCGAGCACCCAGTCGGCCATGTCGTAATCCGGGTGCGGCGGCGAGCCGACGCCGATGCGGATACGGGGAAAGGCGTCGCTGCCGAGCGCCTCGATGATGCTCTTGAGGCCGTTGTGCCCGCCGGCCGAGCCCTTCGCGCGCACGCGCAGACGGCCGGGCGGCAGACTGACCTCGTCCGAGACGACGAGCACGCGCTCGGGCGGGATCTTGTAAAAGCGGGCGGCGGCGCCGACCGCCTCGCCGGAGAGGTTCATATAGGTCTGGGGCTTCATGACGAGCACGCGCTCGTCCCCGAGCCGCAGCTCCGCGGTCAGGGCGCGGAAGCGCAGCCTGTCGACGGAGATCCCCTTTTCCTTCGCCAGCGCGTCCGCGGCCATGAAGCCCGCGTTGTGCCGGGTGCCCGAATAGCGCGGGCCGGGGTTGCCGAGAAAGACGGCCAGCCAGGACGGGCCGCCGTTGGATCGGAACAGCATGGCCTCAGTCGAAGAGGTTGGAGATCGAGACCTCCTCGTAGATGCGGCGGATGGCCTCGGCAAAGACGTTCGCCGCGGTCAGGTAGCGGATCTTGGGGCAGGCGGGCTTGTCAGACGGATAGGGGATCGTGTCGAGCAGGAGCAGCTCCTTGATGCAGCTGTCCGAGATGCGGTCGAGCGCGGAACCGGAGAGCACGCCGTGCGTGGCGCAGGCAAAGACCTCCTTCGCCCCGCCGATCTCCTTGATGGCCTTCGCCGCCCCGCAGAGGGAGCCCGCCGTGTCGACGATGTCGTCGAGCAGGATGCAGGTCTTGCCGGAGACGTCGCCGATGATGTTCATGACCTCGGACTGGTTGGCGCGCTCGCGCCGCTTGTCGACGATGGCCATGTTGGTGCCGAGCTTCATGGCGAAGGCGCGGGCGCGGGCCGTGCTGCCCACGTCGGGGGAGACGACCATCACGTCCTCGTTGCTCTTGCCGAACTTGCTGACATAGTGCTTGACGAACAGGTGGCCGCCCTGGAGATTGTCCACGGGGATATCGAAAAAGCCCTGGATCTGGGCGGCGTGCAGGTCCATGGTCAGGACCCTGTCGGCCCCGGCGGCGGTGATGAGGTTGGCCACGAGCTTGGCCGAGATGGGATCGCGGCTTTTGGCCTTGCGGTCCTGGCGGGCGTAGCCGAAGTAGGGGATAACGGCGGTAATGCGTCCGGCCGAGGCCCTGCGCATCGCGTCGATCATGATCAGCAGCTCCATCAGGTTGTCGTTGACGGGCTTGCAGGTGGACTGGACGATGAACACGTCCTTGCCGCGGACGGGCTCGTACACCGAGATGGAGCATTCGCCGTCCGCAAACTGCGAGACGCTCGAGCTGCCGACGCTGCGCTTGAGCTCGCTGCAGATGCTGCTTGCGAGCGCAGGATTGGAATTGCCGGTGAAGACTGCAATTTCCTTGCCGTGAGCGATCATATCTTTTTGTTCCTCCGTAGGCATGAATTGAACGGGAAAGGACAAAGCGCTATTTTCAGCCTATTGTTCAGCTTATTATAACACCCCAATCGACAAATGGGAAGAGTGGAAACCGTTTTTATCCAAATGAAAAAGCAAAGAAAAAGCGATTTACAAGCCGACGCTTTTTGTGTATAATATAAAAACTAACGAATTATTCAGGAAAGGTATTGCAGAAATGCTGGAATTTGAAGAATACAAAACAAAACTCAACGCGGCGAAGCCCGCGCTCGAGGTGCTGCGCGGCGCGCTCAAGCTCGAAGCCGCCCAGAAGGAGATCGAGGAGCTCGAGGCCGCCAGCGAGCGCGAGGGCTTCTGGAACGACGTGGAGAAATCCCAGAAGGTGCAGAAGCGCCTGAAAAACCTCAAGGACAAGGTCGACAATTTCAACCGCCTGTGCGCCGCCTGGGACGATCTGTCCGCCCTGTGCGAGATGGCCATCGAGGAAAACGACGACTCCATGCTCGACGAGCTCAAGGCCGAGTACGCCGCCTTCTCCGAAAAGGTCGAGGCCACGCGCCTGTCCACCCTGCTGACCGGCGAGTACGACGCCAACAACGCCATCCTCACCTTCCACGCCGGCGCCGGCGGCACCGAGGCGCAGGACTGGGCCTCCATGCTCTACCGCATGTACAACATGTGGGCCGACCGCCACGGCTACAAGGTCAGGGTGATGGACTACCTCGACGGCGACGAGGCCGGCATCAAGAGCGCCACCATCATGATCGAGGGCGAGAACGCCTACGGCTTCCTGAAAAGCGAGCACGGCATCCACCGCCTCGTGCGCGTGTCCCCCTTCGACGCGGCCGGACGGCGGCACACCTCCTTCGCCGCGGTCGAGGTCATGCCCGAGATCGCCAACGACAGCGAGATCGAGCTCAGGGACGAGGACATCAAGATGGACGTGTTCCGCTCCTCCGGCGCGGGCGGCCAGAAGGTCAACAAGACCTCCTCCGCCGTGCGTCTGACCCATATCCCCACGGGCATCGTCGTGTCCAGCCAGGTCGAGCGCAGCCACTTCCAGAACCTCGAAAACTGCAAGAACATGCTGCGCGCGCGCCTCGCCGAGATCAAGGAGCGCGAGCACCTCGAAAAGATCAGCGACATCAAGGGCGTGCAGATGAAGATCGAGTGGGGCAGCCAGATCCGCTCCTACGTGTTCATGCCCTACCAGCTCGTCAAGGACCACCGCACCGAGTACGAAAACGGCAACATCGACAACGTCATGAACGGGGACCTCGACGGCTTCATCAACGCCTTCCTGTCCATGCGCGCCGCAACCTGAGCAGCACAAACGGGCCGGGACTTCGCCTCGGCCCGTTCTTTCCTTATCGGCTGCTGGGACCGGGGTCGCAGTCGCCGTAGATCAGATCGTCAATATCCATGCTTTTTCCCTCCCGCTCGAAGTCGCATCCGTTCATTCTATGCGCCGGGAGGGCGTTTCATTCACGCGTTTTCCTTAAAAAATAACGCTTCGCGGACGATTGTGCTTGAATCGCGCGCCCGATTGCGTTATAATACCCCAGTCTGCAAGCGTTGCAGGACAACGAGTAACTTCGCAAAGGAAGAGATAACCAGTCATGAGTGCATCGACCGAAAGGAAAAACCGTCAGGCCGCCCGCGAGGCCGGCACCGACAAGAAAATGCTCGCCCTCGAAAAAGAGGCGAAGGAAAAGGCCAGAAGCAAGCGCCGCTGGACCATCGGCACCGTCGCCGTGGTGGTGCTGATCGCGCTGGTCCTGCTCCTCAACTCCCCGCTGGTGTACCGGAGCACGGCGTACTCCGTCGGCGACCGGAACTACACCACCGCCGAGGTCAGCTACTACTACGCCAATCAGTATCTCACGTTCGCCAACCAGTACGGCAGCTACGCCGCCATGTTCGGCCTGGACACCTCCAACGGCATCAGGGGCCTGGACAAGCAGGACTGCCCCTTCGCCGAGGGGAGCAGCTGGAAGGATTACTTCCTGGACGCCGCCAAGGATCAGATGCTCCAGGGCAAGGCGCTGCTCGACTACGCGGCCGCCAACGGCATCACGCTTGACGAGAGCGAGACCGCCGCGGTCGACGCCAGCTTCGCGGGGATCGACGAGGCCGCCAAGTCCTACGGCTACGGCAGCGCCGACAAGATGATGGCCGCCAACTACGGCACCGGCGTCACGGTGAAGCTGGTGCGCGGCGCCTATCTCGACAACGCGCTGGCCGCCAAGGCGCTCGAGGCCGCCACCGCCGCCTTCACCTACACCGACGCCCAGCTCGAGGAGGCCTACGCCGGCTACAACGGCGAGCGCGACTCCTTCACCTTCAGCTATGTCCAGATCGAGGCGCACGACCACGACAACGCCGAGGCCGAGGCGACCGAGGAACAGCACGCCGAGGCGGAGGCGAGCGCCGAGGCCGAGGCGACCGAGGAACAGCACGCTGAGGCGGAGGCGAGCGCCGAGGCCGTCAAGGCGGCCTACGAGGCAGGCAAGGAAGCGGACTTCGCCGCAAGGCTCTCCGCCGCGGCCGAGGCCAACGGCCTGACCGCCGACGAGCAGACGCTCTCCGGCAGCGGACTCTATTTCGCCAAGGAGTGGCTGATGGACGGGACCCGCAAGGCGGGCGACCTCACCGTGGAAGAGAGCGGCGACCACGTCTATGTCGTGGTCTTCCTCAGCCGCGACGACAACCACTACAAGACGGCCTCCGTGCGCCACATCCTCGTCAAGGCCGAGGCCGGCGAGGACGGGACCTACAGCGACGAGGCCAAGGCGAAGGCCAAAGCGAGGGCCGAGGAGATCCTGGCCGAGTATCAGGCCGGGGACAAGACCGAGGAGAGCTTCGCCGCGCTGGCGGAGAAGTACTCCGAGGACACCGGCTCCAACACCAACGGCGGCCTGTACGAGAACATCCACAAGGGCCAGATGGTCCGGGAGTTCAACGACTTCTGCTTCGCGCCCCACAGCAAGGGCGACACCGCGATCGTCTACGGCGAGAGCGGCAGCTACGCCGGCTACCATGTCATTTACTACGTCGGCGAGGGGGCGCTCTACTCCAACACCATCGCCGAGCAGAACCTGCGCAGCGCCGACACGGAGTCCTGGCTCAAGGAGCTGACGGACTCCTACACGACGCGCGAAGGCTTCGGCATGAAGTTCGTCGGATAAGGAAACAACACAAAACGCCGCCGGTCTCCGGCGGCGTTTTTGAAAAGGGAGGCGTCCCATGGAAGAAAGAACCATCCGCGAGGAAATGCTGCTCGGGCGCGAGGCCGTGGAGAAGCTGAAAAACAGCCATGTGGCGGTGTTCGGACTCGGCGGCGTCGGCTCCTGGTGCTGCGAGGGTCTGGCCCGCGCCGGGGTCGGACGGCTGACGCTCGTCGACCGCGACACCGTGAGCCTCTCCAACTGCAACCGCCAGCTCTGCGCGCTCACGTCCACGCTCGGCATGGAAAAGACCGCGGTCATGGCCGCGCGCGTGCGGGATATCAATCCCGCCCTTGAGGTGCGCGAGCTCTGCGGACACTACGAGGCCGCCGACCGGGAGCGCTTCTTCTCGGACTACGACTTCGTCGTGGACGCCATCGACCTCGTCGCCTGCAAGATAGACCTCATTATGAGCTGCCGCGAGCGGGGCATCCCCATCGTCTCGGCGCTCGGCACCGGCAACAAGCGGGACGCGGCGCTTCTCCGCCTCGACGACATCGCGAAGACCTACGGCTGCACCTTCGCCCGCGTGATCCGCCGGGAGCTGCGCGCCCGGGGCGTGGAGCACCACCCGGTGGTCTATTCCCCCGAGGAGCCGATGACGCCCGCGCAGATCGAGGCCCCGCCCCC
>CADCLH010000006.1 GCA_902802215.1 Oscillospiraceae bacterium
ATCGCCGACGGCTTTCTCCTGCACGACCGCGACATCCAGACCCGCTGCGACGACTCGCTGTGCTGGGTGCTCGGCGGGAAGGAGTATTTCGCGCGGCGCTCGCGCGGCTACGCGCCGTTCCCGATCCAGACCGGGCGGGAGCTGCCGCCCATCCTCGCCTGCGGCGCGGAGCAGAAGGCGAGCTTCTGCCTCTCCCGCGGGACCTATGCGTTTCTGAGCCAGCACATCGGCGATCTCAAAAACATGGAGACGCTGGACAACTATACCGGGCAGATCGCCCATTTCGAGCGCCTGTTCGACGTCGTGCCGAAGGCGCTGGCCTGCGATCTGCACCCGGACTACCTCTCCACCGACTACGCCGCGTTGCGGGCCGAGCGGGAGGGACTGCCCCTGATCCGCGTCCAGCACCACCACGCGCATCTGGCCGCCTGCATGGCCGACAACAACGTCGACGACAAGGTCATCGGCCTCGTGTGGGACGGCACCGGCCTCGGGACCGACGGCACGGTCTGGGGCGGGGAGTGCCTGATCGGCGATTACACAGGCTTTGAGCGCTTCGGCTCCGTCCGGCCCATCCCGCTGCTCGGCGGCGACCGGGCGACCGAGGAGACCGACCGCGTCGCCTTCGCCCTGCTGCGGGACGCGGGCTGCGACACGGGAGAGATCCCGAACGCGGAGCTGTACGGAAAGATGCTCGACTCTGGGTTCAACTGTCCGCTGTCCTCCGGCATGGGCAGGCTTTTTGACGGCGTTGCGGCCATCCTCGGCGTCAAGACCCGATGCAGCTACGAGGGGCAGGGCGCGATCCTGCTCGAAGCCGCGGCGACGGAGGACGACGGGGTCTATCCCATCGTTCTGGCGGGCGAGCCGCTGCGCTTCGACTGGCGGGAGATGATCGCCGCCGTGGTCAGGGACCGGGACGCGGGACTGGAGACCGGGCGCATCGCGGCGCGCTTCCACAACACTTTGATCGAAATGGCTGTGCGCCAGTGCCTCGCGGCAAGGGAGGCGAGCGGGATCCATACCGCGGCGCTCTCGGGCGGCAGCTTTCAGAATATGCTTTTGATGACGCGGCTGCCGCGGCGGCTGGAGGCGGAGGGCTTCCGGGTGCTCCGGCACCGACGGGTTTCCTGCAACGACGAGGGCCTGTCCCTCGGGCAGCTGATGATCGCCCGCGCCGCGCTTGGAAAGTCATAAAGGAGTCCTTTCGGAAATGTGTCTGGCAATTCCCCTGAAACTGGTTGAAATCAACGGCAAGACCGCGATCGGCGAGGCCATGGGTATGCGCCGCGAGATCCGGGTCGACTTCATCGAAAACCCGAAGGTCGGCGACTATGTGATCGTCCATGCGGGCTTTGCCATCGAGCGCCTGCCCGAGGGGCAGGCCAGGGAGGATCTGGACGCCTGGGAAGAGGTGCGGCATGCCCTCGGATAAGGCGCTGCGGGACGAGCTGCTCGCCAAAATCCGCGCTCTGGACGTCGGCGAGGTCCGGCTGATGGAGGTCTGCGGCACGCACACCATGTCCATCGCCGCGTCCGGCATCCGCTCGATGCTCCCGAAAAACGTCTCGCTCCTGTCCGGGCCCGGCTGCCCGGTCTGCGTCACGCCGCCGCAGGTGATCGACGCGGTGCTGGAGCTGAGCATGGAGCCCGGCGTGATCCTCACAAGCTACGGCGACATGCTGCGCGTCCCCGGCAGCCGCCGGGGGGACAATCTCCTGCGCAGGAAGGCCCTCGGCGCGCGGGTCGAGACCGTGTATTCCCCGGTCGACGCGGTGGAGCTGGCGCTGCGGGAGCCGGACAGACAGGTGGTTTTCCTCGGCGTCGGCTTCGAGACCACCGCCCCCGGCACCGCCGCCGCGGTGCTGACGGCGCGGGAAAAGGGCGCGAAGAACTTCTCCCTGTTCTCCATGCTCAAAACCGTGGAGCCTGCGCTGCGCGCGCTGATTCGTCAGGACGGCTTCAACATCGACGGCTTTCTCTGCCCCGGCCACGTGGCCACGATCCTCGGCGAACGGGGCTTTCAATACCTCCCGGCGGAGTTTGGGCTCCCCGGCGTCATCGCGGGCTTCGAGCCGGAGGACATCCTGCTGGCCGTGTACCTGCTCCTGCGGCAGATCGCGGAGGGCAGACCCCGCATCGAAAACGCCTATCCCCGCGCCGTCTCGCACGACGGCAACGTTCTGGCCCAGAAGATGCTCTCGCGCTGCTTTACGGCGCGTGCGGACGTCTGGCGCGGCCTCGGGGTGATCCCCGCGAGCGGGCTCGGGCTGAAGGAAGAGCTCGCGGACTTTGACGCCGAGAAGCGCTTTCGGGTGCGCTTTGCCGAGACGGAGCCGCCCACGGCCTGCCGCTGCGGCGAGGTCATCACCGGCAGGCTGCGGCCCGAGGGCTGCCCGATGTTCGGGACGGCCTGTACGCCGGAGGACCCGGTCGGGCCCTGCATGGTGAGCTCCGAGGGCGCCTGCGCCGCGGCGTACAAGTATCAGGGCGTGCTGTAGACCCCTCAGGCGCTTTGCGTCAGCTCCCCTTGCAGGGGAGCCGGACCCCTCAGTCAGCGCAGCGCGCTGCCAGCTCCCCTTGCAGGGGAGCCTGTAAGGAAGTATTGGAAATGGATGAAATCATTACGCTGGATTACGGCAGCGGCGGAAAAAAGACCGCGCGCCTGATCGAACAGCTTCTTGTCCCCGCGTTTGCAAACCCCGCGCTCGAGGCGCTGGGGGACGGGGCCGTCGTGGAGGGAACTTCAAAGCTCGCGTTTTCCACCGACAGCTTTGTGGTCGATCCCCTGTTCTTCCCGGGCGGGGACATCGGCAAGCTCTCGGTCTGCGGCACGGTCAACGATCTGGCCGTCTGCGGGGCGGAGCCGAAATACCTCAGCCTGTCCTTCATTCTGGAGGAGGGGCTGAAGCTGGAGGAGCTCAGACAGATCGTCGCCTCCATTCAGGCGCAGGCCGAAAAGGCCGGCGTACAGATCGTCACCGGCGACACCAAGGTGGTCGAAAAGGGCCGGGGCGACAAGATCTACATCAACACCGCGGGCATCGGCTTCGTCCGCTTTCCCGGGCTGAGCCCGAGGAATATCCGCCCCGGCGACGCGGTGATTGTCTCCGGCGCCGTGGGCGACCACGGCACGGCGGTCATGCTCGCGCGCAGCGGCATGATGCAGGGCGATATCCGCTCCGACTGCGCCGCGCTGAACGCCCTGTGCGCCCGCGTGCTCGGGACCGGGGCGGCGGTCCGGGTTCTGCGCGATCCCACGCGCGGCGGCGTCGCCACCACCCTCAACGAGTTCGTGGAGGGGACCGAGCTCGGCATCGTGCTGCGCGAGGAGGACGTGCCGATCCGACCGCAGGTGCGCTCGGCCTGCGCCATGCTCGGACTCGAACCGCTCTACTGCGCCAACGAGGGCAAGGTCCTCGCCGTCGTCGCGGCGGAGGACGCGCAGACGGTGCTCGACGCCATGCGCGATACCGACGAGGGCCGGGACGCCGCCGTCATCGGCACGGTCAGCGACGCTTACCCCGGCAGGCTCGTCATGGAGACGGCCTTCGGGGGCAAACGGATTTTGCAGAAGCTCACGGGCGCGCAGCTCCCGCGCATCTGCTGAACGGTCAAAACCGAAGCGCTGCTTCGTTTTGTTGATAAAAAAGGGAAAAATTTTTCAATAACAGAGAGGTGAAAGGTATGCAGGAATACAAGAGAATCGAAATTTCCAAAGACCAGGTCGTACCGATCGCAGAGAAGATGCGCAAAGCCGGCGTGGGCCTCGCGATGATCCACGGCTTCCTCAATGAGGAAGGACAAATGGACGTCTCCTACGAGTACTCCGTCGAGCCTGTCATCGAATCGTATCACGTGGTGGGCGAAATGAGCATCCCCTCCATCAGTGAGATCTACGATCAGGCGGCGGCCTGGCCGGAGCGCGAACTCAATGAGCTCTTTTCCGTCGAGTTCGAGGGTCTGGACATGTCCAAACGGCTTTTCCTGCCGGAGGATATGCTGGAGACCCAGGGCAGAGGGCACATCATGGTCACGCCCCTGTCCGAGCTCGTAGAAAAGAACATCCGGAAGGAGGAATAAGATGAGCTACATTATTCCGATCGGCCCCTACCATCCCGCATTGGAGGAGCCCGTCCACGCAAAGCTCTACACCGAAGGCGAGGTCATCAAGGACGCCGAGGTCTTTGTCGGCTACAACCACCGCGGCATCGAGAAGCTCGCCACCGAGCGCAACGCCATCCAGACCCTGGTTCTGGTCGAGCGCGTGTGCGGCATCTGCTCCCACTCCCACGCGCTGACCTACGCCATGTGCGTGGAACAGATCAACGGCATCGAGGTCCCCAAGAGAGGCGAGTACATCCGCGTCATCACCGCCGAGCTCGAGAGACTGCATTCGCACTTCCTGTGGCTGGGCATCGCCTGCCACATCATCGGCCACGACAGCATGTTCATGCACATCTGGGATGAGCGCGAGCTCGTCATGGATCTGCTCGAACGCCTGACCGGCAACCGCGTCAACTACGCCATGGTCACCATCGGCGGCGCCCGCCGCGACATCGACGACGATCTCAAGCGCGACCTGCTCAAGGCCTGCGACGCGCTGATGAAGCCCATGGACCGCATCGTCGAGATCGCCCTCACGGACAAGACCATCGCGCTGCGCACCAAGGGCGTGGGCGTGCTGCCGAAGGAGGACGCCATCCGCCTCGGCGCCATCGGCCCCCATGCCAGAGCCTCGGGCGTGGATGTGGACGTCCGCCGCGACTCTCCCTACTGCTCCTACGGCGACTTCAAGTTCGACGTCCCGGTGGTCGACAGCGGCGACGTGTTCGCCCGCGTCGTGGTCCGCGCGCTCGAGTGCTACGAGAGCATCAAGATCATCCGCCAGGCGCTGGAGAACCTGCCCGACACCCCGATCAACCTCGGCAACAAGCTGCAGAAGATCCAGAAGGGCGTGGCTGTCTGCCGTCATGAGGCCCCGCGCGGCCAGCTGACCCACATGGTCGTGGGCAACGGCAGCTTCAACAACTACCGCCTGAGCGTCCATGTGCCGAGCTTCAAGAACACCCCGACGGTGCCCTTCATGCTCCGCAACAACAGCGTCGCCGACGCCGGTCTCATCATCGCCAGCATCGACCCCTGCTTCAGCTGCCTCGACCGCTGATGCACGAGCTTGCTCTTACGCGAAGCCTTATTGGCCTTGTCGAACAGGAGGCGAAAAAACAGGGCTTCAAGCGCGCCCTGGAGATCCGCCTCAAGGTCGGCGCTTACTCCGGCGTCGTGCCGGACTACATTCTGGACCTCTTTCCCCACGTCTCCGAGGGGACGCCGTGCGAAGGCGCGGAGCTCTTCTTCGAGACCGTGCCCGCGCGCTTTCGCTGCGCGGACTGCGGCTACGAGGGCGAGGTCGAACGCAAAAGCGCCCGCTGTCCCGTATGCTCCGGCACCGCCCTCACCATGACGGCCGGCCGGGAGTTCTATGTGGACAGCCTCAAGGTCGAATAACAACGTAGTAAAGTTATCCGAAAGGAGAGGATACTCTTGCCCAAGACCAAGTTTCCCGCAGTATTGTCTACCTTCCTCCTCTGCTTCTGCTTCTGGATTCTGCTCACATGGAGCTTTGAAACACAGGAGCTGGCGGCGGGCGCGGTAGTGAGCCTCGCGGCGGCTCTGCTGTCTGCCAGATTCTTCATCCATGAGAAGGCCTTCTGGCTGTTCAACCCGGCGAAATTCGGCGCGCTGTTCGCCTACGTCTTCGTCTTCCTGGGCGAGCTCATCAAGGCCAACGTCGACGTCGCCAAGCGCTGCTTCGGCGGCTGCACCGACGTCAACCCCGGCATTGTGAAGGTCCCCGTCGACCTCAAGGGAGACTACGCGCGCGCGATGCTCGCCAACTCCATCACCCTGACGCCCGGCACCATCACCATGGACATCGCCGAGCAGGACGGGAAGACCTACTATTACATCCACTGGATCGATGTGTGTGAAACCGACCGTGAAAAGGCCGGCGAGATCATCAAGGGCCGCATGGAAAAATGGGTAAGGAGGATCTGGCAATGAGCGACGTGATCGAACTGCTGATATTCGCCGTGGCCTACGCCTTCCTCGCCGCGCTGAACTTCTACCGGCTGATGAAGGGACCCACGCCCGCCGACCGCATGGTCGCCGGCGACAGCATGGACGTGCTGGTGTGCTGCGCGATGGTGCTCTACTCCCTGTTCTCGGGACGCGGCATCTACCTCGACATCGCCATCATCTGCGCCATGCTCGGCATCGTGGACACGATGCTGGTGGCCCGGTATCTGGAAAAGGAAAGGGGGGCGTGAGGAATGGCTCTGCGTATCGTGATTGACGTGCTGGTCGCCGTCGGCTTCATCTTCGCTCTGGCCGGCACCAAGGGCATTCTGAAAATGCCCGATACCTTCTGCCGCATGCAGGCCAGCACCTGCGTGACGACGCTCGGCGTGCTGGGCGTCGTGCTCGGCGGCGCGCTCTATGCCTTCTGCATCATGGGCAGCGTTTCCACGGGCGTCAAGGTGCTGCTGATCGGCCTGCTGCTCATCACCATCAACCCCGTCGGCGCGCACGCGATCGCCAAAGGCGCGTACAAGAACGGCATCCGCCCCGACAAAGAGATGGAAATCGACGATTACAGGGGGGATTTTGAATGACTATGGTAACGATTCTCGACGTTGTGATCGTTCTCGGCCTCGTGATTTCGGCCATCCTCGCCTGCCACTTTGAGAACCTGCTGAGCGCGGTCATCGCTCTGGGCGTGACCGGCGTCTTCTGCGCGGCGGCGTTCCTGGTGATGCACGCGCCCGACGTGGCGATCTCCGAGGCGGCGGTCGGCGCGGCGCTGACGCCCATCGTGTTCATCGTCGCCCTGCGTAAAATGAGAGGAGGCGACGGTCAGTGAAAAAGTGGCTTACCTATGTCTCTCTCGGCATCATCCTGGTGGCCTGCATCTTCTCCGCGACCATCATGGCCGACATGGAGCGCAGCTATGAGGGCCAGGACGCGCTGGTGAGCGTGTACGATCTCCAGCAGAACCCCGACAGCTACAACGACTCCTTCTCCGCCGGCGCGGCGGACGCCATCGTCCAGCAGGATCTCGCCAAGGCCCATGCCGTCAACGACGTCACCTCGATCGTCTTTGACTTCCGTGGTTATGATACCATGGGCGAGGCCTTCATCCTGATCACCGCGGTCACGGGCAGCGCCGTGATCCTGTTCAAGAAATCGGGAAAGGAGAAGAAAAACGATGAATAAGCCCGAGATCAAGAACATCATCCAGCGCTGCGGCTGCGACAAGGTCCTGCCGCTGTGCCTGGTGTACATCTGCTACATCGTCCTCCACGGCCACCTGTCCCCCGGCGGCGGCTTCCAGGGCGGCGTGCTGATGGTCGCGGCGGTGCTGCTGGTCTTCTTCGGCCACGGCTACCAGCAGACCATCGAGACCTTCTCCTTCCACCTGCTGCACGAGACCGAGGCGCTGGCCTCCGTCTTCTACGTGGCGCTCGGCATGCTGGGCGTCGCGGTCGGCGCGCAGTTTGCGCAGAACATCCTGTTCAAGCACGGCGCGATCGGCGAGCTCTATTCCTCCGGCACCATCTTCTGGATGAACGTCACCGTCGGCGTCAAGGTCATCACCGGCGTCGGCTCCATCGCGCTGCTGCTCCTGGGCCTGCTCCAGGAGAGATCCGAGAAAGAGGTGAAGTAAGTGATTACGTTTAATTACATCTGCTCTTTCTTCCTGATCGTGCTCGGCTTCTACACCATTGTGACCAAGTACAATCTGGTCAAGACCGTCATCGGCATGTCCATCATGGACTACGGCGTGAACCTGCTGATCATCTCCGTCGGCTACAACCCCGGCGGCACCGCGCCGATCTTCACCGCGGGCGAGCTCACCAAGGCCAGCTACTTCGTGGACCCCATCCCGCAGGCCCTGACCCTGACGAGCATCGTTATCGGCGCCTGCGTCACGGCCATGTCCATGTCCCTGGTCATCCGCATGAAGGAGTCCTACGGCACGCTCGACACCCGTGAGATAAGGAGGCTGAGAGGATGAACCTGATGAATCTGATGGATTACCATCACTTCCCGATCTATTCGATCATGGTGCTGTTCCTCGGCGCCTTCGTGGTGGCGGCCTGCGGCACCAAGCCCTCGAAGAACCTCAAGAACCCCGCCGGCGCGCGCGCCTGGATCGCGCTGCTGGCCACGGCGCTGAGCCTGTTCTTCCTGATCTGCCTTGTCAAGCCCGTCATGCTCGGCGGCGAGATCATCGCCTACTGGATGGGCAACCGCGCCATCGCCGGCGGCTACGCCATCGGCATCGCGCTCGAGGTCGACGCGCTGAGCCTCTTCTTCGGCCTGCTGATCGCGACCGCGGTCTTCGTCTCCTGCCTCTACTCCATCCGCTACATGGTCCATGACGACTGCGTGCCCCAGTACTACACCCTGTACTGCATGCTCGCGGGCGGCGTGCTGGGCCTGGTCCTCTCGGGCGACATCTTCAACATGTTCGTCATGGTGGAGATCCTGACCTTCGCGGCGGTCGCGCTGACGGCCTTCCGCACCAAGGTCTACGGCGCGCTCGAGGCGGCGTTCAAGTACCTGGTCGTCGGCTGCATGGGCTCGACGGCGATCCTCGCCGGCGTCATCATGCTCTACGCCCAGTACCACACCCTCAACCTCGCGCAGCTGGCGACCCTCATCCCCGGATCGATGAACAACGCCACCAAGCTGGCCTTCGCCTTCCTCTACATCGGCTTCTCCACGAAGGCCTTCATCGTGCCCTTCCACCCGCTGGCGGCCGACGCCCACGGCGCCGCCCCCGCCTCCATCTCGGTGCTGATCTCCGGCGTGCTCACGAAGTCCGGTATCTACGGCATCATCCGCATTACATACTTCCTGTTCCAGACCATGGGGCTCGGCACGATGCAGTTCATGCTGGTCTTCATCGGCAGCGTGAGTATGTTCGTCTGCGTCACGATGGCGCTCGCCCAGCACGACTTCAAGCGTCTGCTGGCCTACCACTCCATCTCCCAGATCGGCTACGTGCTGGCGGCCGTGGGCCTCGCTTCGGGGCTGGGCTTCTCAGCGGGCCTCTACCACGCGATGAACCACACCCTGTTCAAGGGCCTGCTGTTCCTTGCGGCCGGCGCTGTCCTGCATGAGACCGGCACCACCGACCTCGGCAAGCTCGGCGGCCTGTCCAAGAAGATGCCTCACACCACGGTGCTGTTCCTGGTCGGCGCCTTCTCCATCAGCGGCGTGCCGCCCTTCAACGGCTTCGCCTCGAAGTGGATGATCTATCAGGCCACCTACCAGCGGGCCGTGGAGACCGGCAACATCGGCTTTTTGGCCGTGACGATCGTCGCGCTGATCACCTCCGTGCTGACGCTCGCCTCCTTCGTGAAGGTCACGCAGTCCGTGTTCTTCGGACAGCTCCCCGCGGAGTACGAGAACGTCAAGGAGGTCCCCTTCGGCATGCGTCTGGCCATGGGCATCCTGGCCGCGCTGTGCATCTTCACCGGCCTGTTCCCGCGCCTCGTCACCACCTACCTGACCGAGCCCGCCGCCAACGCCATCCTGAACGTGGGCAGCTACATCCGCTCCATGGGCTTCAAGAGCGAGCTGATCCTCCAGCGCGCGGACTTCTCGCAGGCCGGCGTGTGGGAGCCCGTCAGCTGGCTGCTGATCCTCTGCATCGCGCTGCTGGCCGTCACCATCGTCGCGGTGGCCTCCAAGTACGACAGCGTCAGCGAGAACCGGGAGAAGAACGTCGCCGCCAAGTACCAGCTCTTCTACGGCGGCGAGGAGAACGTGTTCTCCCAGGTCGGCGGCGGAGACCTCTTCTGGGGCTTCAAGCACAACTGGAGACACTACTTTGGCTTCATGCATGAGCTGCACAGCGGCGTCGTCAACGACTATGCGCTGTGGGCGGTGGTCGCGCTGGCCCTCGCCATCAGCTTCATGATGATCGTGCTCTAAGGAGGTGGGAAATATGACGAGTTCTATCCTTGTGACTGCGCTTCAGTATCTGGGTTACATTCTCATTTTCCCCGGCTTCCTGTTCTGCTTCCTCTGCGGCAACCTCCTGATCGGCATCGACCGCAAGCTGGTCGCCAGAATGCAGAAGAGAGTCGGCCCCCCGATCCTGCAGCCCTTCTACGATTTCTTCAAGCTCTGCGGCAAGGAGACCATCATTCCCGCCGCGGCCTCCAAGACCACCTTCCTGCTTGCGCCTCTGGTGGGTCTGGCTGCGCTGGTGGTGCTGCAGCTGTTCATCCCGATCCGCGGCTTCAGCGCCTTCTCCGGCACGGCGGACATCATTGTCCTGCTGTACCTGCTGCTGATCCCGGCTCTGGCCGGCATCCTCGGCGCCGCGGCCTCCGGCTCCCCCTACGCGGGCGTCGGCCTGAGCCGTGAGATGGTCACCGTCATCGCCTGCGAGCTGCCGCTCGTGCTGGTGCTGCTGGCCATCGCCAAGGCCGTCGGCGACGGGACCGGAGCCGGCCTGTGCTTCTCGATGGGCGCCATCTCCGAGTACCAGATCGCCCACGGCAGCCTCATCTGCAAAGCGAGCATGATCCCCGCCGCGATCGCCTTCCTGATGGTCATCCCCGGCGAGACCGGCAACCACCCCTTTGACGCGGCCGAGGCCGAGACCGAGATCTGCGAAGGCATGCTCGCCGAGTACAGCGGCGCGCCGCTCGCGGTCTACAAGCTCACCCACGCCGTCAAGGTGCTGACCCTCACGAGCCTCTTCGTCGCGCTTTTCCTGGGCGGCGTCGGCGTCGGCATCCCGGCCGTGGACGCGCTGATCGTCTTTGCGCTGTGCATCGTCGTCACCGCGATCTTCATCTCTCTGGTCCACGCGGTCACCGCGCGCCTGAAGATCGAGCAGCTTTTCAAATACTACTGGACTGTGGTCTCCGGCCTTGCGCTTGTGAGCCTTGTGCTGGCCTGGTACGGTCTGTAAGGAGGGGCGAGAATGTTTAAGAAACTGATCGCGGAGAGCACCGCAAAATCTCCCTGGCTCTATCACATCAACTCCGGCTCCTGCAACGGCTGCGACATCGAGCTCGTCGCCGTGCTGACGCCCCGCTTCGACGCCGAGCGCTTCGGCTTCAAGCTGACCGGCAGCCCCCGTCAGGCCGACATCGTCGTCGTCACCGGGCCCGTCACCAAGCAGAGCCTCAACCGCGTGCTCCGCTCCATCGAGCAGGTCCCCGAACCCCGCTGCATCGTCACCATGGGCTCCTGCCCGCAGTCGGGCAACGTCTTCAAGGGCAGCTACTCGGTCTGCGCGCCGCTGTCGAAGTACGTCCACGTCGACGTCGACATCGCCGGCTGCACGCCCAGACCCGAGGCCATCATGGACGGTCTGGTCAAGGCCACCGAAATTTTGAAAGAGAAGAGGGGGCAGAAGTAATGGATTTCCCGTTTGTCAAAGAAGCTGTCACCAAGCTCTTCAGCAAGCCGAGCTGCCGCATGTACCCCCAGGTCCCCTCGGAGGCCGCCCCCGGCTACCGCGGCCGCATCGTCTTCCACCCCGAGACCTGCATCAACTGCAACGTCTGTGAGCGCGTGTGCGCCGGCGGCGCCATCACCCACACCGAGGAGAAGGTCGAGGAGGGCGTGAAGGTCACCCGCAGCTTTGATCTCGGCTCCTGCACCTTCTGCAACACCTGCGCCGACTTCTGCTCGCGCCACTCCATCGAGCTGACGCCCGACTACCACATGCTCGGCATCGAGGAGGGCGACCTGATCGTCTCCGGCACCTTCGTCAAGGCCCCGCCGAAGAAGCCCGCGCCCAAGCCCGCCGCCCCCGCCGCCGCAAAGGCAGCCGCCCCTGCCGCTGCCGCCGCGCCCGCGGCTGCTCCTGCCGCTCCGGCCGCCGAGGCTCCCAAGCCCCGCGACGACGGCAAGCCCGTTCAGGACCCCGCCAAGTGCGTCTACTGCACCATCTGCGCACGCAAGTGCCCGATGGAGGCCCTGACGGTCGACCGCGCCGCCAAGACCTGGACCCTCGACGAGGAGAAGTGCGTCGGCTGCGGCACCTGCGCGCAGGTCTGCCCGAAGAACGCAATCATTATGTAAACCAATAGCATCATAGAAAAGAGCCGCCTGATTGGCGGCTCTTTTCTGTGGGGAGGGGAATTACATGTTTGGCTCCCCTGAAAGGGGAGCTGTCGCGGCGCGTCTCCCGCAGCGCCGTGACGGAGGGGTTCGACCCCTCCGGCTTGCGTTGCTCGCCACCTCCCCTTTCAGGGGAGGCAACGGGTTTGTCCATAGAACGAAACCGTCCCCCGACGAAAAAGTCGGGGGACGGTTTTGCAGGTAGGCGCTTATTCCTCCTCGCAGCAGCTCAGGTACATGCGGTAGACGACGCCGGCCATCAGGATGCAGGCCAGGCCCATCGCCCCGTAGCAGGAGAGGTACCAGTCGCCGTGGCGCTGGACCAGATACTCGGTATAGCCGACCGCGGCGAGCGTGGCCAGCCACAGCGCCCACAGCAGCGGGTGATACCAGCGGAAGCCGTTGGCGCGCAGCGAGTGCACGCTGTAATAGATCAGCACGCCCAGAATGCAGGCGGCGGCCACGATCTGCACAAGGCTGATGAAGCCGTTGATCGGCAGGAAGCTGGAATCGTAGCGCGTCGAGTCGAGCACGAGCTCGCTGGCGGAATAGAACACGAGGAACATCCGCGCGGTGTTGCCCTCGGGATTGCCCGAGGCCATCGGGACATTGCGCCGCGCGAAAAAGAAGGTCAGCAGGACGCGGCACAGGAAAAGCATCACCAGAAAATGGAGGAAGAAGGTGGCAAAGCGGTACTCCACCTGTCCGGAGGAGTCGGCAAAGCCCGCCGCCAGGGGAAGATGCTGCAAAAGGGGCGTGGTCACGGGGATCTTGCTCCGGCACGAGCTGTTGAACAGCGAGCTGAGGCGGATGAAGGCGACGGCCAGCGCGGCCCCGGGCGCGAAGGCGTCCAGAAGGCTCGCGGTGCTGCGCGTGTTCAGCGGCGAGGCGAGCAGCGCGGCGAGCACCACGCCGGGCAGCGCGCCGGCGAGGACATAGCTGCCGGAGGAATAGTCGGTCAGGGCGCTGACAAGGCTGGCATACTGCTCCTTGTGGCAGTACCAGTGCAGCGCGCGGCAGAGCGGCACCGACAGGACCACGGCGAGCGGCACCATCAGAAAGACCGCCGCGGCGCTGCCCTTGTTGGAGCGCTGCAGGGAGAGGGTCATGAACAGGGCCGCGAGCAGGCCGAGGCTGATGATGATCGCGCTCCAGTACAGGACGGTATCCCCCGTGTAGACGGCGATGGGGTTGGTCATGAGCGCACCTCCTCGGGAATGGCCGTGGCGAAGTAGATGATGTCGCTGACGCTGCGTTCGCTGTTGAAGTCCACGTGGTTGATCGGCCCGCCCATCATGACGATCTCGGAGGTCTGGCCGCCGTCGAGCGTGTAGGACTTGTCCACGCCCTTGGAGTAGACGTAGCGTCCCAGCTCGGGGATGGTCGCGCGCGGGCGGTCGCCGTCCCAGTTGATGTTCATGAGCAGGTAATGCAGCTCACCCTTCATGGAGATGCAGGAGCGGGAATACATCGTGTTGATCTCGCCGATGGGGTAGGACGTGATCTCCTGCAGCTCGCCGTTGTCCACCAGCACCGGCCCGAACGCGATGGCAAAGACCACGTCGTTGTCCTCAATGAAGCGCTGCGCCTCGCCCTGGCCCATGAGCTGGCCCGCCCGGGAGAAGAGCATATCGCCCGAGGCGGTGAAGAAGCAGGTGTCCACGGTCGCGGGGTTGTTGCGGTAGAGCGTGCGCTGATAGACGGTGATGCCCAGGTTGCGGTATTCGTAGAAGTCGCCGTTGATGGCGACGACCGCGTTGGCGGCGTTGGCCATGGTGGAGGCGTAGAGCTGCACGCCCGAGCTGTAGCTGTCGCCGGCGATCTTGCGCCGGACCTGGGAGCCGTGGGCGACCTTGACCTCGGCGAAGGTGCAGCAGCGGTTTTCGATGTACTCCTGCCAGGCCAGGACGAAGATCGTGTCGTCCAGATAGTAGCGGAACGGAGCGCCGGGCACGAACTCGACGTCGGGGCGGAAGATCAGCTCCTGCCCGTCGAGCACGACGGCGGCCTTCTCGATCACCGCCTGGACCTCGTCGAGATCGTCGGTGATGCCGAAGCCGTTGGGGTCCGGCGCGGGCGCGACGGTGTCGCTCTCCTGCAAGGTATAGATCTTGCGAATGTACGCCAGATCGCCCAGCGCGTCGGCCGAGGCGTTGTTGACGTAGACGTCGAGCTTGTCGGTCAGGCGAAGCCTGGCGTCGCCGCCCTCATAGCTCATGGTGGTGGACGCGGGATGGAGATTGAACACCGTCCAGGACAGCACGAGGGCGCAGAGAAGCAGGGATACAAGCCCCAGCGGGATCCGCAGCGCGAGCGGGAGCACAAACTTTCTGCGCTCTCGCGCGGCGGGTGCCGACGGCTCCGGCGCAGGCGCCTTGGGGGCCTCGGCGGGCGCTTTCCTCACCGAAGGCTTCGGCGGCTTCCCGGGAGCTGGAATCGGCTCCTTCCTCGCGGGGGCGCGCAGAGGCTCCCGCGGGGCGCGGTGGAAAATGGAACGCGGCTTCGGCGCGGGCTCCTCCCGCGCATACAGGGGCGGGAGCTCCGGCGCGGGGAGAGGCTCGGCTACGTCGGATGCGGGCGCGGACTGCGCGGCAGAAGTCGCGGCCTTCTCCCTGGGGCGCGCCAGCTCCTCGTCGATCAGGACGTCCTCCAAATCGACGCGCCCGGGCTCCGTATCGGGGTAGACGGGCTCCGCGGGGGCGGGGTCGCGCACGGTCATGGCCCAGAGCTTCGCTTCGGCTTCCGGATCGCCCTTGCTTGAGAACTCGGCAAGGATCGCGTCGAGATCGCTGAAATCGTAATTGTCTTTCATGCTTCGTTCTCCATCAGACGCCGGTACCGCCGCCCAGCGCGCGCAGCAGCTCCGGACTCATGAGCATCTGCCAGCGTCCGTCGGTGTAAGTCAGGGACAGGGTGAGCTCATCCTCGGTGTAATACTTCTCCGCATGTGCGAGCACCGCGTCGAGCGCGGCGAGATAGGCCCGCTCCGTCACCTCCGGCAGATAGTGCCGGTCGGCGTCGTAGACCTCGTTGGGGTTGCTCTGCTCGACGATGGCCTCGATCTGGCGCTGGGTCTGGGCTGCGACGTCGTCCCCGATCGAGGGGAGGGCGAGATAGCGGAAGCGCACCTTCTGGACAGCGTCGAGCATTTTGACCTCGGGTTCGCCCACCAGCTCATAGGAATAACTGGCGTGCAGCGCGTCGTAGACCATGCGTCCGGCCGCGGTGGAGGGCGTGTCGCCCAGGCCGAGATCCGCATAGTCGCGCAGCTGCTCGCAGGCGGCGTCATACCGGCCCGCGCAGAGATTGTCAAAGAAAAGCACGACGGTCTCGGCCGGATCGCCGCTTGGCTTCGCGTAGACGGTGCCGTTATAAATCCCCGTGATGCTCAGCAGCATGGCCGCGGCGCTGACCAGCAGCGCGAACAGGAGCGGGAAAAAGCGCGCCCTGTAGCGGAAGGTGAGGCGCAGGACGGCGATAAGCCCGAGCAGCATGAACAGCACCACGAAACCGAGCGGGATCACGGGCAGGTCCTTGGGCAGCCTGGAAAGAACGGGGGACAGGCGCGAGGACAGACGCGTGAGCAGCTCGCTGCCGGCCAGGGACGCCTCGTCTGCGGGGGCTTCGGACGCCTCCGGCTCGGGCGTCGCCGACGCCGCGGCTTCAGCCTCGGCTCTGGCCTTTTCCTCCGCCTCCTGCGCGGCGGTAAGCGCGGCGGAAGCCTCGGTATAATCGCACATGACGGAGCAGCAGGAGGTAAGGAACTGCTCAGCCGCCCCCCCGTTGCGCGTAAAGCAGACAAGAGCGAAGGGCTGCGAGGTGAAGACGATGCCGCAGTCGTTGAGCGCGCTCTCCTCGTTGGACATGGTGGAGGGGATGAAGCCGAACTTGTGCGCGATCGGGAAGCGGTTTTCCTGAAGACGGAAGTAGCGGTCGGGCATGGCCTGCTTCATGGTCTCGATGATATCGGGAAAGCGCTCGTTCTCGTCGTAGAGCAGCTTGAGGCAGGTGATAAACTGGCGCGCGGTGTAGCGGTTGTACTGCTCGTTCACGCCCTTGATCTCCTCCGGATCGGCGCCCATATACGGGGCGGTCAGACGGCGGAACTCGGCATAGCCGCCCAGCTTTTCCCAGAGGCGCTCGGCCGCCTTGTTGTCGGAGTAGAGCAGGATGTTGTCCTGCACCGACTTATAGGATTCGCCCTCTTTCTCTTCGTCCCAGGTGGTCCGGCCGGTTTTCAGAAGCTCCGTATAATACATGCACAGCGGCAGCTTAAACATGCTGGCGGCGGTCATATACTCGTCCGGATTGAGGTAGTGCTCCTCTCCGGTGACAAGATTGAGATATCCGACGGCGACCTGCGTGTCGTAGAGATAGTGCTCGGCGAGCAGATCCCGTATGATCGTATCCCAGTCCTGGTCGACGATCGACGCGCCGCCGTCTTCGGAGGACGCGGTCTCGGCTGTGGGGTCTTCCTCCGCGGGCGCTGCGTCGTCGGCCGCGGCAGGGAGGCACAGTCCGGCGAACAGGAGGACGGCCAGCAAAAGGGCAAGGAGGGTTTTCAATCGTTTCATGGATGATCTCCAATCCGTGCAAAACAATACCTATTTATTTTATCATGTTCTTATTAGATTGCAAGTCCCGGGAGCAAAAAACGCCCCCGCGGAGGCATGTCCCCCGCGGGAGCGGATGGTTCAGCGCGGTCTTCGCCCATTCGGCAGGATGCGCGAGAGCAGGGAAGGCTTTCGGGCGGGCGCGGCATCCGGCGCTTCGGGTTGGTGGCCGATGAATTTGAGCAGGGCGATCTGCGGCTCCATATCCTGCGTGATCTCGACGCGGTCGGTGTCGTAGCGGCGGACCATGCTGGGCGCGAAATACTTGGTCAGCTCCTCTGCGTGCTCGAGCCTCCGCGGCCCGCGGCCGCCGTCGCGGTAGTGCATGGGGATGACGACGCGCGGGATCAGCTCCTCGGTGAGCCGCCAGACCTCCTGCGAGGGCAGGGCGGTGCAGGACCCGGCGGTGATCATCATCGCGTCCAGCCCGAAAAGGCGGGACTGCTGCTCGCCGGTGAGCGGCGCGCCGATGTCGCCCATGTGGGCCACGCGCACGCCGCCGCATTCGATCAAATGCACCAGGCAGGAGCCGCGCATGATCCCGCAGACGGTGTCGTGCCAGACCTCCATGGGCGTAACGGTGAAGGGCGACTCGCTCTCGGGCCGCCCGGAGAGCACGACGCCCTCGCGGTAGTTGTGGCCGTAGCTGTTGTGGCTGATCAGGAGTTGGTCGGCGCGTACGCCTTGAAGCTTCGGGTAGCCGGTCACATAGTCGCTGTTGTAGGGGTCGATGACGATCGCCCAGCCGTCATGGCTGATGCGAAAGCACGCGTGCCCCAGCCATTGGATCAACATATTATCCCTCCATAATATGCATGGATCGCAGCTCGCGGCTCTGGATGTGCTCGGCGATCTCGAAGGCGTGCGGCTCCAGATAATCCCACGAGCCGTGCGTCAGATGCTGCTTCTTCAGCTCCCCGACGACGGAGGAGCAGATGTCCTCGACGACGGCGGATTTGAGGATGCGGCCCTGCTCGTCGTTCTCGCCGGTGAGCAGGAATTCCAGCGCCTCGCGCAGATTCCCGAGGGTCTCCAGCTCCGCCATGCCGCGCAGCTGCCATTTGTAGTAGGGCATGTGGCGGCGGTTGAGCAGGTACACGGCGGCGCAGGCGGCGCTGACAAACTCAGCCATCGCGAGCATGGCGGCGCCGAGCTCGCCGTGGCGGACGCAGCGCGGGTAGTTGTACTGCCCGGCCTGCGCCATGGTGATGACGCGCGCGGCCAGCTTCTTGAGCCGCACGTCCTCGGGCATGCCGGTCAAGAGCGTCTGCCGGACCGCGGTGAAGGCCCCCAGGTCGTCGCGGAAAACCTCGCCGTTCGTGGCCTCGGCCAGCGCCCAGGACGGGAGGGAGAGCCACTGCTCGACGCTCTCGGGCGCGCCGTCGCAGCCGGTGTAGCGGCGGTAGAAGGCGCGGATGCGCTGCACGCCGCGGCTGGCCTCGCTCATGGCGCTGCGCTCGGTTGCCGCGCCGAAGGGCAGGGCGCGGTAGGCCCGGGCCAGCTGCACGCCGATGGCCCGGTCGGTCTCGTCGTCGAGCCACAGGCAGAAGCCCTGCGGGAAGTCGTGGTCGCGCGAGAGCTCGTCGTCGTAGCCGAAGCACTCCGAGCCATGCCCGGCGAGTCCGACCGCGATGCGGCCCTCCCAGTCGCCGAAGCGCTCCCGCAGCATCGGCGCGCCGTATTCGTCGTAGAGCTTTCTGGCCTCGTCAAGTCCCCGCATGGATCGTCGCCATCCTTTCCCGGAGCTTTTTCGCATAGAGGAACCAGCCGTAATGATCGAAGCTGGGGATGCATTTGGACAGGGTAAACGCGTGGTAGCCGTCGAGCGGCAGGGCGGGGTCGGTCAGACACTCCCACGCCCGGTCGAGGCAGGCTTCAATGCGCGGATCGTCCGCGTCGCATTTGCCGTAGAGCTCGGCGAGGTTGCACCAGGTCACGGCGCAGTCGTTGCCGGGGCGCTCGGTCTTTTCGAGGACCTTCAGCGCGAGCTTGAAATACCGTTCGGCGGCTTCGACGTCCCCGACGTCGTCACAGCTCAGGGCCATGTTGTTGTAGAGACCCGCGAAGCGGTAGTCCGCGGGGTCGAGATGCGACGCATAGACGCGCGCGACGTGGGTGAAGATGGGGATGGACTCGGACGCCCGCCCGAAGCATTTGAGCGTGGTGGCGGCGTTGAGCATCACGGTCGCGCCCGAGACGGTCTGTCCCATCCGGTGCTCCCGGATCAGCGCGAGGGCGTCATGGACGGCGCGCAGCCCCTTTTCCTCATCCATGCTGCGCCGGACCTGGCCCAGCTGCTCCGACAGCAGACTCAGCTCGGCGCGCCAGTCCCCGCCGCGTCTCGCCGTTTCAAGGCGCTCGTCGAGGAATGCCCCGGCATCCTTCTCCCGGCCCGCGGCGTACAGGGCGTCGAGGGCGCGGACCGCGGCGGGCACGTCCACGGCCTGCGGGCAGGGGCTGCCGTCGGGCGCTCCGGTATACTGGCTCGCGTCGAATATGCAGCAGAATTCGTTGTGGTCCATGTTGAACCTCTCTGTCTTGAAAGAAGATGGAAAAACGGGTATAATAAGTGCAAAGCAACAAACGGAGGAACAAGCATGAGCAACCGCCTGCAATACGAGAGCTCGCCGTATCTGCGCCAGCACGCCGACAACCCGGTGGACTGGTATCCCTGGGGCGCGGAGGCCTTTGAGAGGGCGCGGCGGGAGAACAGGCCGGTCTTCCTGTCGATCGGCTATTCGACCTGCCACTGGTGCCACGTCATGGCGCGCGAGTCTTTCGAGGACGATCGCATCGCCTCTATTTTGAACGAAAACTATGTATCTGTCAAGGTCGACCGCGAAGAACGGCCCGACGTCGACAGCGTGTACATGGCCGCCTGCGTCGCGGCCAACGGGAGCGGCGGCTGGCCGCTGACCGCGATCCTCACCCCGGAGCAGGAGCCCTTCTTCGTCGGCACCTACTTCCCGAAGGAGAGCCGCGACGGACGGCTGGGCCTGCGCGCGCTGCTGGAGGCGATTGCCGCCCGCTGGCAAAGCGGCGGGGGAGAGCTGCGCCGCACCGCGCGGGAGATGACGGCCTGGCTCAAGCGGGAGCTGCCGCAGGAACAGACAGGGGAGCGGGACGGGGATCTGCCCCGGCTCGCGGCTGAACAACTCCTCAGCGCGTACGACGGAGAATACGGCGGCTTCGGCACGGCCCCGAAGTTCCCGGCGGCGCACAACCTGATCTTTCTGATGGAGTACGCCGCGCTCGCGGGCGACAAAACGGCGCGCGAGGCGGTCGAACAAACCCTGCGCCAGATGTACCGGGGCGGGCTCCAGGACCACATCGGCGGCGGCTTCTGCCGCTATTCCACGGACCGGGAGTGGCTCAAGCCCCACTTTGAAAAGACGCTCTACGATAACGCCCTGCTTGCCCTGGCCTATACCGAGGCCTGGCAGGACGGGCGCCTGCCCCTATGGCGGCAGGTGGCCGAGGACACGCTGGACTACTGCCTGCGCGAGCTGAGAAGCGACGAAGGCGGCTTCTTCTGCGGTCAGGACGCCGACAGCGGCGGCGCGGAGGGCGCCTACTACCTCTTCACGCCGGACGAGGTGAGCGCCGTCCTCGGCGCGGAGGCGGGCAAGCCCTTCTGCGAGTGCTACGACATCACCCCGGAGGGCAACTTCGAGGGAAAGAGCATCCCGAACCTGCTGCTCAACACCCGCTGGAGCCTCCTGCCCGCGGGCTACGACAGCCTGCGCGAGCGGCTGCGCCTGTACCGCGAGGGACGGATGGCCCTGCTTACGGACCGCAAGATCCTCTCGGGCTGGAACGGCCTGATGCTCATGGCCCTCGCCCGCGCGGCGCGCGTCTTTTCCGACCGGCGCTACCTGATTTCCGCGCAGGAGCTCGCCTCCTTCCTCACCGGGACGATGTGCCCGGACGGCCGTCTGGCCCACAGCCGCTGCGAGGGGACGCTCCGCTTCGACGCCTTCCTCGACGACTATGCCTTCTGCGCGCTGGGCCTGCTGGAGCTCTACGCGGCGGATTATGACCCGGAGCGTATCGCGCAGGCCGCGCGCCTCGCCGCGGCCCTGCCGGAGCGTTTTGCGGACGCGCGGGGCGGGTATTTCTCCACCGCGAAGGACGGCGAGAAGCTGCTGTTTCGCCCGAAGGAGACCGAGGACGGCGCTCTGCCGAGCGGCAACAGCGCGGCGGGCGTGCTGTTTCATCGGCTCTTCGCCCTGACCGGGGAGGAGAACTGGCGCGCGCTCGCGGAGAGGCAGGCGGACTTTCTCGCCGCCTCGGCGGGGGCCTACCCCGCGGGGCGCTGCTTCGGGATGCTCCCGCTGCTTTGGCAGCGGCACGGCACAAAGGAGATCGTCTGCGTGCTGCCGGACGGGCGGCTCCCCGCGAGCTTTGAGACCGTGCGCAGCCGCTGGGCCCCGGAGGCCAGCCTGCTGCTCAAAACGCCGGGAAACGCCGCGGCGCTGGCCTCTGTCGCCCCGTTCACCGCGCCGATGGAGGCAAAGGACGGAAAAGCGACCTGGTATGTCTGCGAGGGCGGCGTCTGCGGCCTGCCCGTGACGGAGGGGGGAGAAGCATGAAAAGAGCGATCGCGCTCCTGCTGGCGCTGTGCATGGCGTTTTCGCTGGCCGCCTGCGGGAAGAAAAAAGGAAAAAAGGACGGATCGGAGCAGGCGCCCGCCGCGCCGACTCCGATCCCGAACGAGGCCTTCGAGGTCAAGATCACCCTCGACAACCTCTACCAGTATTTCGACTACAAGGAGTTCCGCGCCGACGTGCGCGACGAGAACACCAGCGAGATCGACTCCTCGACCGTGGCCTACGGGCTGCAGCTCAAGGACGTGTTCACCGCCGCCAACGA
>CADCLH010000007.1 GCA_902802215.1 Oscillospiraceae bacterium
AGCGACGAGGCCTTCCAGAAGCGGGTGATGAAGATCTCGAAGAAGGCCGAGAAGGCCAGCCACAGCACGGTCGTGAACACCGCCCCGGGCAGCTGGAGGCGTAGCCTGCGCCGCCCGCCCTGCAAAAAGGTGTAGGTCAGCAGGATCACCAGCACCATCGCGGCGACCGTGATGATCCCGCTGTACTCCATGAAGCGCAGCAGCCAGCTGGCGATATCGGGGATGTTCAGCGCCTGGTTGAGGGAGGCGATCAGCGTCTCGATCGAGCCGCGCAGCACCCGGAAGACCAGCAGCGCCGGGATCAGCAGCACAAACAGCAGCGTATACAGCAGCGCCGCGCCCCGCTTCCGGATGAACGAGCCGCCGGTCCCGCTGATCTTCTGCAGCCCGTCCTGGATGGCCGCGACGCCGGTGGAGGCCGACCACAGCGAGGTGATCGCCGATACGGAGACGGCGAGCGTGCCCGCCCGGCGGTTGACGTTGGCAATCACGGTCTCAAACAGGGTCTGGACCTGCGGCACGTCGGGCAGCAGCTCCTGCACAACGGATCTGAGGTTCTCCAGATCGACGGTCGGCACCAGATTCACCAGCCCGATCACCAGCGTCAGCAGCGGGATCATGGCCATGAGGATATAGAGCGTGGCATAGCCGGAATAGACGCCCATCTCATTGCCCGCGTAGATGCGCTGCGTCCTTTTGGCAAGGTCGACGATTTTTCGTATCATGCGGCATCCCCCTTACAGCATTTGAAAGGCGATCTCGGCGTCCGGCGCCAGAATGCGGGCGTAAGCGGCGGCGGTCCGCTGCGCCTCCTCCATGGCCTCCACGGAAAAATTCGGCACGCCGAAGACCGGATAGAACACATGACGGCTCTCGGGATGGGCGCAGGTCCGGTCGTCGGCGCCGGCGATCATACTGAAAATGACGCCCCCGTCGTCCCGGCCCACCACGTCGTTGGGGTAGGTGTGGGCCTCGCCCCGCATCCCCGGGAAGAGCTCCTTCTCCGTGCCGGAGCAGAGCAGGATAGGTCCCCGCACCCGGTCGAGATCGTGGGTGCCCATGAGCACCCGCGTCCGCAGCTCCGCGAGGAAGGGCACCTCCGCCACGGGGTTTCCGTGCGGGAACGGTCTGCCCTGAAACAGGCAGGATTCAAATTGCAGCATGACGGGATAGGTCTTCTTGAATTTCTTGAAGAAGCGGCTGTACGGGTGCTCTCCGAAGACGGCCTTCCGGTCGTAGTCCCGGTACTCCTCCCGCAGCGAGCAGATCACCTCGTCGGCCGCCGCGTAAAAGGCTTCCGGCTGCCAGGCCTCCGGCTCGGGATAGCGCACCTCCACCAGGCCGAAACAGATCCCGCGCTCCTGCAAAACCGCGTCTTTTGTGATGTCCACCATGATAAGCTCTCCTCCGTTTCCGCATGCCGTGAGGCTGGGAAACAGTATACCAGCTTTCGCAGGGGCAGGCAACAGCGTTTTTTGGCATGAAAGACAGCCCGCCCCCGGTGAACGCTTCGCTTCGAGTTGACAGCCCGCGCCGCAGCGCTTATACTAAATTGATACAGCGCTTCCCGGCGAAACGGGAGAGAGGGTGACGGGACATGGAGACCGCCTGGCGGCATGAATGGAAGCATGAGATCAGCTATGCCGATCTGCTGTGCATCCGGCAGCGGCTGCGCGCCGTAGCCGAGACGGACCCGCATGCGGTCGACGGGCGATACCGGGTCCGGAGCCTCTACTTTGACACCCCGGGCGACAGGGCGCTGCGGGAGAAGATCGACGGAGCCGACCCGCGCGAGAAGTTCCGCATCCGCTGCTACAACGGGGATGCGTCAGTCATCCGTCTGGAGAAGAAGATGCGGCGCGGCGGTCTCGGGACGAAGTTCAGCGCGGAAGTGAGCGCGGAGGAGACGCGGAAGCTCATCGCCGGGGACCTGGACTGGATGCTTGCGAGCGGCAGACCGCTGGTGCAGGAGCTGTACTGCAAGATGCGGTATCAGGGCATGCGGCCGAAGACCATCGTGGACTACACGCGCGAGCCTTTTCTCTACCGGCCCGGCAATGTGCGCGTCACCTTCGACTATGACATCCGTACGGGACTTGGGTGCACCGACTTTCTGAACCCGGACTGCGTGACGATCCCGGCGGGGGACGCGCCCATTCTGCTGGAGGTGAAATGGGACGCGTATCTGCCCTCGGTCATCCGAGACGCGGTGCAGACCGGGAACCTCCGCGCGAGCGCGTTTTCCAAGTATGCCCAATGCAGGATCTACGGATAAAGGCCATAACGATACAAAGGAGTAAACCGACATGAGCTTCAGCGATATCTTCAAATCCAGCTTTCTCGAAAACGTCAACGCCGTGAGCCTGCTGGACATGGTACTGGCGATGGTCCTCGCCTTCGGCGTGGGACTGTTCATCTTCTTCGTCTACAAGAAGACCTTTGCGGGCGTGATGTATTCGGCGAGCTTCGGGGTCACGCTGGTGGCGCTGACGATGATCACGACGCTGGTGATCCTGGCCGTCACGTCGAACGTGGTGCTGTCGCTGGGCATGGTGGGCGCGCTGTCCATCGTGCGCTTCCGCACCGCCATCAAGGAGCCGCTGGACATCGCGTTTCTGTTCTGGGCCATCGCGGTCGGCATCGTGCTGGCGGCGGGCATGATCCCGCTGGCGGTTTTCGGCAGTGTGCTGATCGGCGCGATCCTCCTGATCTTTGCCAACCGCAGCGACACGACGAAGCCCTATATCGTCGTGCTCAGCTGCGACGGTCCGGCGAGCGAGGAGGCGGCCATGGCGCTCCTGCGTGAGAACACGAAGCGCTGCGTCGTCAAGAGCAAGAGCGTGCAGCGCGGCCTTTCGGAGCTCAATCTCGAGGTCCGCCTGCTCGGCGGCGATACGGACTTCATCAACCGGCTCGCGGAGCTCAAGGGCGTGCAGAGCGCCGTTCTGGTCAGCTACAACGGCGACTATATGAGCTGAGCGGCCGCGCTCCGGACGGAGGTCAACCATCCATGTCGACGCACAAATACATCGATTTTATCTGCGTTGCCGTGCTGCTTTTCACGCTGCTGCTGACCGTTCTGTTCATCAACGGCGAGCGCTTCGGCCTCCGCGTCATCGTGGACGAGGACGCCGAAGGCGCCGCCCCGTCGGTCTGGTTCACCGCCAACGATCTCGACGGGAGCTGGGACACAACGCATGTCCCCGTGATCACGCTCAAGGGCGACACGGCTTCGATCTCGGGCGGCGGCGCCTACTTTTACGACGGCAGCGTCGTCATTGCCAAGGCCGGACGCTATGTGCTGCGCGGTGCGCTGGACGACGGCAGCGTGATCGTCGACGCCGACAGCGGCGCCAAGGTCTGGCTGCTGCTTGACGGCGTGACGCTCCGGCGCAGCGACGACGCCTGCCTGCGTGTCGAGCAGGCGGACAAGGTTTTTCTGACGCTGGCCGCGGGCTCGGTCAACAGCATGACGAGCGGCGAAGTCTATTCCGAACGGGCGCTGGCGGACAGGACGGACGGCGTGATCTTCTCCCACGACGATCTGACCGTCAACGGCAGCGGCAGCCTGACGGTCACGGCGGGCTGCGGGCACGGCATCGCGGTGAACGACGAGCTGGTCGTCACGGGCGGCCGTCTGGACGTCAGCGCGCCGCGGGATGCGATCCGCGCGAATGACGGCCTGCGCATCTGCCGCGCCGTTATCACCGCGCAGGCCGGAGACGATGCGCTCGCCCTCAAGGGCGCGGACGGTCTTCTGCTGATCGAATCGGGGAGCTTTTCCCTCAGCGCCGCGGAGGACGGCGTCCACAGCGGCGGGGAGATCCTGATCGAGGGCGGCAGCCTGGAGATCACCGCCGGAGACGACGGGATCCATTCCGACGCCTCGGTCTGCATCCGGGGCGGCACGCTTCGGATCGACGAGTGCCATGAGGGGATCGAAGCGCCGACCATCGACGTCTCCGGCGGCGATCTGACGATCTTCCCGACGGACGACGGCCTGAACGCCAACGGCGGCTTTGACCCCTTTGCGCCCGAAGCGAGCTCGGAGACCTGGATATCCGTCAGCGGCGGCACGCTCACGGTGGTCAATGCCGGCGCCCGGGACGCGGACGGTCTCGACTCCAACGGCGACATCCGCATCAGCGGCGGCGTCATCCGCGTGAGCCTGCCGGCGGACGGGACGAACAGCGCGCTGGACTACGGCAGCGAGAGCGGCGGCGTCTGCGCCGTCTCGGGCGGTGAGATCGTCGCCTGCGGCAGCTACTCCATGGCCGAGAGCTTTGACGCTACGTCCACCCAGTGCGCGATCCTCTACAATTTCAGCGAAGGAGCCGAGGCCGGGACGGAGATCTCTCTGGAGACGCTCGACGGCCGCGCTCTCCTGCGCTATGCGCCGCCCTGCTCCTTCAGCTCCGTGGCGCTCAGCTCGCCCGAACTGAAGCTCGGAGAGAGCTACCGCATCGTGATCGGCGACAGGTCGGAGGAACTGACGCTCACGGAGACGGCGGCCGCCTACGGCAACGCCGCGAGCCCCATGTTCGGCGGCAGCATGAACTGGGGCGGCATGCAGCGCCCCGGCGGAGGACCCGGCGAGCGCCCCGACGGCGCACCGGCGAGCCCACCCCCGGACAGAGCCGACGGCGCACCGGCGAGCCCGCCCCCGGACAGGCCCGACGACGCTCCGACGAGCCCGCCTCCGGACAGGCCCGACCTTGACGGCGAGCGACCGGAGACGGGCGCCGCTCCGGATGCGCAGACGCAGACGGAGCAGGCACAGGCGGCCTTCGTCCCGACCCGGGAGACCTGGCTGCTGCTGGGACTCTGGACGCTGATCCTCGCAGGCGGCCTGGTCCTTGTGATCCGCTTCAAGCCCTGATCCTTTTCCCGCTTCCCGCCCTCAGTGAGAGGGCGGGAACTTTTCTGCGTACCGAAAAGTCATACTGTGCGGATTCGACAGGATTCCCTTGTTTTTGCCCGGCACGGGCGGTATTATCTAACAAATTATGAATTCCGGCAAAATGCGCTTGCCAGCGTCCGTGCCATGTGGTAAAATAGCGTGTAATTTTGGGTTGTTATGTAAATGGGGTCCCTCCGGATCCATCAACTATTCTATGAAGGTGTAACTGTGAAGAGAAAAAAGACAGAATCCCCGGCGCTTGAATCTACCGCGGCCGAAACCGCCGCAGAGTCCGGGAACGGGCAGGAGCTCGCTCTTGAGGCCGAGCGCGCCCGCCGCAGGAAAAAGCTCCGGCATTATAAGAGAATGCGCTTCTGGGACAGGGTGGCAGGCTTCATCATCGTCACGGTGCTGGTCGTCGGCTGCTTCTGCCTCGGGCTGGAATACGTGATCGTCAAGGGCCCGTCTCCCGCGCTGCGCGACATGTTCATCACGACCATGAACGAGACGCGCCGCTTCCGCTTCATCCCCCGCCTGTTTCTGACGGAGGCGGAGATGGCGGAGCTTACAAAGAAGGAAGAGGCCCCCACGGACATTCAGGCGGATGAAAGCCTCATCACCATCGCCGCGCACGAGGAGATCGGCTCCGGCGAGGGCGACAGCCATACCGACGCCTACGGTCTGGTGGACGAGGACGGAGACGGCATCCTTCTGCTGGACGTCAAGGGCAACGGCTACATGGGGTACATGACGGTCGTCCTCGATCCGAAGCGCGTGTTTGTCGGCATGCCCGACGCCTACGGCGGCATCGGTCTGACGCTCGAGGAGATGGTCAAAAAGTACAACGCCATCGGCGGCATCAACGCCGGCGGCTTCAAGGACGACGGCGGCGGCGGTCTCGGCGGCATCCCCGAGGGCCTGACCATCATCGACGGACAGTGCTACAACAGCAACGCCGACACGACGGAGGGCTTTGCCGGACTGGATAAGAACGGCATCCTGCACGTCGGCTTCTACACGCTGGAGGAGTGCCAGGAAAAGGGCATCGTCAACGCGGTCTCCTTCGGCCCGATCCTGATCTCCAACGGCATGCCCGCCGATCCGCCCAGCAGCAGCGTCAACCCCCGCACCGCCATCGGGCAGCGCGCGGACGGCGCGATCCTGATGCTGGTCATCGACGGCCGTCAGGTCCACTCCACCGGCGCCACCTACCAGGACATGACCGACATCATGCTGGACTACGGCGCGGTCAACGCCATCAATATGGACGGCGGCTCCTCCACCGTCATGTACTACAAGGATCACTACGTCAACAGCTGCTCCGCCGAGAACGGACAGCCGCGTCCTCTGCCCGACGCCTGGCTCTACAAGTGATCCCGGTTTCGAGGAGACCCTTATGGCAAACAGGAAAGCACGCCGGGGAAAGCTGATCTACGCGCTGTGCCTCTACGCCTGGTGCTTCGTGCTGATCGCCGCCGCGTTTTTCGCCCTGAGCCGCGTATGGGAGTACGCGGCGGAATATGAGGCGTCCCGGCCCGAACAGGCCATGCGGCGCTATGTCGCCGATCTGAGCGAGGAGCTCTGGGACGAGGGCATTGCCGAGACGGTCGCCGCCATGCCGCATGAGGTCCAGACGGATGAGGAGGTCGCGGATCACGTCCGCGAAATGCTGCGCAACGGCGTGAGCTTCGTCCGCAAGGGCGGCGGCAGCGGCCGTGCGGTCTACACCCTGCTCTGCAACGGCAGGCCGTTCGGCACGGTCACGCTCGCGGAGGACCCCTCCTACGTTCCCCGGATCGACGTTTCCCGCTTTCCGTGGTCCGTTCTCCCCTGGAGTCTCAAGACCTGGAAGGTCGAGAGCGAGGAATTTGATTTCAACGGGCTGTACAGCTCGGTGGAGGTCGTGGTTCCCGAGACCTTTTCCGTCTGGCTCAACGGGGTCAGGCTGGGGGAGGACTGCATCGTGGAGCGGGGGATCCTCTTCGACGCGCTGGCGGACTACTACAAGTATTACGACGGACTGCCCACCAAGGTCCGCTACCGTTTTGACAATGTGATCGGCCGCCTCGTGCCCGAGATCCGGGACGAGAACGGAGAGGTCTTCTCCCTCGACCGCGGCAGGGACGACTCCCAGTTCATCAAGCCCTGCAGCGAGGAGGAGCTGGAGCGTCTGGCGGACTTCACGGCGGGCTTTACGGTCAACTACCTGAAATATGTCTCCGGCGTCAACGATCCGAACTACGGCTATCAGAAGCTCTCGCCTTATCTGCTGGCCGGCTCGGAGCTCGATGAGCGCATGAAGGGCATGCTCGACGGGCTGAGCTGGTCGCATACCTCCTCCATCACCGTCGACACGTCCCGGCTGAACGGGGCGCTCGCGCTGGGGGGCGGCTTCTATGTCTGCGACATGACGGCCAGAGCCAGCACCTTCTCCATGGGCAAGGGGCAGGAATGGACCGTCAGCAATATGCGCGTGATCGTCGAGAAGAAAAACGACGACGTTCGGGCGCTCGCCCTGGAACTATACTGATATCTGCATGAGAAAGCCCCGCCTGACAGAACGGGCGGGGAGAGAGAGGGATACAAGATGGCCGGAAAGAGAAAACTCGGCGCCAGAATCTATACGTTTTTTCTCGTCCTCTACGGGCTTGCGATCATCGCCGCCGCCTGCTACGGGCTGCTGATGGTCTGGACCTATGCCGAGGAGTATGAGTATACCAGACCGCATCACGCGCTGGACAGCTATCTGGAGAAGATCAATCGGGAACGCTGGAGCGACGGGATGGAGAAGGCGGTCGCCGCCATGCCGCATGAGACCCAGACGGACGAGGAGATCAAGGCCTTCATCCAGGACAAGCTCTCCAGCGGCATTACCGCCGTGCGCAAGGGCGGCAGCGCGGACACCAGCATTTACAGCCTGCGCTGCGGCGGCCGGGAGATCGGCACCGTGACCATCGACGAGGACACCAGCTACCGCAGCAGGATCGACACCACGCAGAAGCCGTGGTCTCTGCTCCAGTGGCGGCTCTACCCCTGGAAGGTCGCGGGCGAGACCTTTGACTTCAACGCGCTCTACAATTCGATGGAGGTCACGGTCCCCAAAGACTATCAGGTGTACATCAACGGCGTCCGGCTCGGCGAGGAATACATCGTGGAGCGGGACATCCCCTACGACAACTACCAGAAAATCTACTACCAGTTCCGCAGCAACATGCCCACCAAGGTGAAGTATCGCTTCGATCATATCATCGGCGAGGCGGAGATGGAGATCCGGGACGCCGATGGCAATCCGGTCACCATCGACCCGAACCGGGGCGACGAGCAGTTTACCAAGTATGCGTCCGGAGAGGAGTTTGAACGCTTCGCGGAGTTCGTCATCCCCTTCGCTGCCTCGTATCTGCGCTACATCTCCGGCGTCGGGGACAGCGGCGTACAGCTTGCCGATCTGCGCAATTACATGTACCCGGACGGCGAGCTCTGGAACCGCATGTACGACGCGCTCGACGGACTGGGCTGGGCGCACACCACGTCCATCAACGTCGACAACGTCACCGTCAACGCCGTGCTGCCGCTGTCCGACGGCTTCACCGAGGTCGACGTGAGCACCAAGGCCAGCATTTACTACTACGGCAAGGGCGAGCTGACCAGCGACAGCAACATGCGCGTTCTGGTCTACGACGACGGCGAGCGCCTGTACGTCGAGAGCCTGGAGCTCTATTGATATGGAAGGACCGGACTTTGCGGCGGACTGCCGCCGCAGCACGGCCATCGTGCTGCCTTCCCTGGACCCGGACGCGAAGTTCGCGCGTGTCGTCGACGGTCTGGTGGAGGCCGGCTTTGAGCACATCGTCATCGTGGACGACGGCAGCGCGCCCGAACGCCGCCGCTTCTTTGAGGAGGCGGCGGAGAAGCCCGGCTGCACGGTGCTGACCCATGAGGTCAACCGCGGCAAGGGCCGGGCGCTCAAGACGGCCTTCTCCCATGTGTCGGAGCGGCTGCCCGAGCTTGCGGGCGTCATCACCATCGACGGCGACGGCCAGCATCTGCTGCCGGACATCGTCGCCTGCGGGGACCGGATGCTGGCGGAGGGGGACGCGGTCGTCCTCGGATGCAGGGATTTCAGTCTCCCCGGCATCCCGCCGCGCTCCGTGGCGGGCAACAGGACCACCTCGCGCTTTTTCCGCCTGCTCTTCGGCATCCGCCTTTCCGACACGCAGACCGGTCTGCGCGCCATCCCGGCGCGGTATCTGGAGACCTTCTGCGGCGTAGAGGGGGAGCGCTTCGAGTACGAGACCAACATGCTGCTGGTGATGAAGCGTCTGGGCATCCCCTTTCTGGAGCAGCCCATCGCCACCGTCTACGACCCGGAGGACTACAGCTCCCACTACAATCCGGTCAAGGACTCCCTGCGCATCGGCAGGGTGATGCTCCGCTTCCTGACCACGGGCTCCGGCTTTCGCTACGTCGTCAGCAGCGTCTGCTCCTGGCTCGTGGACAACGGACTGTATCTGCTGCTGATGACCCTGCTCGGCGGCCGCCTCGCCGCGGCCGCGGCCTCGACGGTCTCGCAGATCTCGGCCCGCGTGCTCTCGTCGCTGTTCAACTTCACGATGAACGACCGCTATGTTTTCCGCAACGGGGAAAACCACTGGAAAGCGTTTTTGAAGTACTACTGCCTTTGCATCCCGCAGACGCTGATCTCGGTCGTGTGTCTGACGGCGCTTGTCGCCGGGCTGAAGATCGGGCATCCGGCGCTGGCCACCCTGGTCAAGATCATCCTCGAGCTGATCCTGTTCGTCATCAGCTATTACATCCAGAAAAAATGGGTATTTTCCGATAAGAAATGAGAAAAAGCTGTGCGAAAGCACAGCTTTTTCGTGTCGTTTTCGTGTTGTTTTCGGAGCTTTTCGCGGCGTTTACGAGCCGACCCCGGCGAGCAGGAAGCAGAAATAGGCGGTCGGAATGGCGAAAAGCAGGGCGTCCGCCCGGTCGAAAAGGCCGCCGTGTCCGGGGATCAGATTGCTGAAATCCTTGACCCCGATCATCCGTTTGAGCAGCGATTCCGCCAGATCTCCGATCTGCCCGGCGCTCGAGGTCAGGAAGGCGGTCAGCAGGCAGAGCCAGAAGGGGATGGGGGAGAACGCGCGAAACAGCAGCCAGCAAAGCAGGGCCGACAGCACCGAGGAGGCCGCCCCGAACAGCGCGCCCTCGACCGTCTTGTGTGGGCTCACAAGCGGGGCGAGCTTGTGCTTCCCGTAGCGCGTGCCGCCGACGAGCGCGGCGGTGTCGCACAGCCAGCTCGACACGCAGCCCATCACCAGCGTCTGCCACCAGATCGGGCTGAGGACAATGTCCATCAGGATCGCAAACAGCACGCAGGGATAGGTCAGTCCGGCCAGCGTGAAGAGCGCGCCGCGGCCGGAGACCCGGCTGTGCAGTACGCCCGAGAACAGGGCCAGATAGATGCAGAACACAAAGCACACCGAGTAGGAGAAAAGCCCGACGTCGAGCCAGCACAGCAGCGCGTGGCCGGCGAGGTAGACGAACATGACCCAGAGCGTACAGTGGGCGTCGAGCTTCTCCACGTTCTTGCTGAACTCATAGGCGCAGATCCCGCCCGCCACGGCGAAAAACAGCAGCCGCGTGAAGGCCAGCGGCATGCAGGCGGCCACGATCGTGAGCATGACAAGGGCGGATAGGATTCTGGTTTTCAAACGGCTGCCCCCTCTCTTTTCCCTCAGGAAACAGCGGCATGCGCGGAAAACGCCGCGTTTTTGTCAGTGTACCATAAACCGGGCAGAATAACAAGCTGTTAACGCGGCCGGTTTTCGCTTCCGGCGCGGAGTTTTTCTCCGGAAGGACACGGCTGCGGCTTGACATCGGGGCGCCTTTTGAGTAAGGTGTAAGCAGCGGCGGAGCGGAAACGGCCTTCCCGGCCGCAGGCCGGCGGCTCCGCCGAGGAAAGGTGCTACTTATGCAGTTCAATTCCTACGAATTTATCCTGATTTTTCTGCCTCTGCTCCTGGCGGGGTATTTTTTGCTCAACCGCCTGAGCCATACGCTGGGGAAGGTCTTTCTCGCCGGCATGGGGGCGGCGTTTTATCTGTACTACGGCGTACCATCGGCCGTGCTGCTGCTGTTCAGCCTGCTTTTCAACTACGCCGCGGCGGCCCTCGTCGCCCGCAGGGACGGCGCGTCGAGGACGATCCTGATCCTTGACGTGGCGGCCAACCTTGCCCTGCTGTTCTTTTTTAAATACGCGGACTTCTTTCTCGAAACGCTCGAGCCTCTGCTCCGCTCCGGCTATCGGCTGAATCTCTTCCTGCCGCTGGGCATCAGCTTCTTCACCTTCCAGCAGATCTCCTATGTCCTGCATGTCCGGGACAGCGGCAGGAACGAGACCGTTCTGAACTATCTGCTCTACATCCTGTTTTTCCCCAAGCTGATCATGGGCCCACTCGCCGAGCCGGACGAGCTGATCCCGCAGTTTGACGACGCTTCGCGCAAAAAGCCCGTCCCCGAAAACCTGGCCTGCGGCGCCAAACTGTTCTGCTTCGGCCTGTTCAAGAAAATGATCCTGGCCGACACCTTCTTTGCCGCCGTGGAATGGGGCTTTGCCGAAATCTCCGGCGCGACCTCCGGCGATCTGTTCCTCACGATGCTCGCCTATACGTTTGAGATCTACTTTGATTTCTCCGGCTACAGCGACATGGCCGTCGGCATTGCGCAGATGCTGAACATCGACCTGCCGATCAACTTCGACTCCCCCTATCGGGCGCTGTCGATCCGCGACTTCTGGAAGCGCTGGCACATCTCGCTCACGACCTTCCTGACCAGGCACGTCTATTATCCCCTCGGCGGGAACCGGCGGGGGACGGCCAGACAGTACCTGAACATCATGGTCGTCTTTCTCCTCAGCGGGATCTGGCACGGGGCCAACTGGACCTTCTTCCTGTGGGGGCTCCTGCACGGCGCGCTCAGCGTCTTCGAGCGGATGCGCGAGCGGGCGGGAAGGCGGCTCAACGACGTCGCCGGATGGCTTTTCACCTTCCTGAGCGTGAACGTTCTGTGGCTGCTGTTCCGGGCGGAATCGGTCTTTCAGTGGCTGGGGATGCTCAAGGGCATGCTCCGCTTCGGGAGCACGGCGATCTCCGAGGGGCTGCTCAAGTGCTTTGAGATCCCGGAGGCCGGCGTCCTGCTCACGGCGCTCCGCCTGTCGCCGATCCGCGGCGCGTCGGCGCTGCTGTTCTATCTCTCGGCGCTGCTGCTGTGCCTGATCCCCGAGAACAATTACCGCAGAAAGGACAGTCTGACGCCCGCCGGCGCGGTGCTGGCGGCTCTGGCGTTCTTCTTCGGCTTTCTCCATCTGGGCGGCGAGTCCGTCTTCGTCTACTTCAACTTCTGACAGGAGGCTGCGATGAAAGCGAAACGCTGGCTGGCGGTTTTCCTGATCCTGTCGTTTGCCGCCTTCCTCTGCGCCGCGGCGCTGACGGCCTGGGTCGACCCCTTCTTCCACTATCACGCGCCGCATACCGACCGCTTCTTCTATCCCATCGACAATCAGCGGAGCCAGAACGACGGGATACTCCGCCACTTCGATTACGACGCGGTGATCACGGGCTCCTCCATGATCGTGAACTTCAAAACGAGCGAGCTGGACGAGCTGTTCGGCACGCACGCCGTCAAGGTCCCGGCCACGGGAGCCACCTATTATGAGCTCGGCGGCCTGATCGACACGGCGCTCGAAAACCAGCCCAAGGTCAAAACCGTCTTTCGGAGCATCGACCGGCACCTGCTTCTCTACGGCTCGAACAAGCTCCGCAGCGATCTGGGCGAGTATCCGAGCTACCTGTATGACCGCAGCGTCTGGAACGACTACAAGTACCTTCTGAATGCGGACGTCCTCTTCGGCAGGACCGCCGGGATGCTCATGCAGGCAGCCTTGCCCGGCTCCGCCCCGGGAATCACCTCCTTCGACGACTACTCCAACACGATGAAGGAGTACGAGGGGCGCTTCGGCCTGCCCGAGATCGAGACCCTGTACCTGTTCGAGCCGGGGACCGTCGGCACGCCCGTGCATCTGGCGGAGAGCCTGCGGGAAAACCTGGTGAGAAACATCGAGGACAATGTCGTCGCCGCGGCGAAGGCTCACCCGGACGTGACGTTCTACTGCTTCTTTCCGCCCTATTCTCTGGGATACTGGTCCGACAAGCTCGCCTCCGGCGAGATCTACGCCCTGTTTGAGGGCATGGAGACCGCCGCCGGACTCATGCTGGAATGCGACAACATCCGGCTCTACGACTTTGACGGGCGGCACGACATCATCGGCGACGTCAACAACTACCGCGACCTGATGCATTACGGGGAATGGATCAACAGCCTCATGCTCAAATGGATGCACGACGGCGACGGCAGGCTCACACGCGACAATTACCGGGAGCGTCTGGCGGAGGATCTGGACTATTTCCTGCACGCGGATTACCCCGGCTTTTCGGCGCAGGAGCGTTACGGCTGCGATTATTACGCCGCCGCGCTGCTGAACCGGGAGCTCACGGGCGCCGTCCCGCGGGAGATCGGCAGGGAAGAGCTGCTCGAGGGGGAGCTTCGCCGCGCGAGTCTGGAGCAGGACGGCGAGAGCGGCGCGCCGGTCCTCAGCTGCACCGGCGCGCTCGGCCGGGACCCGGAAACGGATCTGGCCGCGTATCTGCGCGACTGCGATTATATCGGCCTGAAGCTCCGCATCCCGGACGCCGGGGCCTTTTCCTATCTCTGCTTTGAGGGGCGCAACACCGCGCTGAACGGGCAGCCGGACGTGTTCGTCTACGACGCGGACGGAAGGCCGCTCGCGTCCGTGGAGAAGCAGTACTATGATCTCCGGGGCGGATGGCAGCGCTTCGCGCTCGACCTGCGCGGAGCCGTCGGACCCGTCGATGTGATCTTCCAGGGCGGCTATCCGGATTCGACCGGGCACGCCAGCTCCTCCTTCGCTTTCCGGCATTTCGTCCTGTACTGAAGCGGACAAAAAAACCAAAAGTTTGATGCACTTTCCTGTTGTACCGTGCCTGGAGTTGTGCTATTATAATTTTACAACTACAACATATAGGGGGACAGATACATGTTTACAGAGAATAAAATCTGGATGGCGCAGTCCGATCAGCGGATCTTCCTGCTGCCCAACATGGCCAATCGCCACGGCCTGATCGCCGGCGCCACCGGCACCGGCAAGACCGTCACCATGAAGGTCATGGCGGAGTCCTTTTCCGATATGGGAGTCCCTGTCTTTCTGGCCGATATCAAGGGCGACCTGACCGGCATGTCGAAGCCCGGCAAGGACAGCGCCGACATGCGCAGCCGGATCGAGCGCTTCGGCATCGACGGCTTCTCCTTCCACGCCTACCCCACCCGCTTCTGGGACATCTTCGGCGAGGTCGGCCATCCCGTGCGCGTCACGGTCAGCTCCATGGGCCCGACGCTGCTGGCCCGTCTGCTCGGCCTGACCGAGATCCAGACCGGCGTGCTGAACATCGTCTTCCGCGTGGCGGATGACAACGGCCTGCTGCTGCTCGACCTGAAGGACCTGCGCTCCATGCTCCAGTTCGTGGGCGAGAACCGGGCCGAGTTCACCGTGGAGTACGGCAACGTCTCCGCCGCGAGCATCGGCGCCATCCAGCGCGCGCTGCTGGCCTTCGAGGCCGAGGGCGGCGAGCAGTTCTTCGGCGAGCCGGAGCTCGACATCATGGACTGGATGGAGACCGACGCCAACGGCCGGGGCTACATCAACATCCTCTCCAGCCAGAAGCTGATCCAGAGCCCCACGGTCTACGCGACCTTCCTGCTCTGGATGCTCACCGAGCTGTTTGAGAACCTGCCCGAGGTCGGCGATCTCGACAAGCCCAAGATGATCTTCTTCTTCGACGAGGCGCATCTGCTCTTCGACGGCATGCCCAAGGCCCTCGTGCAGAAGATCGTCCAGGTCGTCAAGCTCATCCGCTCCAAGGCGGTCGGCGTCTACTTCATCAGCCAGAGCCCGTCGGATATCCCGGGCGACGTGCTGGCCCAGCTCTCCAACCGCGTCCAGCACGCGCTGCGCGCCTACACGCCCGACGAGCTGAAGTCCGTCCGCGCCGCGGCCAAGGCCTTCCGCGTCAACCCCGGCTTCAAGACCGAGGACGCGATCATGGAGCTCGGCGTCGGCGAGGCGCTGGTCAGCTTCCTCGACGAGGACGGTATCCCCGCCGTCGTCCAGCGCGCCTTTATCCTGCCGCCGCAGAGCCTGATGGGCGCAGCCGACGCGAAGGAGGTTCAGAAGCTCGTATACTGCGACCCGATCGACGACAAGTACCGCGAGAGCGTCGACCGCGAGTCCGCCTACGAGATCCTCAACCGGGCAAACGAGGAGCTCGAGCGCCAGCGCGCCGAGGCCGCCGAAGAGGCCGCCCGCAGAAAGGCCGAGGCCGAGGCCGAGAAGCAGCGGCTGAAGGAAGAAGCCGCCGCCGAGCGCAAGCGCATCCAGGAGGAGGCCGCAGCCGAGAGGCAGCGCCTGAGAGAGGAAGCCGCCGCGCAGAAGGCCGCCGAGAAGGAGGCCGCCGCGGCCCAGAAGGCCGCCGAAGCGGCCGCCGCCAAGAAGAAAAAGGTCGTCCAGCAGGCGGCCACGAACGCCGCCTCCTCGGTCGCCAGCGCCCTGTCCACGAACATCGTCAACGCAGCCACCGGCGGCAAGACCACCAGCGCCCAGACCATCGCCAAGCGCGCCGCGCGCAACGCCCTGAGCTCCGTGATGCGCTCCGGCACCAGCGCCATCCTCCGCGGCCTGCTGGGGAACAAGAAGTAATACAGCGATACATTAAAAAACGGTGATCCCGGGAGAACGGGATCACCGTTTTTGTTGAGAGAAGACGCGGCGGCCTGCCGCATCGCTTTCCGCGAGGGCGCGTTATACGCCGGCTTCCTCGCGGGACCGGGTTCGGCGGTCTTTCCCGGAGAGAGCATAATACTTAGCCTTCGCCTCATACATGGCCCGATCCGCTTCCCTGACCAGCGCCTCGGCGGAAAGACCGGCGCGATCCTCCGCCAGCGCGAAGCCGGCCGAGAGATGCAGCCCACCGACCAGCCTGCCGGTCCAGGCGGCACACTCCGTATCCAGACGCCGCAGCGCGTCCGCCGCCTGCCCGCGGCTCATTTCGCCGAGCACGACGAATTCGTCGCCGCCGGTGCGGAAGCAGCGACCCAGCCCGTCGAACACCCGCTTGATGCACGCTGCCGCGCCGACGATCAGCTCGTCGCCCGCCTCGTGCCCCAGACTGTCGTTGACGGATTTGAGACCGTCAATGTCCAGCATGACCGCGGCAAAGCCGTCCGGCAGCGGTCCGGCGTCGTCGCGGCGCTGCAGCTCGTTCGAGTAGGCGAGGCGGCTGTACAGCCCGGTCAGCGCGTCGGTCTCGATCTGCTCCTGCTGTCGGGACACGGTGTCGTCCGCCTCCTGCTGTGAATACTCCGAGATGTGGATATACAGCAGCGCCGCGCCCATCGTCATCGAGAGATAGGCGACCCGGTAGCCGCCGGGCAGCGCCGCCTGGATCATAAAGCCGACGAGGACCAGCAGCAGGATCGCATACAGGGAAAAGCGGTTGCGCCTGCGGAACAGTCTGCCGTACATAAAAAACACCGTAATGACCATCAGGATGACGATCATGCACAGGGCCAGATAGGCCGGGTACAGGGGACCCTTGCTGTAAACGTGATGACTGTCGATCACAACCGTCAGACCGAAGAACGCGGATATGATCTGGAACACGGCGTTGAGCGCGAGAAGCCCGGCCAGAACGCCGGTCAGAAGCCAGCTTCTCCGGCTGTTGCGGTGCATCTGCATGACCAGCGCGCCGGTCGCCGTGGGCGTGAGGATATAGTCCGCGCACTTGACGACCTGTAGAGCGGCCTTCGGCAGATCCTCCCGCCCGTTGAGCTGAAGGCCTACCCATTCCGCCAGCGCGGCCAGCGCGATCAGCAGATAGGTCAGGTAGAAGAGCCGTTTTTTCTTCTCCGCGATCCGTCCGTTCTCCCGGATCAGGATGCACAGGACCAGAAGCATCAGCCAGATCATGATGCAGACCGCGGTATAATAATTGTACATGTGGCGACCTCCTTCCGGACGGAACGGAAAACACGGAGAGAGCCGGGAATGCCGAGAAATCGGCGTTCCCGGCTCTCATCCCGCTTACGCGGGCTCGAAGGATTTGCTGAGCTCCTTCCCGTCGGCGTCGTATTCGATATCCTCCATGAGACGGGGATCGACATGGCTGCGCTTTTTGACCACCATGCCCTGCCCCTGATTGTTGAAGACCCAGATCTTGTAGCCGGGATAGGCGGGGTCCGGCTTGCGGAAAACGCCGGTCTCGTTCAGACGGCAGAACTTCGCGCGCCCCTCGGCCGTGTCCAGCAGGTCGCCCGGACCGCTGTAATACAGCTCGTCCTGCGCCGCGTCCTTCTTGAACTGCTCCCAGTCCTTCTCGTCGACCTTCATCACATCGTTCGGTTCGATCATGGCGCTCACTCCTTACTCCCGGATAAACAGCACGCCGAGCGTTTTCGGCCCGCAGTGCGAGGTCACCGTGCAGCCCGCCTTGGTGTTGTGCACCTCGGCGCCCGGAACGGCCTGCCGCACCATGTCCATCAGCTCCCGCACGGTCTGATCCGGCACCTCGCCGGAGTCGGTGATGAAAATGTGATTGGGGCGGATCGCCTTGCCTTCCAGCCGCTCGCGCACATACTGGCGGTAGACGCCCTCGATGCCGCCGCGGTACTTCTTGTACACGCCGAGCCTGCCGTCCTTCATCTCGAGCCCGGGCTTGAGGTGCAGCAGGTTTGCCCCCAGCGCCGCGACGCCGGAGCAGCGGCCGCCCTTCCACATGAAGTCGAGCGTGTCCAGCACAAAGCTCGTGTCCACCTTGTCGGTCAGCGCGCGCAGGTGCTCCGCGATCTCGGCGGCGCCCATGCCGCGGTCCCGGCACTCCGCCCCCTCGATGCACAGCAGGCCCACGCCGGTCGAGAGCATGCGGCTGTCCACAACGTAGACGCCCTCCAGCTCCGCCGCCGCGATGCAGGCGTTGTTGCAGGTGGCGGACAGCTCCGCGCTGATGTCGAGATGGACGATCTCAAAGCCCTGCTCCGTCAGCGGCGTGAAGAAATCCAGAAACTGCTGGATTCCCGGCGCGGAGGTCTTGGGCAGCGCGCCGTCCGCATGGTAGCGGGTGTAGATATCCGCGGTCGTGAACTCAACGCCGTCCAGATAGCTCCTGCCGTCGAGCAGGATCGTCAGCGGGATGATCCTGACGTCAAAGCGCTCCAGAAGCTCCGGCGAGAGATCGCAGGTGCTGTCGGCGGTAATGATGACGGGTTTTGACACGGTATATCACACTCCCATGGTCTGCCTGCTCTTGTCAGGCGAATACTCGTACGAACAGGCCAGGACGATGCCGGCCAGCAGGAAAAAGAACAGCTCGCGGAAATCGGTCAGCGCACGCTCGTCTGCGCTCGCTGTAAAGAGTATGGTCTCAAACAGGCCGTAAAACAGGATGCCCGAGATCGGAAGGACCAGCACCTTGATCATCGCGGGCGCTTCCGAGAAGAAAAGCTTTACCGCGCGCCGGATCAGCAGCACCATGAACGCCAGCACCAGCAGGAAGCCGGGGATCCCCGTCAGCATCAGGACCTGCAGCAGCACGTTGTGCATGTGGAAGTAGGGGTAGGACTGATACTTGTGCGGGATCAGCATGATCTTGTCGCTGTACTTGCCGATCAGCAGGCGGAGCGGGTCCTCCCGGAAGGTGGGGATCGCGCTTAAATAGACCTCCTTGCGGTTGGAGAGGTTGGAGAGGCTGTCCTTCGTATCGCGGGCGTCCGCGAAGGTCTGACCGCCCTCCGTCTCCTCCAGAAAGAGATCGCCCATGAACGCGTCGGATGTGCGCTCGATGCTGACGTCCAGCGCGTTGTACAGCCTGGCCGTCCCGGAGGTCAGAACGTCAAAGCTCTTGTATGCCGCGGGAAGCGCGAGAAGCGCCGCAGCAAAAATGAGTGCGATGCGCAGCGCGCTTTTCTTCTGCCGGAGAGCGTGCACCCCCCACAGGACGAAAAGCATCGAAACATTGATCGAAGCCGCCAGCTTGACGGTGCGGCAGTAGCTGAAGGCCAGGGCCATATGAAACACGCAGAAGGCGACGGCGATCGGGACGCGAAGTGCGGCCTTTTTCGCGCGGAAAAACGCGTAGATCATCATGCACCAGGACAGATAGAACCAGACAGAAGCAATGGTGCGGTTGGTCTCCCAGGCGACCATATAGATGAAACGGCTGCGGAAGAGGGTGTTCTCATCAATCCCGAATACCACGTTCTCGGGGGGAATGTAGAAGTACACGCCGAAAATCGCCGCGTAAAGGCCGAGAAGCGCCGTGATGAAATAGTAGATCGCAGAGACGGCAACGACCACGTCGAGCAGCCGCAGCCGCTCCTCCGGCTCGAGCAGCAGGCCGACCGGAAGGATCACACAGCAGAGCACGCGGCTGATCACCAGGTCCAGCTCGTTTTGCAGGTAGTAGTCGGTGTTCAGCAGGCGCGTGAGGAAGACCCAGATCGTATAATAAATGACAAGGCGGACCTCCGGCTTGCCGCGCAGACGGCAGACGAAAAAGTAGATCCCGGCCATGGCAAAGATCGCCGCGCGGCCGTAGGCCATATAGAGGTCGTTCCAGCGCTGCGGCGCGACCGGACATACCATATAGAATAAAAGCAGCGCGGCTGCAAAAAAGGCGAGGGTCCGGCGGAAGCTCCGCTCACCGGCGCCGGGTTGAAGAAGCTGCATTCCAGGCACTCCACATGTTTTTTGATATATACTTGATTATTCTACCATAGCAGACTTCGCTTTGCAAGAACAGGACCCCCGCTTTTTAAAAACCGTCCTCCGCGCTGCGCTCTTGCAAAAGCGCAGACGGCGGGATAGAATAATCCCGATCATCGAGAGAGGGGAGGGGCGCAGCGTGTTTTTTGACACCCATGCCCATTACGACGACAAAGCCTTCGACGAAGACCGCGAGGACCTGCTTGCCGCCATGCGGTCGGCGGGCGTCGAGCTGATCCTGATCCCCGGCTGCGACGTCGAAAGCAGCAGGCGGGCCCTGGAGATCGCGCAGGGGTACGAGTATGTGGTCGCCGCGGTCGGGATCCATCCGGAGGAGCTCGCCGGCTGCCGGGAGGGCGATCTTGCCCGAATCGCGGAGATGACGCAGAACGTCCGCTGCGTGGCCGTCGGGGAGATCGGACTGGACTATTACTGGGACGCCAGCCGGAAGGAGGAGCAACGGGCGCTGTTTATCAGTCAGCTTGAGCTGGCGCTCGAGCGGGAGCTGCCCGTGATCGTCCACGACCGCGAGGCCCACGGGGACTGTCTGGAGATCGTCAGCCGCTATGACGGCCTGCGCGGCGTGTTCCACTGCTTCTCCGGCTCGGCGGAGATGGCCGCGGAGCTTCTCCGCCGGGGCTGGTATCTCGGCTTCGACGGACCGGTCACCTACAAAAACGCACGCAAGGCGATCGAGGTGCTGGAGCTCTGCCCGCTCGACCGTATCCTCCTCGAGACCGACAGCCCTTACCTCAGCCCCGTCCCGATGCGCGGCAGACGAAACGACTCCCGCAATCTGCGCTATATCGCTCAGAAGATCGGCGAGATCAAGGGGATTACGGAGCGGGAGCTCGCCTTGGCCGCGCGGGACAACGGCAGGAGACTCTTCGGGATCGGACAGACGTAAAGAAAAAATTTTCCGGAAAATAAAAAACGGACGGGAACAATCTCTCCCTTACAGCGTCGTAAAAACAGAAACGCGGGGAGGCTGACAGCGACCGATCCGAAAAGGCGAAACAGACCGAAGAAAACCCGGAAAGCCTTGCGCGGCAAGGGTTTCGGCGACATGACGAGACAGAGCGTGTTACCGAAATGAAATTTTTTGAAATTTTTTGAGGTTTGGGTCTTGCTTTTTTGGCGGCGTTGCTGTAATATTATAGCCGAATCGTAATACTTTTTTTACTTTTCGCAGGCTGCGGCCCGGCAAACCGGCTGCGCCAAAGTCATCATTCCGCCCGAAAGGGTAAGTGTTAGGGGGAGCAACTATGAAGAAAAGGCTCATCTGCATGCTGCTTTCCGTGCTGGTGATCGTATCTCTGTTCGCAGGGATCAGCGTCAGCGCGAGCGCAGAAACGGTATCGTACAGTACGATGACGTACCGTATGGTATCCGGAGACTATGTACTGAGGATCTGCCAGAGGCTGGGACTCAACTACTATGTCTGCAAGACCTCCATTATGAAACTCAACAACATCACCAATGAAGACCAGTTTCGTCATCTGGCGGTCGGGAAGCTGCTTACGCTGCCCTCGACCGATGCGGACGCCGTGGTGATCACGACGGGGCACGGCTCCACCGCGAAGACCACGACCACCGCCACCACGAATACGGCGGTGACTTCCACGATCGCAGCGGCGACGCCGACCAAGGCGACGGTCTCGGCCAGCTCGTCCGGCGATCCGATCTGGTTCTGGATCGTCCCGTACGAGCTGCGCAGCGGCGAGACCATCAGCGACGCGATGAACGCCCTCGGCATGGAAGGCAATGCGTTCAGAGA
>CADCLH010000008.1 GCA_902802215.1 Oscillospiraceae bacterium
AGAGAGCAGGAGCATGACGCCGGACGCGATGAGCGTGAACAGCAGGGCGATCGCGACGTAACCGGCCGCGCAGGCGAGGCCTGCGGTCATCACCAGAAAGATCGCGGAGATGTCCCGCGCCTTCCCCGCAGCGCTGCGAAAGCGCACCAGCGAGAAGGCGCCCGCCACGGCGATGCCGGTGCCCACGTTGCCGTTGACCATCAGGATCACCGTGGTGACGATGATCGGCAGCACGACCAGAGAGATCAGAAAACTGCGGGTGGCGCTGCTTTCGCGTCCCAGCGCAAGAGCCGCGATGACGCCGCAGAGCCCGGCAAAGAGCAGGCAGAGCAGATATTGGCCGACCGAGAAGCTCCCGGTCAGGATCGAGCTAAAGATTGACGACATGTCTTTTTCCTCCTTCTATGATGACAACCGGGCGGTTTTTCTTTTCCAGCGTCCGCAGATAGGCTTCTCCGTATTTGGAAAAGCTGCCCGGCAGGATGCCCTCCGCGTCCAGCGCGTCCGCCAGCCACAGCGGCATGGCGCCCGCCGTCTTGATTTCGAGCAGCACCGTGTTCTTCGGCAGCAGCGCAGTCCCGGCGGAGCCGCGGTCGAGGCGCAGCTCGTTTTCGCGGCAGCGGATGTTCCGGTCGAAGGTCAGGCGGAGGTCGGGGTGCGCTTCGTCGAACCAGGCCTCGCGCTCGCAGGCGATCAGCATCGCGCCTTTCGGTCTTCCGTAGAGCTCCATCGCCCAGTCGAGCTCCGACATGATCTGGCTTTCGAAGGGCTTGATCCCCATGCGCAGATAGCGCTCCGCTTCCGTGAGCGTCATGGCCGCGCGGCGCTTGTACACCACGCCGCCGAACTTTTTCTTGAGCTCGAGAAACACGGTGGAATCCGCCTTGGCCGTTCCGTAGCTGCGCAGGCGGAGCTTCTCCTTGTAGTCCGCCGCCTCGATGGAGCTGCGGATGATGCGCCTGTCGGGGGTGTCCAGATAGAGGCTCAGCACCGTGCTGCGGCCGTATTCGTCCGGCCTCAGCTGCGCGCCGATCCTTTGAAACAGCGCCTCCTGCTGCGCCTCGGAGAGAAGATACTTCTTCTCGATCCGCTTGAAAACACAGGTCGCGTCCATTTTCGATGACCTCCTTCCTCGTTTCTGAGGTCATCATAGCGACTCAAACTAAATCCAACTTTAAAGAAAACAAAAAATCCCTCTGAGCAAAAACGCTCAAGCGGGAGCGCGCAAAAGGATACCGGTCAGGTAAAGCCTGACCGGTATCCTTTCGGCAAAACGGGTCCTCACTGGATATAGACGATGGCGGTCTTGCGGAACGCGGAGACCAGCTGCACGCAGGCGGAATAGAAGAGCGTGGCGGCGTAGAGATACGACAGGCTCGCCGTCGAGCGGAGGAACAGTCCGGCGACCACCGCCAGCACCGCGACGGTGAGATTGGCGATCCCGCCCAGAAGGCTCCACTTCCAGGAGGGGGAGGCGTAGCGCTTCGCCTCGAGGGCGCGCAGCACGCCCATGGCTCCGGAAAACGCGTGCACGCCGAGCAGGTACACGACGAGGAACAGCTTCGGATCGTCGGCCGTCGTCAGGCTGAACACCCCGAGATCGGTCACGATGATCCCGATGAACAGGATGGACTTGCCGCCGACCATGTGCCGCGCCATGGTGAAGTAGTAGAGCAGCGTGCGAACGCCGTAGGCGGTCAGCGAGACGGAGACGATGAGCGCGACAATGTAAAAGCCGTCCTCCGGGTCGGCGACCAGGAAGCAGGCGCACAGGAGCATCAGCAGGGCCAGCAGCACCTTTTTGACGCGCTTCATGCTAGTCATGCGTTCTCCCTCCCCTCTGCGCCTCGACGAGCTTGACGAAATCCCGGATGCCCCGGAAGCCCTTCTTGTCGAAATCCACCGAGAAACCGGCAAGCAGATTCCCGGATTTGAAGATCTTGTTTGTGACCATGCTCTTCTGCGCCATCGCGGCGAGGAAAAAGCGGCCGAGGAAGGTGTCGTCCTTCTCCCTCTTCGACGCCCGCCGGTATTCCGCCTGATAGCGCCCGAGGTCGAAGTCCTCGATCTCGCGGCCGGAGATCGCCTCGCCCAGCGCCTTCCAGTCCGCGCAGGCGTCCGGCTGCCGCTTTTCGAGGATGCGCCGGATCTCCGCGCCCCAGGGCGCGGGGGTCTCCATGTCGTATTGTCCCGTCTCAAAGACGGGGACGTCGCCGCGCAGGTATCGCAGGGCGTAGATCATCTGGCAGAAGGCGTAGCTGTAATCGACGGGGTTGTTCTTGACGATCTCCTCATAATCGCCCCAGGCGGGCAGATAGCGGTAGCAAATGAAGCTGTAGTCCGGCAGGTGCCCCGCGCGCCCGTGGCCGAGGTTCATGATGGAGTTCTCGCTGCTCTGGAAGATGCTGCCGTTGTAGACGCCCCTGTCCACGTCGTCGGGGCTGCCGGGGCTGTGGTGAAAGGCGACGGGCCGCTCGCTTCCGTCCGGAAGGAGCTCGTAAAACCAGTAGGTGGTGTTGTTGACGACCAGCGAGGGCGTGCCCGCGAAATAGCGGTGCGCCCAGGTGTCGGCCAGAACGTGCATGGCAATGCCCGCCGCTTGCAGACTGCCGCCCCGGGCAAGCTCCACCGTGTCCTTGAGCAGCGCCCCGTTCGGGCCGCAAATCAGCCTGACCTTGTTCTTGTAGAGTCTGGACGCCTTCTTCACCGGCGCGTACAGATCGCCGGGCAGGAAGTGGAAGGAGGCCCAGATGCGCGTGATATCCTGAAGGCCGACGGGATCGGTCCGCGCGTTCATCAGCTCGAGCTGGAGCTGGGTCGTCGCGGCGGAGAGCGGAGCCTTGAGGCCGGACAGCAGCGTGCGCGAACAGCAGTCCACAAACTGCGCGCTGTAGCAGATCTCCATGCTGTCCTCATGGGAATACCCGGCGAGAACGGCCGCGCAGTAGGTGGCGTAGTAATGAAAATCCATCTGCATGGCTCAGCCCTCCGACATGGCGCGCAGCTTCCGGACGCGCAGCACGGTGACGATCAGCTCGGCCAGCAGGACCGTCGAGCTCAGATCGACCAGCACGGAGACCACGTAATCCAGCCCGGACTGTTCGGGAACACCGTTCTTCACAATATAATAGACCCCGAGCAAATCGCCGATGATGTTGACGAGCACGATCAGGGCCGCGAGAATGAGATATCCGTTCTTCTGCCTGCGCCCCATGCCCTCGGCCCGGGCCCTGCGCCCGATCTTCAGGCGAATGCCCAGATCCGCGAGCACGAACAGGGCCACAATGACGACGACAGCGAGCTTTATATACGGGAGCAGTTCCGGCTCGACCTGCGTATCCAGGCCGGTAAAGAGACCCGTCCGGAAATACAGCAGGCTTTTGACAACGCTCCACACGCCGAAGAGGATGACGCCGGTCCCGAGCGTGACAAGCGTCACCTGACTTCGCCTCAGTTTCTTTTCCATGTCTTCCCCCCTCGGTCATCGACCTTTGACGGAATATGTGTTTTATTCTACCACGGCGGGCACGCAAAAACAACTCGCCGCGGCGTTTTTTCAACATCCTGCGGGACGGTGGCCCGGCCCTCGTGCAAGGGGAAAATTATTACAAAAAAATGTCAGATTGGCTTGCTTTCTTTTCCCAAAAGGAGTAATATATAGAATAGATGTTTGCGCTCCGAACGGCGCGCGGCCTTTCCGGATGGTCCTCTTCCGCTGTCTCGGCACCGGAAGTACTATATGATACAGGTGATCGTTATGCGAAGACTGATTTACATGCTCGTTGTTTTCATCCTGATCGGCGGCATTATCCTGACTGCCTATGCGCCGGATGATGTCTCCACGGTGTTTATCGTGCTGATGGAGGTCATCATTTTTGCCGGGGTGGTGCTCGGCGTCTTTCCGGTATTGCAGTTCTACCGCGCCTTCGAGCTCGGACTTGAAAACATCGAACGGGCGCTGGAGGTACAGACGAGCTCCACCTGGTCGGTCATGGTGCAGATCGAGGACTTCTTCCACCAGCGCGTGATGGATGAGATCTTCCACGACTATCAGGAGAAGGTCCAGATCCAGCGGGAGTCCGGCCAGGTGCTGACCGATATCGAGGACTATATCAACGAGGACGTGCTGGCCCTTCGGAGCTGGCAGAACGTCGTGTCGCAGATCCCCAGCACGCTGACGGGCCTCGGCATTCTGGGCACCTTCATCGGCCTGCTCATCGGTATCCGCGGCATCGGCTTCAGCTCGGTCGATATCGCGCTGACCAGCGTGCAGACCCTGCTGTCCGGTATTCAGGTCGCCTTCTACACCTCCATTGCAGGCATGATCCTCTCTCTGATTTTCAATATCACCTACCGGATCTCCTGGAATATGCTGCGGAGGAATCTGGGGCTTTTTATCGATGAGTTCCACAAAAACGTCATCCCGCCGGTGGGCGACCAGATCCGCTTCCGCGACCAGAAGCAGGTCAAGCAGATCACGGAGCTGCTCGAGCGGCTGCCGAAGAATCAGGGCTTCTCCGCCGCGGGCGGACAGATCGGCAGCGGCGCGCCCGCTCAGTCCCCCGGGAATGAGCAGATCCTGATGCCGCAGATCCTCGACGGTCTGCGCAACGGGGAGTTTATCTTCCATTTGCAGTCCAAATTCGATCTGAACACGCGCAAGCTGATCGGCGGCGAAGCGCTGGTGCGCTGGAATCACGGAAAGCTCGGCACCGTTTCGCCCTCCGTGTTCATCCCGCTGCTTGAGAGCAACGGCTATATCACCAAGCTCGATCAGTATATCTGGGAGAGCGTCTGCGCCACCATCCGGCGGTGGATCGACAACGGCATACGCCCGGTCCCCCTGGCCATCAACGCCACCAAGACCGACGTTCTCGCCATGGATATCGCCACCTTCTTCGAGGAAATGATCAAAAAGTACCGCATCCCGCCGCGCTGTCTGGAGATCGAGATCGCGGAAAACGCCTATCTCCAGTCTCCGCGCTCCGTCCTCGAGGCGGAGGCCCGGCTGCGTCAGGCCGGCTTCCGGGTCATTGTGGACGGCTTCAACGGCGACTACATCTCCCTCAGCGCCATCGAATCCCTGTCGGCGGATGTGCTCAAGCTGGACCTGCGCCGCTTCGACGGCAGACAGAATCAGGGCGCGCTCAACGCGGTGTTCGAGCAGGCCAGGAATCTGAATATGCTTGTGGCGGTCGAGGGCATCGAGAGCATGGAGCAGCTTTCCATGCTGCGCAAATGCGGCTGTTCGGAGGGTCAGGGCTTTTACCTGTCCAAGCCGATCACCCTGGAAGAGTTTGAAAAACAGATCGCAGGGGGGCGGGATAAATGAAACGGAAGCACCGGTTGAGCGACGATGGCCTGAACTTCTGGCAGCCGGCGTCCGACATGTTCAGCGCCCTGATGATGATCCTGATGCTGGTCATCCTTCTCCTGTGCCTGTATCTTGTACATATCCCCGACCACGAGCAGGTCGATCCCTGGTACGGCGACGAGGAGGGCGGAGACTGGACCGACGACGGGCGGCCCACGCCGACCATGTACGTATGGTCGGACGACGGGGGCGGCGGCCATACGTTCACACCCATGCCCACGCCCAGTCTGACGCCTTCCCCCTCCCCCACGCCCACGCCTACGCCCACCCCGACGCCCGACCTCCCGGGCAGCGGCGGCGGCAGCGGCGGCGGTACCGGCGGCGGCAACGGTCAGGGAGAGGGACCCGGCGACACGCCGGATCTGGGGCTCAAGTCCGCCGTGTACGTCATGCTGGTGGATGCGGAGACCGACCGCACCGTCAAGGAGGCGAACGTGCAGTTCGAGCTCTACGGCGGTGAGAACAGCGCGCTCCAGATCCTCAACACCTATTATCCGGAGCGGATCTCCTACCGCTTCTATGAAACCACCGAGGCCGGCACCTACTTCTTCCCCGAAAAGCTCACGCTCGGCGATTATGAGCTGCACGAGCTCTCCGAGGCGGAGGGGTATGAGCCCTCGGAAAACATCCCGTTCATTCTGGCGGACACCTATGACTGGGACGATCCCTTCGTCGTGCGGGTCCCTGTGATGCCGTCAAAGAACATCATCCGCGTGCAGATGGTCGACGCCGAGACCGGGCGCGGCATCTCCGGCGGGAGCTTCGACGTCCTGGCGGCGGAGAACATCGTCACCGCAGACGGTACGCTCCGCTACCGCGCGGGACAGATCGTGGACGAGCTCGTCTGCGGGGAGGACGGCTACGGCGAGAGTGAACCGCTCTATCTGGGACAGTACACCCTGCGGCAGCGCGAGATCCCGCAGTACTACGCCGGATTCCTTCAGGAGCCCGCGGTCGAGGTGGTCAAGGAGTCCAAGGTCGCGCCGGCCCCGGAGGTGCTCCCCAGCCAGCGCATGAGGCTCCGCTTCTCGCTCGCCGACGAGCTGTACGAAACCGGTCTCGCCGGGGTGCACTTTGAAATCGTCTCCGGCCGGGGCGAACGCCTGGAGGCCGTCACCGATTCCACCGGCAGCTTCCTGCTCGACAGCCTCGACAAGGGGACGAGCTACCGCATCCGCCAGCTGGACGCGCCCGGCGGATACCGGATCACCACGCCGGAGATCCCCGTGCAGATCGACGCGCTCGGCTATGTCGACGGCGAAGCGGAGAGCTCCGTGGCCGCCACCAACCGCATGATCCGCGTCCAGATCGGGATCACGGCCGAGTTCGGGAAAATGCAGATCCCCGGCATCAACCTCGCCCTGTACTCATCGCAGAACGAGCTGATCCGCACCTGGACCAGCTCGGGCAGCGAAGCGCTCTTTGAATCGCTCTCGCCCGGCGCCTACTATGTCGTCAAGGGCGCCGACAAGGAGAGCCGCAGCGATATCCGCATCCGGGATACCGCGGAGATCCAGCAGATCAATCTGCACGACAGCTATACGGTGCATTATGTGATCTACGGCGCGGCGCTGGTCCTGGCGCTCGCCCTGCTCGCGCTGATACTCCTGCTGATGCGCAGGAAACGGAAAAAACGGCAGAGCGCCGGATAACGGAACACGGCTCCGCCCCGGAAAACGATCTTTGAACAACAGGAGGTGACGCTCCTTGCAGGAAACGGAAACCCAAAGCAATCATGTGATACGGGTCCGCGTCAGCGATCTGCTCTTCGCGCTTCAGAAGCGCTGGATGATTATCGTCGCGCTTTCGCTCGTGGGGTTTACCTTCGGCCTGATCCTGTCCGCGATGACGGTGGTGCAGAGCTCCTATCAGACCTACACCATCTCCGGCTCCTTCGCCGTGACGTCCAAGAACGTCTACGGCAAGTACGTCGGCGGCTACGACGCGCCGAACATCAACGACTTCCATCTGGCGGAAGATATGGTGGACGCGGTGCGCTATGTGCTCCGCAGCGACCATGTCCTCAACGAGGTCATCAATCAGAACGAGCTGCTCGGCTACACCATCCCGCAGCTGAGAAGCGCCATCACCGTGACCCAGTACAACACCACGCAGGTCCTGGAGATGAAGATCGTCTGGCGCAACGCGGAGGAGGGCGTCGCCCTCTGGAACGCCATCGTCGAAACCGCCAGCGGCATCCTGCCGGAAACGCTTCAGCTGGGCTCGCTCGCGATCATCAACGAGCCGCAGGCCGAGCAGATCGGCGTCGTGGGGAGCGGCAGCAACAAGGTCGTTCTGCTCACGATCCTGGGCTTCTCGGCGGGCATCGGTTATGCGGTCATCGAGCTGCTGATGCATCCCACGCTCAACAACGTCCGCGACGTGGAGACGCTTTTCGGCATGGAGACCATCGGCGTGATCCCGCGCGACACCGATTTCTACAAGCGCAAGGGCTCCATCATGACCCAGGAGGATGTGGGCAACTCCGTCGTGGTGCAGAATTTCTCGGCCGCAGCCTATATCCTGCGCAACCGTCTGGGCACCAGGGAGGAGCACCACTGCTTCTATGTCACCTCGGCCGCGCTCGGCGAGGGCAAAACAACGGTGGCCGCCAATCTGGCCATCCAGCTCTCCGACATGGAGCACCGCGTGCTGCTGATCGACTTCGATACCCGCAACCCCCGGCTCGGCGCGCTGTTTCTGAACAAGGTCGATTACGCGCAGTCGCTCAACGCGCTCTATCGGGGCGACGCCACGGAGGAAGAGGCCATCACGACGCTGTCCGGTTTTCTCGATCTGCTGCCGGCCGTGCTGGAGCACAACGCCATCAGCGTGGACAGCACCCTGATCGAGCTGGTCGAAAAGCTGAAGCAGAATTACGAGTATGTGATCCTGGACGCTCCCCCCGTGGGCGTGGTCTCCGGTACGCTGAGCCTGAATCAGGTGGCGAATACCGCGCTGTTTGTCATCGGCTACGATATCTCCTCCCTGCCGGAGATCCAGAGCTCCCTCGAAAAGCTGTACAAGTCCGGCACCCGCGTGCTCGGCTGTATCGTCAACAACGTCGTCTCGGGCCGCTCGCTCGGCATGTCGCAGACCGCGGACGACTATAAAAGAAACATCGGGAGAAAAGCCCGGGAAAAGAAGAAAAGTCAGGAGAAATACGGCTTTGAGGACGACGGCAGGCAGACGCCCGCCGTGAAGCGGAAGGGAAGACGCGCGAAAGCCTCCGGGAAGAACGCTTCCGCCGACCTGCCCCGGCCCGGCGACGGCGGCCCCCGGATCGTCGTACGGCGGAACGTCTACGAGGACACCCTCGACCGGCCGGAGGAAAAGCCCGTGTCGGTCGACGAGCAGAGCGTTGTGCAGGAGCTCGTCAAGATCGGCCTCGACGGCAGCTGGGATTCGCAGGCGCAGAGCGCGGCGGCGCAGCCGATCCGGATCGAAAAGACGGCGGAGCCGCCGGAGGCCCCCGCTCCGGAGCTCGTACAGCTCCCGCCGGAGGAAGAGGGCCCGACGCCGCGGGAGCATGCGGGTCCGGCGCCCGTTTCCCCGGAGGCCGAAGCGGAACAGACGGGTCTGCCGTCGGGTGAAAGCGCACTGTCCGACAGACCGCACGAGACTCTTCCGCACGCCGCAGCCCCCGCCCCGGAGCCTCCGCGGAACGATGCGCGGAAAGCCGCCCGGACCGCCCCCGCATCCGCCCCCAGCCGGAGAAGGGCAGGCGCGAAGCTGCCGCTCTTCCTCCTGCTTGCGGTGCCTGTGACTCTGGCGGGCATTCTCCTGCTCCTGGCCGTTTCGGCGGGCATCCTCGCCGCCGCAGCCGCCTCCGGTGCGTTCTGCGCCTCCTGCTTTATGTCGGCGCTGACGGCCATGACGCTTCTTGAGGAAAAACTGGTCGCGATCGGGACGGCGCTGGTTTCGCTGGCTGTGAGCCTGCTGCTGTTCCGGCTCATGGCGGCGGTGCCCGCGCGCGGGATACCCGCGCTCTTGCGCGCGGCGGCGGCATGCTGCCGCAGGTGGTGTTACGGGGAGGATGTACAATGAGCGGAACGAAAAGAGTGTTCATCGTTGTTCTTTTGATCCTCATCGTTCTCGGCCTGATCGCGGTCGCCGCCGGCTATGTGCTCGGCGCAGATCCGCTTCGGATCATCCCGGAGCTGGTACAGCAGGCCGCCGAACGCTTCCGGGGCCTGATCGGGGAGAGCTCCGGCGTTTTCGCCGCGCTCCCCGCGGCGGCCTGAGCGGGCCGAATCTGACAGAAAGGAGCCGTTGGGATGGGACGCTTCGGAAACATTGACCTCATGCAGCTGGTGCTGGTCGCGATCCTGCTGCTGTGCGGCTATTTCTTCCTTTTCCAGGCGGTGGCCAAGCGCGCGGCGAGCCGCTCCGCCATCCCGATGCTGGCGGTGGTGCTCCTGCTGGTGTACCTGCTGATCTCGCTGCCGCTGGTGCTGATCATCAGCCAGATGGGCGGGTTGAGCTTTACCTTCCTCGCCCTGCTGATCTTGGCGGCCTTCATCGGACTGGTGGCCTTTCTGTCCTTTTTGTTCAAGAACTTCCGGCAGATCAACAAGGGCATGCTGCTGCTGTTCCTGCTGTATCTGCTGATGACCGGCTATTTCACGATTTTCTCCCGCCGCGGGCGCGTCCAGACGGAGATCATGCTGAAGTTCGACTCCATCGAGGAGGCCGTCCGCCGGCATTCCTTGCAGCCGCTGCAGCATCTGTGGCTGAACGTCGCCATGTTCGTGCCCCTCGGAATGCTCTTTCCCGCGATCTGCCCGCAGCATCTCAACAAGCTCTCGTGCGTGCTCCCGCTCGGGATGCTGCTCACCACGCTGATCGAGACGACGCAGCTGATCCTGCGCATCGGTCAGTGCGATTTGGAGGACCTGGTCGCCAACACCGCCGGCGCCTGCCTCGGACTGTTCCTGTACAGACTGTACCGGCGCATGGTCCCGGAACGCGGCGCGCAATAGGGAGACGGCATTTCTTCGGCCGCTGGGCGGCCCTTCGATGAACACCGGGGGACAGGAGAGGCGTTATGACACGCAGTGAAAACCTGAGACGGGTTGAAAACAGCGTATATACCGAGCTGGCAGTGGTGTTCTGCCTGCTGGTGTCGCTCGGCTTTCCGGGCAGCCTGACCAACGTTGTGGGCGAGACCGTCGGGAAAATGATGGAATACGCCGCGTTCCTGATCGAGATCGCGCTGGTCCTCTTTTCCGGCGCGGACACCTGGCAGGATGTCGAGCTCATCCACCTGGACAGGAAATATGCGGCGCTGTACCTCTATGTCTTCTTCTGCTTCGGGCTGTCCATGCTGGTCACGTTCGACCGGAAGGCCCAGATCATCACCTGCTCGCGTCTGGTCGTGACGCTGATGTTCGTCATCTGGCTGCAGGAGCGATACCGGCTCGAGACGCTGCTGGAGCTGATCTGCATGGCCCAGGGAGCCTTCGTTCTGGTGACGATCCTGTTCATCCTTCGCTATCCGCAGTACGCCTATCTGTCCACGGAGGACTATACGCACGCCCTGGTCGGTCTGTACGAGACAAAGAACGCCTGCGGCACACAGCTGGATTTCGGCATCGCGGCGGTGATCCTGCTGCTGCGGGAAAAGCGGCGGCACCGGCAGGCGCCGCTCCGCTGGTGGCTGCTGCTGGCCGTCCAGATCGTGCTCCTGCTGATGTGCAAGGCGACCGGCGCGATCATCACGGCGATCGTCACGCTGCTGCCGATCTACTTTTTCCGGCATGTCCGGCTGCCGCTGGCCCTCGTCTACATCACGGTCAACATCGTGTTCCTCTTCTGCATGCTGACGCTGATGCCCTATTTTGAGGATATCCTTGTCGCCATGGGAAAGGACGCGACGCTCACCGGCCGCATCCCCATGTGGCAGCGGGTCATCGAGATCATGACCAACGACCACACGATGACCGGCTACGGCTACGGGATGTTCTGGCGGGACCCGAGCGCCCTGCTGAAGATGCAGACGGGCTTCAGTATGCGCAAGGACCCCTTTATGGCCTCGCTCACCACCGGCGCGCACAATGTCGTGATGGAGACCTGGCTCAACACGGGGCTGCTGGGCATCGGCGCTTTTTTTATGGCGATGCTCTTTTCGTTCCGGAACATCTTTGCCCTGTCCCAGGTGCAGTATGAGGTCTCCGCGACGATCATGGCTTTTTTGACCTTTAACGGGCTGACCGAGCGCTGCCTCGGCGGCAACTACGACTACAGGACCGTCGCCGTCTTTCTGGCGATGTCCATCGCCTGCAACGCGGCCGGGAGCGTACTGCGCACCGCGGGGATGCCCGGGGCCGCGAAGCAGGCCGCCGCATCCGTTCCAATCGAGAGATAAAGAAGGTGCTTGCTTGGAAGCTGAAGAGAGCTCGCCGAAAAAGAGCAGGCTGATCCATACCGCCCGCACCATGCTCGTCACCGGTCTGGCTTACGCGGTAAACTATGGGATCACGCTGGTCCTGACGCCGTATATCACCCGCACGGTCGGCACCGAGGCCTACGGCTTCGTGACCCTCGCCAAGCAGTTTACCCAGTACGCCACCATCGTGACCACCGCGCTGAACACGTACGCGGCGCGCTATATCGGGCTTGCCTGGCACAAGAAAGACCTCCGGCAGGCCAACGTCTATTTCGCCTCGGTTTTCTGGGGCGATCTCTATCTCGGCTTCGGACTGCTGGCGCTCTCTCTGCTTCTGACGCTGTTTCTGGAGCGCGTGATCTCCGTCCCGCCCGCCATCGTCTCGGACGTCAAGGCCCTGTTCGTGCTGTCGTTCATTGCCTTCTGGGTGACCACGGTCTTCTCCGTCTTCGGCTGCGCGGGCTATGTATGCGACCGCATGGATCTCAAGGGCGTCTTCAAGACCCTGTCCTACATCACGAACGCCGCCGTGCTGATCGTCGCCTATCTGCTCTTCCCCGCGCGGGTGGCTTATGTCGGCGTCGGCACGCTGAGCGCCGCGCTGGTCATCGCGGGGACGGACCTCTGGATGAGCCGGAAGCTCCTGCCCATGCTGCACACGGCGCGGGAGAATTACTCCTTCCGGGCCGTCCGGCGTCTGGTGAGGGAGGGCTTCTGGGCCTCGTTCAACATGGTGGGCAATCTCCTGAACAGCGGGCTCGACCTGCTGGTATGCAACCAGATGCTCTCGTCGCTTGCCATGGGGCAGCTGGCCATCGCAAAAACGGTGGACACCATCGTGCAGAGCCTTTACACGGTGGTCGATCAGGCCTTTATCCCCCGCTTCCTGCACAGCTATGCCGCGCACGGAGTCGACGAGCTGCTGAAGGAGCTCAAGACCTCCATGAAGGTCTCCGGCCTGCTTGCGAACATCACCTTCGCCGGGTTCGCCGCGCTGGGCCTGCCGTTCTACCGCCTGTGGATCCCGGGAGAGGATACGGTCCTCATCTACCGGCTCACGCTCGTGACGATCCTGACCTGCATCCCGAACGGGGCCATGCATCCGCTGTATTATATCTACGCGCTCAAGCTCAAGCAGAAATTCCCCTGCTATGTGACGCTGACGGGCGGCCTGTTCAATGTCGCCGGAATGTATGTGCTGATCCGCTACGCGGGCATGGGCGTCTACGCCGTGGCCTGGACGACGGTGATCGTCATGTGCTTTATCAATTTTGTCTCCAATCCTCTGTATATGGCGCACGTGCTGGAGCTGCCCGCAAAGACCTTTTACCCGGACATCGGGCGGAACGTTCTGGCCTGCGGCGCGCTCACGGCGCTGTTCTGCGGCCTGGCCCGCCTGTATACGCCCACAGGCTGGATCACGCTGATCCTGACGGCCTGCGTATACGGCGCGCTCGGCGCTCCGCTGCACGTCCTGCTGGCGTGCGACCGGGAACAGCGCGCAGCCGTCCTGCGCATGCTGAGGAAACGATAGGCTCGAAAGAATCGGAGGGATTGCCATGAAGTCTGACCGGCGGGAAAACAGGCGCCTGCGGGTGCTGATGGTGGAGCATCATTCGCCCGGAAACCGCTATGTGCTGGAGCTGGCGCGGGAGTTGAAAAACGAATGCGACCTGACGATCTTCTGCAATCTGCACGCGGACTTTCAGGAAGAAGGGATACGCTGGATCCGCCGCTTTTACGACGGCGGAAGGGGCAAGGCCGGCGCGGTCGCGGATTACGGCCGGACGCTTGCGGAGCTCGCCCTTCTCATCGGCGCCGGCGGCTTCGACGTGCTGCATATCCAGAGCTTCAAGAAAGCCTCCGCCGAGATGCAGCTCTATCTCCGTCTGCGCAGGTGCTACAAAAAGCTGGTCATGACGGTCCACAATGTGCTGCCGCACGAGCCGGCTCCGGGCGACCCGGAGCTCTACGGCCGCTTTTACCGCGCCTGCGATCTTCTGATCGTCCACAACGAGGCCTCCCGGGCGGAGCTGACGGAGAAGTTCTCCATTCCGGCGGAGAAGGTCGCGGTGATCCCGCGCGGCCTGTATACCACCTACAGCGCCGATCCGGGCGTCCGCAGAGAGGACGGCCGCATCTGCTTTTTGAACTTCGGCCGGATCCGGCCCTACAAAGGCGTCGACATCCTGCTGAAGGCCGTCTCCCTGATGGACAAAAAGGACCGGGAGAAATGCCGCTTCGTCATCCGCGGGGAACAGTACCCCAAGCTCGACCCGACGGATTACGCCGCGCTCATCCGGCGCTACGGCATTGAGGACTGCGTCGAGTTCTCCAACACACGCGTCCCGGAGGAGGAGATCCCCTCGCTGATCGGGAACGCGGATTTCCTGCTGTTCCCCTACCGGAAGATCTACGGCAGCGGCGTGCTGCTCATGGCCTACACCTACGGCGTCCCCGTGGTCGCCAGCGACGTGCCCACCTTTGTGGAGGGGACGGACGGCGGCAAGGCCGGCATCCTCTTTGAATCCGAGAATCCCGCGGCGATGAAGGATGCCCTGCTCCAAGCCATGGCGACGACGCCCGCCCGGCGCGAGGCCTACCGCGCCGAGATCCGCCGGATCTGCGAGGAGCGCCACAGCTGGAAGGTGACGGCGGCGCGTACGGTCGGCGCGTTCAGGGCGCTGCTCGATCCGGGATCGGACATGCCCGGCGCTGCGCCGGACATCACGGCCGTCGAAGCCTTCGTCCGCGGCTGCGCCGACGCGCGTCTGGAAGAATTCACGGCGCTCGGGCACGCCGCCGCGGGCCGCAACGGCCCCTATGATTACCGGGACACCCCGGTGCGGAACACCGCCCACTGGCTGATCACGTATTCCTACCTCTGGAAAACGACCGGGGACGCGCGCTACGAGGCCGTGTGCCGCCGCTTCGGGAAGTATCTGCTGGACGAGCAGGCCAAAAGCGCCTCCGGCGCCGTCCGCTGCATCGACGATCCCAGAGCGGACAGCATCAACGGCGTGATCGGTCAGGCCTGGATAATCGAGGCTCTGGTCTACGCCTTCGAGGTGTTTCGGGACGAGGCGTATCTCGACTGCGCCGTGTCTGTCTTTCATTCCCAGCACTTCGATCCGCTCACCGGCTTCTGGAAGCGCGTCGATCCGGACGGGCGCGAGCTCGGCTACGACTATACGCTCAACCACCAGGTGTGGTTCTGCCTGGCGGGGCTGCTGATCCTGCGGCACCGCCGGGATGAGGAGATCCGCCGCCAGGTCTCCCATTTTCTGCGGCGTGTCAGGCGGGAGTATTTCGGCGTCCATCCCGACGGCCTGATCCGGCATTACGGCCGCATGACGCGGTTTCGCCGTCCGTTCGCGGCGCTCTACGCGAAGCAGTATGTGAAATACGCCGGGCTGCGTCTGGGCGTCTTTGACCCGAAGAAGGTCGACCTCCTCACGCAGGAGGAGGGCTATCAGCTCTTCGAGCTCTTCGGCTACGCGCTGATCGCCCGCCTGCGCCCGGACGACCCGCTGTTCCGGACGAAAGCGTTCCGCAGAGCGCTTGCCCTCGGGACCGACACGGACCGCATGAACGAGCGCCTGGGCGTCGGCGATCCGGAGACGATGAATCCCTACGCCTACGGCTACAATTCCCCCGCCTTTGAGGAACCGCTCGTGGAGCTCCTGTTCACCGGGCGGGCGGATGCGGGGAAAACCCTCTCGCTGCTGGAGCTGCAAAAGCGGCTCTGCTACGACCCGGAGACCCGCCGCCTCGACAGGAACACCCGCGACCCCGAAACGCTCGCGGCGAGGCTGTACGAGTACGTGCACTTCTGCGACTGCTGCCGGGGAGACAGATGACCGCGCGCAGCAGCGCTCAGACCAATCGGAGGCTTGCATCATGTCCGCAGCCCGGATTTCCAGAGAACTGAATAACGACGGCCCCGTGATCCGGCTCAGGCTGCTGCGCGTTCTGCCCGCGATCCCCGCGGCGCTCCTGAGCGCGCTGAGCGTCAGCGTGTTCTGCTACATGCGCGCTTTCGGGGAGGTCGGGCAGTATTTCAGCGGCGAGATGCAGGGTCTGCTGCGCGACAGCCTGTCCCTGAGCAGCCTGATCCCGGCGCTGCTCTTTCTGCTGTTCTATACAGTCACGTTTCACGTGCCGGGCAGGGTGCGCCCCGTCAGTGTGCTGACCGCGCTGCTGCTGGCCTTCTGCATGACGAGCGCGCTCGCGCTGGAGCACAGCGCTTCGCGGGAGCTCCTCCTTCCGATCGGCCTCGCGGGGAACGCGGCGGTGCTGCTGGGCTTCGCGCTGCCGATCTGCCTCTGCATCGAGCTGATCTGGCTGCTCTGCGACCGGAAAACGCGCTACCGCATCTGGGCCGACGAGCTGGACATCGAGGCCGAAACGCACCTGTTCCTGGGCGCCTTCGGCTGCATCCTGCTGCTCTGGCTGCCGATCCTGTTCCTGTGCTACCCCGGCAGCGTCCACGGCGATACCCGCGTCCAGATCATGAGCTGGCTCGGCCTCAGGCCGATCACATCCGCCTATCCGTTGTTTACCACCGCGCTTTACGGTCTGCTGTACAAGGCGGGCGCGGCCATGGGCGGGCAGGCGAAAGCGCTGTTTCTGAACGTGATGGTCCAGGCGCTGTTTACCGCCGCCGCCATGGGGCTGACGGCGGAGTATATCTGCCGCTACACGCGCTCCAAGCGCTGGTTCTGGCTCGCGGTCGTCTTCTTCGGCGTGCTGCCGGTCTGGCAGAGCGCCGCCCAGGTCGTGCTGCACAACGTGGCGCACACGGCCTGCTTCCTGCTGTTCTCCTGCGTGTATCTGGAGTGTCTGCGCAAGCGGGAGAAGCGTTGGCGCAACGTGCTTTTCCTGCTGCTGACGGCGCTTCTCATGACCGCCACGTGCAGACAGAGCTTTTTCATCGCCGCCGTCTGCATCCTCGTCGCGGCGCTCTGCCACCGGCGGGGCTTTATGCTGCCGTATCTGGCGATGCTTGCGGCCTTCATCGGACTGTTCCTCTTTGGCGGCGGCATGCTCAGCGCCCGGCTGGAGGTCCGTGAAGCCCGGACGCCGGAGGAGTATCGCCTCCAGCTGGAGAGGGCCGTCCTCTACCGCGACACGTTTACGGACGAGATGACCGGGGGAGAGATCGCGGTCGTCGACGCCGCCCGGGCATGGGAGGCCGTCCTCCTCACGCAGGCGAAGCAAGCCGCGGACGGAGAGGAAGCGGCGGCCTCCGCCGTATGGGAGCCGTCGGAGAGCTTTCAGCAGCTGTACAGCCAGATGCGCCGCCGTCATCCGCGGTGGTTTATAAAGCAAGACTTCATAAATGCCTGCGAGCACCTGAATCCCTGGTTTGACGGGGTGTCGTTTTACGGCTCCATCGACCGCGGGGAGGGCTTTCTGACGGCAAACTACAAGACGGGGCTGCATACAAAGCTCTTCGCGCTTTGGAACGGCTGCCTGAGGGTGCCCGTGCTCCGCCTTCTGATCGGGACCGGCCTGTATGTCTGGCTGCTGCTGATCGCGCTGGGCTACTGCATACGCAGACGCTCCGGGCTCGCCGCGCTGGGGCTGCTTCCCGCTCTGGGCGAGCTGGCCTGCACGCTTTCCGGCCCCGTCAACGGCGAGCTCCGCTGCGGCTATCCGCTCATCGCCGCGGTGCCGCTCTGCTTTGCGTGGGTGCTCTTTTCCGTCTCCAGAAGATCGCCGGAGGACCCCCGGCTGACGGGCCTCCGCTTCGCGGGTGCCGGGGACGGGGACGGGTCCGAGCCCGGCCTTTACGGACGCGAGGTACGCGCGGAGCAGGACCGGGAGTTCGAGCCCGGGGCGCTCCCCGAGGAAGCGCCCGGGGAGGGAAACGCGGAGACGTCCGAGCCCATCGGGGACGTCGGGCCCGCGCTCGGCTTCGTTATGGGCTTTATCCCCGTACCCCCGAGGCCGAAAACCTATCTGGATGTTCTGAAGGTCCTCGCCATCTTCCTCGTGCTCTGGAACCACACCTCCAGAGGCTTCGGGCTCTACGCCGAGGTGTTCGAGATGCCGCAGCACCTGCTGTACCTCTGCGCCTCCATCTTTGACAAGATCGCCGTCCCGCTTTTCTTCATGGCCTCCGGCGCGCTGCTGCTGGGCCGGGAGGAGAACTGGGGCCGGCTCCTCCGGCACAGGGTCCGTCGCTTTGCGCTCATCCTGCTGGCCGTTTCCGCCGTCAGCTACGTCTACTATTATCGCGGGAACTCGGACTTTTCCTTCCTCGATTTCCTCGAGCGCCTGTATACCTGCCGCATCCTCACCCCGCTCTGGTATCTGTACAGCTACCTCGCCATGCTGCTGATGCTCCCCTTCCTGCGAAAGCTCGCCCGCTGCATGCGGGAGACGGACTATTTCTGGCTACTGGGCCTGTACACCCTGACGCAGCTTCTCGCGGTGGCCGATTACTTCTGGTTCAAGGGGACCTTCTTCCACAGCTCGGACTTCTATCTCTTTACCAGCTGGAACTATGTGCTCTATGCCCTCTTCGGCTTCTATATCGACCGCGTCATGCCGAAGAGCCGCCTGGACGCGGAAAACCTCGCCCTGCTGCTGATGCTCGGCGCGCTGGGGGTCGGCGCGACATACCTGCTCACGGAGCAGAAGATGCAGATCCTGGGCGAGTGGTCCACCGATACCTCCCAGAGCTTCTTCAATGCCTTCATCGCCTTCCCGAGCATTGCGGTGTTCTTCGCCGCAAAGTTGTGGTTCACGCGCCATCCGGCCGGCGACCGGGCCGCTGCGGTCTGGTCCCTTCTCGGGACCGGGACCTTCGGCACCTACCTGTTTGAACGTTACTGGCGCGATACCGCCTGGCCCGTCTATGAAGCCGCTTCCGGACGGCTCGGCTCCTTCGCGGGCTCGCTGCTCCATATCCTCGCGGCCTGCACGCTCGGCATTCTGGCGACGCTTCTGTACAAGCTCCTGACCGGGCTGCTGAAGGTCCTGTTCCTGGGACAGGAGAGGCGCAGGGTCGCCAAGCGGAAAAAGCCGCCGCTCACCTATACGGTCCCCGAGGAGGACATCTCCGATCTGGAGGAGATGGAGACCCTTCTGGTCAGCAGACACCGGAGGTCCAGACCGCCGGAGCGCTGAGAGCGGTCCGTCCGCGAAAACAGATTCCGTATGAAAGGAAACCGCGCAATGAAGCTTGCGATTCTCTGTACCATGATGAAGCGCTTCGGCATGAAGGGCTTCTACAACAGTCAGGAGATCGGACTCGGGCGGGCGCTGGCCGAGCTGGGACATACGGTCGTGATCTACAAGGGCGTCAAGGACAGAAAACAGGTCGAGACGGTACAGCTCGGCGAGCGGCTGACGGTCCGCTACATGTTCATGCCCTATTTCGGGGCGCACGGCTGGATGCGGACCGGCCTGCTGGACAGAGACCTGGACGGGCTGTTCTGCTTTGCAGACCAGCAGATCTTTCTGCCGCATGTCGCGGCCTGGTGCAGAAGAAACGGCGTCGTCTTCGTCCCCTATGTCGGCACCACCTACAGCCTGTATGTCAACACGCTGCGCGGAAAGGTCATGGATACCGCGTTCGCCTGCACGACGCTCCGGCTCTATCGGAAGATCCCCATCCTCGCCAAGACGGAGGCGGCCAAAAAGGAGCTGGAAAACCTCGGCGTCGACGGCAGCCTGATTTCCCTCGCGCCGGTCGGTCTGGATACCGGCGTGCTGAAGCAGGACTTCCTCTCCGCCGACCGGGCGGCGCTGCGAAGGGAGCTCGGCTTTGAGGAGGACGACGTGATCCTCTGCAACGTCGCGCGGCTGGAGGAGGACAAGCGCCCTCTCGATCTGCTGAAGGTCTTTATGGACGTCAGGGGAAAGAAAAAATTCAGGCTCCTGATGGTGGGCAAGGGCGCGCTCCGGCAGGCGGTGGACGAGAAGATCGCCGAATACGGGATCGAAAAAGAGGTGACGATCCTGCCGCGGGTCCCCTATGCGGAGATGTGGAAGATCTACACGATTTCGGATTACTACCTGAACATGAGCGAGGTGGAGATCTTCGGCATGGCCATCATGGAGGCCGTGTATTACCGGACCTCGGTGGCGGCGCGCCGCGCGATCGGCCCCTCCCTGACGCTCAAGGGCATGCGGGGACACCGGCTGTGCGACAGCGACGCGGAGATCGAAGCGTGGATCACCGGG
>CADCLH010000009.1 GCA_902802215.1 Oscillospiraceae bacterium
TATAATCATACATGATTTCAGCAAAAAAGCACGCGGTCCGGGGAGGCGATGCGCCGTGATCGAACATGAAAACAGGGAGCTGTTTGAACAGACGCCGGTCCTGAAGGCGGTCGTGTCGCTGGAGGTGCCGACGGTCATCAGCCAGCTGATCACCGTCGTGTACAACATGGCGGACACCTTCTTCGTCGGGCAGGTCGGCGACCCGAATCAGGTCGCGGCGGCGTCCATCTGTCTGCCGCTGTTCATGCTGCTGACCGGCATGGCGAACCTGTTCGGCATCGGCGGGGCCAGTCTGGTCTCCCGCTCGCTCGGCAAAGGGGACGCTGAGCACGCCAGAAGGGCCTCCGCGTTCAGCCTCTGGGCGGCGGGCTGCGCCGCTCTGGTCTACGGCCTGCTGGTCTACGCCTGCCGGGGTGTTCTCTTTCCGCTGGTCGGCGCCAACGCGGCGACCTATCGCTATTGCTGTCAGTACGCCCTGTGGGTGATCACCGTCGGCGCGGTGCCGACCGTGCTCAGCGCCGCCTTCGCCCATCTGGTGCGGGCCGAGGGCTATTCAAAGCAGGCCAGCTTCGGCGTGGCCATGGGCGGCGTCCTCAACATGATCCTCGACCCGATCTTTATCTCCCTCCTGCGCCTCGAGATCGCGGGCGCGGCGATCGCCACCCTGCTGTCGAATCTGGCCGCCGTCGCCTACTTCCTCCTGCTGATCCGCAAAAAGCGCTCTGAGCTGGTCCTGTCCCTGCGTCCGCAGGACGTCACGCTGGGGCGCGGCGTCCCCGGCGAGGTGTTCCTCGTCGGCCTGCCGAGCGCCATCATGAACATCTCCGGCGTGCTCTCGAACATCTGCATGAACCGTCTGATGGCCTCCTACAGCAACGAGGCCGTCGCCGGACTCGGGATCGCCAAGAAGGTGGACGTGCTCAACTACGCCGTCGCCACCGGCATGTCGCAGGGCGTGATCCCGCTGATCGGCTACAACTATTCCGCGAAGAACTACAAGCGCATGATGGCGGCGGTCCGGACCGCCTTCATCCTGAGCGTCACGGTCGCCGTTCTGGGGACGGCCTTCCTCCTGACCGGGGCCCGGTTCATCGTGCGGGCCTTCATCGACGATCCCCAGACCGTCTACTACGGCAGCCGCTTCCAGCGCATCATCTGCGTGACGGGTCCCTGCATCCCGGTCGCTATGGTCATCATCACCATGTTCCAGTCCGTGGGCAGGAAGGTCACGCCGCTGATCCTGTCCATGCTGCGCAAAGGCGCGGTGGACATCCCGGCGATGTTTCTGCTCAACCGCCTGGTGGGCGTCATGGGCATCGCCTGGGCCACGCCGGTCGCCGACGTCGTTTCCATGACGGCGGCCCTGCTCTGCTTTGTCCCGTTCTGGCGGAAGCTGCGGCGGCGGATCGCCGAGACGCCGGGATGACGAACATACGCGCAAAACCGGGCGGGAACGTTCCCGCCGGTTCCTTATTGTTTTTTCCGGATCACGGCGCAGCCTCCGTCTTTGCCCGCTCACGCTCCGTCAGCTCGCGGTACATCCGGATCGCCAGCGGCAGGGCCAGGCTGAACGCGAAGAGGTCCGCCGTCGGCTGGGCGAGATACACGCCCCAGACGGGCGTAGAGAACAGCCGCGGCAGGATCAGCACCACCGGGATGAACATCAGGCCCTGACGCGCCACGGCGAGCACCGTCGCGCCGACCACACGGCCGATGTTCTGGTAAAGCATGTTGGTGATCGTGACCAGCGCCATGAGGGTAAACGTGCAGCACTGGCAGCGCATCGCGACCGCGCCGAAGGCGATGACCCGGGGATCGTCGCGAAACAGCGCCACAAGCCCGTCCGCGAAGGCAAAGCCGATGCAGCTCATCACAAACAGAAACGCAAAGCCGACCTTGAGGCAGAACACATAGGCCTCGCGCACCCGGTCGTACCTGCCCGCGCCGTAGTTGAAGCCGCACACGGGCTGGAAGGCCTGCCCGAAGCCGATGAGCGCGGAGAAGGCCAGCATCATGATCTTGCCGACGATGGAAAAGGCCGCGATGGCCGCGTCCGCGTCCGCAGAGGCGACGGAGGCCCCGGCCGCCGCGTTGAGGCAGAGCGCCGCCACGCTGGCGAGGCCCTGGCGGCAGAGCGAGGGGACGCCGCCGATGACGATGTTTTTCAGATAGTAGGGCGTGGGGCGGAAGTTGCGCACGCGGATGTTCAGGCTGTCGCTGCGCCGGGTGCCGATATAGAGGATCATGCAGCCCACGGCCTGGCTGAGACTCGTGGCGAGCGCGGCCCCGGCCACGCCCATTTTCGCCCCGAAGATCAGGATCGGGTCGAGCGCGACGTTGAGCACCGCCCCGGAGACCAGACCGATCATGGAGAAAAAGGCGTTGCCCTGAAAGCGCATCTGGTTGTTGAGCACGCACGACAGGCACATGAAGGGCGCGCCGCAGAGGATGAACCGGAGATAGGCGGCGGCGTTGCGGACGGTCTGCTCCGAGACCAGATCGGTCCGCGCGCCGATGAGCCGCAGCACCGTGCCCTGAAAGACGGTGCCGAGGACGAGGATCAGGCAGCCGAACAGCAGCGCGCAGACGCTCCCGGTCGCGGCCATGTACTCCGCGCGGTCGAGCTTCCGCGCACCCAGCGAGCGCGAGATATAGTTGCCCGAGCCCTGGCCGAAGAAGAAGCCGAAGGCCTGGATGATCGTCATGATCGGGAACACGAGCCCGACGCCCGCCGTGGCCTCCGTGCCGATCCGGCCGACGAAAAAGGTGTCGGCGATGTTGTACAGCGCCGTGACCAGCATGGAGATGATGGTCGGCACCGCCAGTTTACAGATCAGGCGCTGCACCGGCGCGGTCGTCATCCGGATGAACTTGTCGCTGTTTTGCCGCATGCCCCTGCTCCATTCGTTCTGATGGGTACAAATTACCACCAAACGGGGCGCGCGTCAACCGAAACCTGCCCTTTGCCTTGACACCGGCTCCCCTTTCGCCGTATAATACTGCTACCGAGACGTCGGCTTTTCCAGGGTACAGCCCGGGGCGGCGTCTCCTTTTCTTCACAACACACGAATGCAGTCAGGAGGAGTCCCCATGAACGCGGAAGACATTCTGAGCAAAATGACGCTGGAGGAGAAGGCGGCCTTCTGCTCCGGTCTGGATTTCTGGCATACCAAGGCCGTGGAGCGCCTCGGCGTCCCGTCCGTCATGATGTGCGACGGCCCCCACGGTCTGCGCAAGCAGGATCAGCGCGGGGATCATCTGGGCGTCAATGACAGCATACAGACCGTCTGCTACCCCACGGCGGCCGCTCTGGCCTCCTCCTTCGACCGGGACGTGATGCGCCGTCTGGGCGAGGCGCTCGGGCAGGAGTGTCAGGCGGAGGACGTCGCCATGCTGCTCGGTCCGGGGCTCAACATCAAGCGCAGCCCCCTGTGCGGGCGCAACTTTGAATACTTCTCCGAGGACCCGACGCTCGCGGGCGAAATGGCCGCGGCCTATGTGCAGGCGTTGCAGTCCAAGGGCGTCGCGGCCTGCTGCAAGCACTTTGCCTGCAACAATCAGGAGACGCGCCGCATGTCCGGCAGCTCCGAGCTGGACGAGCGCACCCTGCGCGAGATCTATCTGCCCGCCTTTGAGACGGCGGTCAAGAAGGGCGGCGCGCAGGCCGTCATGTGCGCCTACAACGCCGTCAACGGCGTCTACTGCGCCGAAAACCGCATGCTGCTGACCGACATCCTGCGCGGCGACTGGGGCTTCAACGGCTTCGTCGTCACCGACTGGGGCGCGGTCAAGGACCCCGCGAAGGGCGTCGCGGCGGGTCTCGATCTCGAGATGCCGGGCGGCGCGCACGCCACCGGCGAGGAGATCGCCGCCGCCGTGCGCGCGGGCACGCTCGCGGAGGAGGATCTGGACCGCGCGGTGCTGCGGCTGCTGCGCTTCGTCCTGGGCTCTGTGGAAAACCGCGACCCCGGCGCGCAGATCGACCGGGACGCCTGCCGGCTGCTCTCCCGCCAGCTCGCGGAGGAGTGCGCCGTGCTGCTCAAAAACGAGGGCGTGCTCCCGCTGCAGGAAGGACAGGACGTCGCCTTCATCGGCGAGTTCGCCGACAGGCCGCGCTATCAGGGCGCGGGCTCCAGCCACATCAACGTTCCCCACGCCGTCAGCGCGCTCGAGGCGGTCGGCGGGGACGTCGTCTACGCGCGGGGCTTCGACGCGCACAGCGAGACCACGGACGAGGCGCTGCTGGCCAAGGCCGTGGAGGCCGCGCGGGGGGCGGAGGCCGCGGTCGTCTTCGCCGGTCTGCCCGACGCCTTTGAGACCGAGGGCGCCGACCGCGAGCATATGCGTCTGCCCGCCAACCAGAACGCGCTGATCGAGGCGGTCGCCGCGGTTAATCCCCACACGGTGGTCGTCCTCCACGGCGGCGCGCCGATGGAGCTGCCCTGGCTCGACAAGGTCCCGGCCGTGCTGTGTATGTACCTCGCGGGCGAGCAGGCGGGAGCCGCCGCGGTCGATCTGCTCTTCGGCCGCTGCGAGCCCTGCGGACATCTGCCCGAGACCTGGCCGCTCCGGCTCCAGGACAACCCCTCGTATCTGAACTTCCCCGGCGAGGACGGCGTCGTCACTTACGCGGAGGGCGTCTTCGTCGGCTACCGCTACTACGACAAAAAGGAGATGGCCGTCGCCTTCCCCTTCGGCCACGGCCTGAGCTATACGGGCTTCTCCTACTCCGAGCTGCGCGTCGACAGGGACCGCTTGACCGACCGCGACACGCTCACGGTCAGCGTCGATGTGAGCAACATCGGCCCGCGCCCCGGCAAGGCCTGCGTGCAGCTCTATGTGCGCGACGTGGAGAGCTCCGTCCGCCGCCCGGTCAGAGAGCTGCGGGACTTTGCCCGGCTCACGCTCATGCCGGGGGAAACGAAGACCGTCGCCTTCACGCTGGGCAAGCGCGCTTTCGCGTATTACGAGCCGAAGCTCCGCGATTTCTTCGTCGAGAGCGGCGAATTCGTGCTTGAGCTCGGCGAGAGCAGCCGCGACCTGCGCGTGCGGAAGTCCGTCTACGTCGAGGGAACGGCCGCGCTGCCCCTGCACATCACGGACGTCTCCCCCATCGCCGATCTGATGCGCCATCCCATGGGCGCGGTGATCGTGCAGCAGTTCATGGACCGTCCGGACAGCCCGCTCAACGACAGCGCGGAAAATCTCGGCGAGGGCAGCGACAGGATGATGGAAAACATGATCCGGGAGCTGCCGCTCGGGGCGCTTTTGAGCTTTGACTACGTGACGCGCGAGGAGCTGCGCAGGCTGCTGGACGCGGTCCGGGAATAAAAGGGGTGCGCTTTGATGCTTGATATTTACGGGACGCTCGGTCCCCGCTGCTCCGACCGCGCCACGCTCGCGGCGATGTTCGCCGCCGGGATGAGCGGGGTCCGGCTCAATCTCTCGCACGTCACGCTCCGCCGCGCGGAGGATCAGATCGCGAGCCTCCACGCCGCCGCGGCCGACGCGGGGAAGACCGCCCAGCTGCTGATCGACATGCAGGGCCCCGAGCTGCGCGTCGGCGCGCTGGAGGAGCCGCTGACGCTCGGGGACGGCGCGTCTGTCACCCTCGGCGCGGGCGGCGTGCCCGTCCCGGCGCTGATCTTCCCCGCCCTCGTCCCCGGACAGGAGCTGCTGCTGGACGACGGGAAGCTCCTGTTGGAGATCGTCTCCGCCGGAGAGGACCGGGCCTCGGCCCGGGTCCTGCGCGGCGGCGTTCTGCACAGCCGCAAGAGCATTGCCCTGCCGGGTCTTACGCTCCGTCCGCCCACCATGACCGACACCGATCTGGCAAACATCCGCCTCGCCAAAGCCTGCGGCGTCACCGCCGTCATGCAGCCCTTCGTGCGCGACAGGGCGGATCTCGAGGCCGTGCGCGCCGCGCTGGACGAAGCGGGCGCGCCGGATATCCGCCTCTTTGCCAAGATCGAAAACCTCGAGGGCGTGCGCAATCTGCCGGAGCTTCTGAGCGCCTGCGACGAGATCGTGATCGCCCGCGGCGACCTCGGCAACGCCATGCCGCTGTGGAAGCTGCCGCGCGTGCAGAAGGAGATCGCGGCGGCCTGCCGCGAAGCGAAACGGCCCTTCATGGTGGTCACGCAGATGCTCGCCAGCATGGAGCACAGCGCGGTCCCAACCCGCGCGGAGGTCAGCGACGTCTTCAACGCCGTGCTCGACGGCGCATCCTCCGTGATGGTGACCGGGGAGACCGCCGTCGGCGACTATCCGGTCGAGGTCATCCGCACGATGGCAAACACCGTCTCCGAGGCGCTGGCCTACATGGGACGCTGAGAACGAACGCCGCCGGCTGAAAAGCCGGCGGTGTGTTTCAATATTTGGGGTCCGCGACGCTCCAGAGGTAAGTCTTCTGCATCATGGGTGAGTCCGGCTGTACACCCCTGCTGTCCCAACCCGCCCAGCCGGCCACCTTGAAGGGCTTTGTCCCCTCCTCATAGGCGTACAGGATAGCCCGTTCCTCAAACAGCAGGCAGCCGAGCGGCAGATGATAGTCGCTGGACACGATCAGAAGCTGTCGGACCTGCGGCGCCCGCTCGCGCAGGAGCGCACAGGTATATATGGCGTTGTGCGCCGTCGTTACGGAGGCATCCTCCCGGAAAATGCGCTCGGGGGCAACGCCGTGTTCGATGAACCACGCAGCCATCGCGGAAGCCTCGGTCGCGCTCCGGTTGCCGAAGGCGGTGCCGCCGCCCGTCACCGCGAGCAGCGCCCGCGGGTAGCGCGAAAGGCAGGCCAGCGCCGTCTCGCAGCGCCCTCTCAGTTCCTCCGCCATGCTGCCGTCGGGCTCGAGCTGGAAGCCCAGCACCACGACGCAGAGGCTGTCGTCCTCCGCCAGTCCCTCCGGGATCACGCCGGGCTGTACCGTGAGGTTGGAGTTTACATAACGCCAATACTCCAGGATCTCACGCCACTGCTCCTCCATAGCGACGTCCTCGGCCTTGAGCTCCTCGAGCAGCTTCAGCTGCTCCGCGATCCCCGCGTCCTGCTTGGCCGCGTAGGTGTAGACCAGATCGCTGACGAGCCGATAGGTTTTTTCGCTGTAGCCCCGTACCGGCGGATAGCTGCGCGTTGGCTCCGCCTGCGGCGTCGGAGTCGGCTGCGGCGTCTCGGGCGCGGCCGTCGGACCCGCCGTGGGCGCGGGTGTGGGCGCGGTCGTCGCTATGGGCTCCGCCGTCGCGTACGGGGCTGCTTGCCTGTCCGGCCTTATCAGCAGTCCGCGCGCCGCCACCGTCGCGCCGAGCAGCACCAGCAGTGCCAGCAGCAGAGAGAGTCCCCTGCGTTTCCTTCTCATATCCATCCCCCCGCGGACAGTCTAGCATATCCGACGCTGAGCCGCAAGCGGAAAGGGAGAGCCGACGCGGCTCTCCCCTGTCTTATTTACGGCGCTTCCCAGAGCACCAGATCGTGCAGGACGATACGCTGCACATCGCCGATGTCGATCGCGCCGCCCCAGCCGCAGTACTGCCTGACCACGCCGTTTTCATAGGGGGTCGTCAGCGCCCCGCCGGTGGAGAAGGTCGAGCCGTCGGAGAAGACGAGCTGCGCGTCCTGACAGACCTTGTCCTCCAGCAGCAGCCAGTCGCGACCGGCCTGCTGATCTCCCCCGGGCGAATGCAGGAGCGCGTCGCCCTCGTAATGGACCTTCCACACGGCGCTGAACGGCGTCAGCTCGAGTCCCACGATCTCGATCTCCTTATCAAATTCTTCGTCGTGGTAGACGGCGCGGCCGAAGTCGAAGCTGCGGCTCTGCTCGTCGGTGAGGGCGAAGTCTATCGTCCCGAGGCAGCGCGTTCCGGCGTCGGTGCTCAGATTCAGCTGCAGCGGCACCGTGTCCGTGCCGAGCGCCTCCATCGCCTTTTTGAAGCTGTCCACCGTCAGCCAGCATTCCAGCGTTGCGGTCTGCGTCTCGGCGTCGTAGGCGTATTGCAGCAGCGCCTCGCGTATGGCCTCTTTGCCCGATAGGTTCAGATCAACGGGCAGGCTGGGTCCGGCAAAGCCGCCGAGCTCATAGCCCTCGATGCTCCAGGAGAAGCGGGAAGCGCCGTCCGCGAAGCCCGCAAGCTCCTCCTCCGTCACCGGGGAGACGTTGACATATACGCGCTCCTCGGTCCCGTCGTTGACGGCGGACAGCAGGACCGCGCCCTGCGGCTCCTGCGTCTCGGGAAGCGTGTACTCCACATAGCTCCCGGCATTGTTCTCGTCGACCTTCAAATCCTGGCGCAGCTCCTGCTGGCGGGCCAGATGGATGCTGCCGACGGCGTAGGCCGCGAGGCCGAGCGAGAGGATCAGCGCCGCCGCGAGGGCGAGGCTGACCATGCGTTTTGTTTTCATCCGTACGATCCTTTCCGAAGGGCCGGACGCCGCTTCGGGATCGTGCGAATATGCTTCCGCGATAAAGCGGCCGTCGATGCCGCCGATCGCGTCCGACAGATCGTCCCGGTTCATACGGACAGGCCCTCCTTTTGCAGATAGTTCCGCAGTTTCTCGCGGAGACGGAAAAGACGGACGGACGTTCGGTTGGCGCTGAAGCGCGTCGCGGCGGCGAGTTGCGCGACCGGATCGGCGAAGAAGTATCGCCGCACGAACAGGACGCGGTCCTCACGGTCGAGCGTTTCGAGAAAGCGGTTGATCGCCGCCGTCAGCTCCCGGCGCTCAAGCTCCGACTCAACATCCACGCCGGAGGGGATGCACTCCTCGAGCTCGTCCAGCACCAGATCATAGCTCCCGTTTCGCTTTGCCGCGGTATCCGCGCGGTATCGCTTGACCGCGAGATTCCGGGCGATCCGGCAGACGTAGCTGACGAGCGGGTCCGGGCGCTGCGGCGGGATGGTGTTCCACGCCGCGAGCCAGGTGTCGTTCAAGCACTCCTCCACGTCCAGTCGGTCGCGCAGGATGTTCCCCGCCGTCCGTCTGACGGCCGCGCCGTACTTCCGGTCAAGCTCCGTAACGGCCTGCTCCGAGCGCTCATAGAACAGGTCGAGGATGCCTTCGTCGTCCAAATGCCTCACGTCCTTTCCTCACCCTGTATCTACGGATCGGGGGAGAAATCTTACAGTCTTTCGACAAAAAATCCATCGGCTGAGCCGATGGATTTTTTCTTTATCGCCCCGCCTCGGGCAGACAGTGCATCTGCGTCACGCCCAGGACCCGGAAGCCCTCGGCGCTTCGGTGCCCGCTGCGAAGCCCGAACTCCGCCGCGCGCAGCCGCAGGTACAGGTTCACCGAACGGTACGCGCCGGAGTCCCAGGGGAACTGGCTTTTGTGGCACAGCAGCGCGTCGCGCTGGAGCGCGGTATAGCCCGTGGTGCCGAAATAGCGGTTGGGCTTTGCGGTCATGTAGAAGGCGACGGCCTTGACGTCCGCGCGCTTCGCCCCGTAGGCCTCCATGATCTCCCCGTAGGGGGCGAAAAGCGCCAGACGCCGGGCGGCCTCGCCGACGTTCAGGTGGTCCGTGTGGCACTCGCTCGTCACACAGGGGTCCGGCGCGAAGAGGATGTCCGGCTGCAGCTCGCCCACCGCGCGGGCCATGGCGGCAAAGAGCTCCTTTTCGTCGTAGAGCCCGCCGTCGGAGAAGGGCAGGAAGCGCCCGTCCTCGACGCCGAGCACCGCCGCCGCCGTCATGGATTCCCGGCGGCGGAGCTCCGCAAGCTGCTCCGGCGTCGTCCCGGCGGGAGCGTTTGCCAGCCCGAAGCGCCCGTCGGTGCAGATCAGGAAGGAGACCTGTTTGCCCATGGCGCAGAGCTTTGCGGCCGTCGCCCCGGCGCCCACCTCGATGTCGTCCGGGTGCGGGCCGATGAAGAGATAGCGTTCAAAGCTGTCCAGGCGCGGCAGCGGCGCCGCGAGCGCGGCGATCCGGGCGGTGAGGCTCATGCCTTCGCCGCCTCTCTGACCGAAAGCTCCCGGCAGATGCGCTCGTACTCGTCCTCGTCCAGCCGGTAGTATTTTTTGTACAGGAGGTAGGCAACGAACATCAGCGCGCATGGCAGCACGGTCATCACCAGCAGCAGCCCGACGGACTGGCTGCGGGCCACGCCTTGCAGCAGCACGTCGATCTCGGCGCCCTTCTGCTCGGCGGTGATCAGGCCCTCGTTGGCCTGCTGCTCGAGAGAGGCGATGGAGTTGGTGTAGTGGATGATGTTGAAGCAGATGTAGGTGATGTTCGCGATCGCCACGGTCAGCGCCGAGGCCATCTTGGTCAGGAAGGGCCGCATGGAGCCGATGATGCCCTCGTCCCGGCTGCCGTGCTCGAGCTCGTTGTACTCCACCGTGTTCATGATGGAGATCATCAGGATCAGATAGAAGCCGAACTGTCCGATGTTTGCCAGCATATAGCCCAGGGTGATGAGGATGAACTTGAGGCTGACGCCGTTTCCGGAGGGCAGCAGCAGTCCGGGGACCAGCATCAGCACATAGCCGACGCCCGCGATGGCCATCAGGGCGTCCATCAGCTTCTTGCGGGTGTGCCTGCGCGACAGGGCGGGATAGGCGATCATCAGAAAGGCCGTGACCGCCATGCCCACCATCTGGAAGATCGTGAACAGGCCGCCCTCGTAGCCGAACTCCACATAGATGTAGGTCTGGCCGACGCCGGAGAGCACAATGCCGTTGCCGATCTCCTGCAACAGGAAGATCAGCGAGATCCACAGCAGCTGATCGTTGCCGGTGATGGTGCCGACGATCTTTTTGAAGCTCACGGGCGGCACGGGGTCGGCATTGCAGTCGCGCTGCTCGATCACGCCGAAGACCGTGAAGGCCAGAAACAGCGGCCCCAAAATGGCGATGATGGTCGCCACCGCGCCGTAGGCCGTGACGGCGTCGCCGCCTATGGCGTTGCTGCCCGCGGTGAGCATGGGGATCAGCGAGGCCGCCAGCACGCCGCCGATGCCCGCGAAAAGGGTCGCGCGCGAGGTGTACTGATTGCGGGTGTCGGCGTCGGAGCTCAGCGCGGGCACCATGCCCCAGTAGGCGATATCGTGCATGGTGTAGGTGATGCTGTAGAGGAAGTAGATGACGCCGAAGAACGCCACAAAGCTCCAGCCCTGAAGCCGGACGTTGAACGCGGCCCAGATCACCACGGAGGTCGTCAGGATGCCGATCACCAGCCAGGGCTTGAACTTGCCCCAGCGGGTGCGGGTGCGCTCGATGATGTTGCCCATCACGGGGTCGTTGAGGGCGTCGAAGACGCGGGCCGCGACCATGATGGCCGTGATGGCCGACACCTGCGCGGCCGTCAGCCTGTGCGTGAAAAGGACAAACGTGAGCAGGTAGCTGGTGACAAGGTTGTAAATCATATCCCGCCCCACCGTACCGAGCGGGAACATGATCAGGTTTCTCTTTTTGACGGCGTTCTCGTCCATAGGCTCAACCCCTTTTGGTCGTATGATGAGATTATCATATACCATTTCCCGGGAAATGAAAAGACCCGCTTCACAAAGATCATCGCCCCGTCTTCTGACGGGGCGATGAAAAGCTTTCGGATATTCAGCCCTCGGGCCACTCCTTCTCGATGTCCTGCTCGAGCTTGGCCCGGGTCAGGGCGATGAACTGGTGCCCGGTCACGACCAGGGGATCGGGCTTGGAGGTGATCTTCGCGAGGTCGGCGGTCATGATGCCGCGGGCCTCGATGACGTTCGCCGCGGCCTCGCAGATCATGCGGCCGAAGCGCTGCAGCTTCTCGTTGCCGTCGAGCTCGCCGCGCTTTTCGAGTCCGCCGCCCCAGGTGTAGATCAGGGCCATGGGGTTGGTGGAGACGACCTCCCCCTGGAGGTAGCGGTAGTAGTGACGGCGCACCGTGCCGTGCGCGGCCTCGAACTCGAACTTCCCGTCGGGGGAGACCAGCACGGAGGTCATCATCGCGTTCGAGCCGTAGGCGGTGGCGAGCATATCGCTCATCACGTCGCCGTCGTAGTTGTGGGTGGCCCAGACGTAGCCGCCGCGGGACTTGATCGCGCGGGACACCGCGTCGTCGATCAGGCAGTACTCGTACTTGATGCCGGCGGCGGTGAACTTCTCGATGAACTCGTCCAGATAGATGCGCTTGAAGATGTCCTTGAACTCGCGGTCATAGACCTTGGAGATCGTGTCCTTGGAGGAGAAGAGCAGATCCTGCCGGATGCTCAGCGCGTACTGCATGCAGGTGCGCGCGAAGCCCTCGATGGAGCGGTCCAGGTTGTGCATGCCGGAGGCGACGCCGGGTTCCCTGAAGTCGAACACGAGCTGGCGCACCTCTTCCCCTTCCTCGGGGGTATAGACGAGCTCGACCTTGCCGGGCTTTTGGATCTGCATCTCGGTGGCGCGGTAGACGTCGCCGTAGGCGTGGCGGGCCAGCGTGATCGGCTTTTTCCAGGTCTTGACCAGCGGCTCGATCCCGTCGATCAGGATGGGCGTGCGGAACACCGTGCCGTCAAGGATGCTGCGGATGGTGGCGTTCGGGCTCTTGTACATCTTCTTGAGGTTGAACTCCTGCATCCGCTCGAGGTTCGCGGTGATCGTGGCGCACTTGACCGCCACGCCGTATTTCTTTGTGGCCATCGCGGAGTCGATCGTGACCTGATCCGCGGTCGCGTCGCGGCTGCGGATGTTCAGGTCGAAGTATTCCTCCTTGAGCTCGACAAAGGGCTCGACCAGCTGTCTCTTGACCTCTTTCCAGAGGATGCCGGCCATTTCGTCCCCGTCCATCTCCACGATGGGCGTCGTCATTTGAATCTTTTCCATGTGCATGCTCCTGTTCTGTTCCGTGATACGGCACGGCGCGGCCGTGCGTTTTCCCTTCCTGCGCCTCCCCGCGGAGGCGTGATTGCAGTATAACATCGCGCGCCCTGCGATTCAAGCGGATTCTTGCGCGGCGGCGCGCTTCAGCCGCGGCCTCTGAGGCGCTCCCGGAGCGAGCGGATCGTCCTCTCCTGCTCCGCGATGCGTTCCTCCGACGCCCGCAGCTGCCGATCCTTCTCCTGAAGGACGGGCTTGATCTGCCGGAAGCGCTCGAAGAGAAGGTTCACCTGTTCCTCGAGCCTGCCCTTGTCCGCCTGCTCCGATCCGGCTTCGGCGAGCTCCCGCTCCAGCCTTTGCAGCGCGGCGTCCTTCTCGGCCAGAACGGCGGTCTTTTCGGCCAGAGCCGCGTCGACGGCCTCCTCCCGCTCACGCTGTTCCTTCATGGTCTTCCCGATCCGGGTGAGACTCTCCTTGAGCGTTTGATTCTCCTGCTCCAGCTCCTCCAGACGCTTCTTTGCCGCCTCACAGCTTCTCGCCTGCGCCCGGAACAGCTCCAGCAGCTCCCGCCGGTTCAGTTTTTGCAGTTCCCTGTCCGTCATATCGCTCTGCTCCGCTCTGTTCGGTAGTGGTTAAAAAAGAAAGTCATATAGTTACATTTTTGTAATAATCAGTATAGCACAGGCGCCGCCTCAGTGCAAGCGCTTTTTGCGGCACGGTGCGAAACGAACGCACCCCGCCGAAGTCCGGCGGGGCGCGTATGGGTTTTGATTATGTTCGGGTGAACCGCGCCTGGTTCAGCGCTTGTCCTTGTCGATAAACTCCAGCGTGATCGTGGCGAGGGAGGCGAAGACAACGATGAACAGCGCCAGACGCAGCCAGTAGTGCTCGACGTTTTGCTTTGTGTACTCATATTCCGGCTTGATGCTGCCCTCGGCGGCCTTCTCCTGCAGGACGACCCGGACTCTCTCGACGCCCAGTTTGGCCTGCAGCTCGGCGACCGTCATTTTGATCGGGAAGGTCTTGTCGCGCACCGCCTCAATATTGCCGTCGGCCAGCAGGATATCCAGGATCTCGCCCACCGAGCGTGTGATCGTCACCTCGCGGTCCCGGTACTGATCCAGCAGCCCGTTTTCCACGGCCGTGTCGATCAGATCGCCCAGGCTCGTCTCCCCCCGGAAGGCTGTCTGGCTCAGAGCCTCGACCGAGCTCTCGTCCTTCCGCAGCTCTTCCAGCAGGGGGCCGAGCAGCGACGTGCGCGACATGCTGCCGTCCGCCTGGTTTGAGACATAGAGCTCGCCGCTGTCCAGCATTGTCAGCGCCTGGTACATGTTGAGCGTCGCGCCGATCTCCACGTCGCGGATGTTCTTTGCCGCGGGGTTTGTGTCGTCATGCAGAAAGTCGATCACCTGTCCCATCGTGACCGAGATCGAGACCTCCTGATCCCGGAGCTCATGCGCCAGATCCGAATTGCTGTTGACGAGGTCCAGCACCTGGCCCACGGTGAGATTGCCGCTGAGCTCCGTGTTGCCCATGGCCTGCACCTTGTTCCACAGGGCGACCATGGGGCGTTTGTTGTAATCGGACTGGGCGGCGACCACGTTCATGCCCGGCGCGGAGATCGTGAGCGACATCAGCGGACGGGTAAAGTCCGGCAGTGCGATCATGCCGCCGGAGAACACGAGCTGGAAGATCAGCACGAAGGGGATGACCGTCATGGCCGCGGTGGTGGTGCGGGCCAGCGTGGAGATCCACAGGGCCATCATATCCGCGGCAAAGGTGATCAGAAACACCGAAAAGCCGAACTCCACAAGAAACCATTTTGTGAACAGCGGCCTGCACAGGTCGAAACGCAAGCCGACCATCTTCAGCACGTACAGCGTGACGCCCGTCTGAAGCAGGCACAGCACGGCCTGATAGATCATGTGCGCAATGACGTAGGCGCTGATGTGCATGCCGGAGCGGTGCTCGCGCTTGATGACGTCGCGCTCGCGGCAGATGACCTGGACGGAGTTGAAGCAGCCGTTCCAGATGCAGACCATCACCAGCGAGAAGGACCCCATGAGCGTGCCCTCCATGGTCTGGAACATGCTCGCGCTCGTCACCATGCCCACGAGACCCGCGACAAAGGCCGCCATCGGCAGCACCTTCCAGTCGCTCTGGTAGATGAACATGCGCAGGAATTTTCCGAGGTAGATCAGGATCTGCCCCTTGCGGCCGTGATAGCGCACGGTGATATTGCGCCTGGCGGTCTTTTCCATTGTCTCAGCCATGCTGCACCTCCGCATAGCGCATCACAAATTCGTCCGCCAGACCCTCGCCGCCCTCTTCCTTCCGGTTGACGGCCTTGACGATCTCCTCCATCCGCTCGCGGCCGAAGAACTGCCGCGCGCCCTCGACGCTGCCGTACCAGGCCAGACGGCCCGTGCGGGCCGAGTCCTTCGCCAGGATGATGACGTCGTCGAACAGGTCGATCACGCGGTCGGGCGTGTGGGTGATCGCGATGACGATCTTCCCCGAGTCGGCGATCTTCCGAAGCTGCACGAAGAGCTCCCTCGCCATGACGCCGTCAAGGCCGGAGTCCGGCTCGTCCAGGATGAACAGCGAGGGGTTGGAGATAAACTCCATCGAGATGGACAGGCGCTTTCTCTGGCCGCCGGAGAGCTTTTCGACGAGGTGATCCTGCACGGGCGTCAGGCCGAAGATCTCCATGACCTCCTCCACGCGCGCCCGGCGCTGTCTGGCGTCGACGTCCTTGGGCAGGCGCAGCTTCGCCGCGTCCAGCAGCGTGGCGAGCACCGTGTCCTTGCCGCGCATCATGTCCGACTGCGGCACAAAGCCCACGTCGTACTTCATCTTGTCGTACTGGGTGTACATGTTCGTCCCGTTGAGCAGGATCTCCGCCTTTGCCTGCTCGTAGCCGTTGATGGCGTTGACAAAGGTGGTCTTGCCCGCGCCGGAGCCGCCCAGCAGCAGCACCATATGGCCCTGCGGGATGCTCATGTGGATGTCCCGCAGCAGCACTTTCTTGTGCAGGAACTCCCACGCGCTGCGCTCCTTCAGGTTCACGGTCAGGCCCTCGTCCATGACGGCGGCCCTGCCGCTGGTGGCGAGGCGCGCCATCTCGGCCTTGATGTCCTCCACCTTCCAGGAGGGCTGGTACTCCTTGTTGAAGCCCCAGATCAGCGCCGGGATCGTTTCATACGGAGCGACAAGCCACAGCAGCACCCAGAGCTTTTTTCTCCCGTAGATCTCGCACAGGCCGGAAAAGATGCGTGCTGCATAGATGATCTCCACCAGCATCACGACCGTCAGCAGCACCATCATCAGGTTCGAGGTGTTGCCGTTGATCCCCGACGACATGCCGGTCACGCCCGCGAGGACGCTGAATACCGTGACGCCGAAATCGGTCAGGCAGTAGATGCGTCCCTCCGGCTCCCGGTTGGCGCAGCAGGCGAGCTTGTATTCGCGCACCCAGGGGATCAGCGCGTTCCAGCCCTTGACGCCGGACTTCTCCAGCACCTTCCACACGCCGGCGATGTACAGCGCCTTGAGCACGGCGAGCCAGGGATTGGAGGAATCGAGCAGGACCATCAACACAATGCTCAGGGGATTGTCCATCGGTACGACACTTCCAGCGTAGTTCACTTGCTTCCCTCCTTGAATCATTATTTGCATTGTCTTTTGTTTGACTATAGCACAAGTTCCCGGATTATACAATGCCCGCAACCGCCGCTTTCTGCAATTCTTCGCAAAAAAAAGCAGCGGCGCCCCGTCGAAAGACAGGGCGCCGTGAATACGCTTCAGTTGTTTTCCGGCTTCATGGTCGGGAATTTCACCACCGCCATTTTATATCTTACCGTAACCTGTTATAAGCTGTTATTGGCTGGTTTCCTCAAAAGCCCGATTTTTCATAACCTGTTATAAGTTATTACCGAGGCTGTTTCAAATGGTGTAAAAAATGGTGTAATGGTGTAAATCCTGTATTTTTCTCAGAGTCAGGTGCCGTCTGCACCGGCGTCCGTGCTCTGCTCATTCTCTTCCTTATTTCCGGTCCCCGTGCCATTCCTGAAATAGCCATCCAACCCGGCGAACTCACTCTTCTTCAGTTCCTTCGTCACGTCTGCATAGATGTTCATCGTCGTCTGAATATCCTGATGCCCAAGAGCATCCTGTATCACCTTCACATTAACGCCGGCTTCAACCATCCTCGTTGTGAATGTGTGCCGGAGATTGTGGCAGCTGAAATGCGGAAGCAGAACCTTCGGATTCTCGTTTTTCAGGAACTCTGCATCATTGCAGTCCCGAATGATACGGCGGAGCGCTTTATTCAAGGTACTCTGATGCTGGGCCTCTCCAAAGCGGTTCACAAAGATAAAATCCGTATACCCGTCGATCGTGATGTTGCATTTGATCCCGGCCTGTTCCTGATTCCTTTTCTCCATCAGGAAGGCCTCCTTCACGAAGTCCATCATCGGAACCTGCCGTGTGCTCGCCTTTGTCTTCGGCGTATTGATGTTGAAGTAACACCCTGTCTTATAGGTTTCATCCCTGTGTGCGTAATACACCAGGTTGTGGTTTACATCGATGATTCCCTCTTCCAGGTCGATGTCGCACCAGCGAAGCCCGGTCAGCTCGCCGACCCGGAGGCCGGTTCCAAGCATTACCGCAAACAGCGGATACCAGTGAGAATATGTCTTGCTTTCCTGAAGGAAATTCAGGAACAGCTCCTGTTCCGCCACTGTAAGTCCTCTGCGCTTTTCCGTCTCAAAGCAGTGCGACTGCTTCAGCTCCCGCAGCACATTATCGGAGGGATTGCTGCGGATATAAGCATCATCCACCGCCATCTCCAAGACCTGGTGCAGAACCGTATGGATCGAATCGATCGTGGAAGCCTTCAACCCCCGTTCATCTGCCAGCTTGTTGTAAAAGCGCTTCACGTCTGATTTTTTCAATGTGGAAATCCTCAGCTTTCCGATATCGTTTTTGGCGAACATCTCGTACATATACGTGTAATTCTCATACGTCGTATTCTTCAGTCCACGCTTGATCTGTTTCCAGAGCTCATAAAGATCATTTACGGTCGTAAACCGGGACTCGCCCTTGATACCATCGATCTTATCCTTTTCCACTTCCTTCTCTCTCATCCGGAGCTCCGGAAGTGATTTGGCGTAAATGTAATGTCTCTTCCCTTTTCTGTCCTGCCAGCGATAATAATAGGTCCCATTATTCCGCTGACCTTCACCCGTTTTCAGGACAACCCGGGCTTTATCCTTTCGTCTTTCCTGGGCCATGTTCGACAACTCCTTTCTGTCTTCCTGGGATCGGCTCCGGTTCTATGATATTTTCAGCCTCCGGAATCAACAAGGATGTCGAACTGCGTACTGCACAGCCCGGCATCCTTCTATACCGAATACATATTCTCGAGAAACTCATCCAGCATCCGCCGCTTGATCAGCCTTTTGTTGCCGACCCAAAGCACGAAGCTGCAGCTTTCGCTGTCTGTCAGTTCTCTGATCTTGTTCCTGCCGATCCCCGAATAAGCGGCAGCCTCATCGACCGTCAGGTTGCTCTTCAACCAGAACGGAATCTGAAGTCGGCCAGCCGCTTCCCTTCCCCCGGTCAGAACAGCTTCGTCGTTCTCCATGCTGCTCACCTCCCTCACGGCGCTTCTATGCTCCATGCTATTTCATATCCAAGATGACTGGTAATCGCCGCGTCAACGCCGGCCATATCGTCATCAGATAACCTTCCAAGATAAAAACGGATCTGGCGCTTGTCAATGGTGTTGATTGCCTCCGCCAGTGCCATGGATTTTTTCTTCAGAAAGTCTGCCTCCTGCAGAATATAATGTGATCCCAGGTCCGGCTTTTTCAGCTGTGACGTCAGCGGAACGATTGTCAGCGTCTCCGAAAAGAAGCAACCGACATCATTCTGTACAACGACCACCGGCCTTGCTCCGGCCTGTCTGTGATAATACAGCTCTCCGAGATCCAGAGAGCCAAGATCGGCGAAGAACACATCGCCTCTGTGATACTCTTCGATCCTCATACGTGCATCCTCCTCATGCCTGGTATGTATCAGGGAGCTGAAGGACTCCCCTCAGCTCCCGTTGCGTTCATTTTTGTTTTCCCTATTTGTCCCCGACACCCCGGAATGGGAACCCCTGTTCCCTGGGAAGTTCATCAGGCGGCAGACCTGCTTCTCTGCGCTCATGGGACTCTAACCCCTCCGCGGTTCTCGCGGGGCTGCCCTCATTGCGTAATCCCGGAACCCCGGGGCTGTGACTGGGCAGAAGTATCATTGTATCCTTTCCCACATCCTGGCCGCCGCCGGGTGCAGGCCCGGCATTTGCAGTTGGTTTCTCTCGCTCCCGGCAGACTGCAGCGTCAATACAAAAGAATGCCTGCTGCTCCGATCGATCATGGCGAACCCCTGCGAAGGCTCCTTGGGAAATAGTTCAGAACGTACCTGATGAAATGCATATTCGGTTTTCAAGGTGCCAGAGCAGCAGTTCCTGCTGCTCTGAAGTTATTAAGATTCGGCCTTTCTTCTTAGTGCCAGCGAGGCACTGAAAACCGAGCCTGTGAGGTTCTGTTCGCCGGATATCATGTATGCTTCCACCTGTGCTCAGAGCAGCTGCATGATATGCTCTACCCGTTCTCTGATCTGGTTCAGCTCCTCTTTTGCTTCGTCTGTCCGTCCGCCTCTGCCGAGGATGAGATAATCCAGCGAAACATGAAAATAATCCGCAAGCTCTATGAGAAGCTCAATAGAGCCTCCTCTGACTCCGCTCTCGATCCGCCGAAGATGTACATCCGTGATGTTCAGGTCCTCAGCAAGTGTCTCCTGGGTTAGTCCGTTCTTCATGCGGAGCTCCCTGATCCTGGCTCCGCAGGCTTTTACATCAAAAGTCATCTGTCTTTCCTCCGAATTCTGAAATCTGTTGGTTGGCAAATTTCAGATCCGGAGGCGACCGGCATCTCTGCCCTAAAAAAGCGCATAAAAAAAGAAGGCGGCTGCTTCTGCAGGTCTCTGCAAAAACAACCGCCTCCGATTGTGGTTCCTGTTCCAACTTCGTTCACCCGTCCGTTTCGTATGTGATGCATATTGCTTTTGCATCGCACACTCTACTGGGCGGCCGTTACCGGGCCCGTTATCAGACCCGTTACCGGAACGTTATCAGGAAAAAATTTTTTTCAGACTGTTACAAACTCATTACCAGGCCGTTACTCAGCCGTTAATCAAGAAAACTTCGATCATAATACACAGATTATCCGGCAATTCGGGAGATTCTTACATGACAAGGCAGGAGCAGCTACTGTAGGTACGGTATCTGCTCCTGCACTGTCATGTTATCCCTGCGACTGACCTGCCAAAATAGCCGTATCCACCATTTTGGATGCGCTCAGCAGATGTATCAGCTTATCGTATTCCTCCTCCGTCAGCTCCTGCTTTGCCGTAGCAAGGCACATCTCACGGGTTGCACTGTTGCCTATATTCTCAGCTGCGACAATGACCCAGTAATATGCATCCTGGAGCCCCGGTTCGAGCCGGATTGCCTTTGAGCCGTAGTCTATCAGGCAGTGATAGTCCTTCTGATGACCAAGAATTGAAAGAAGCTCTTTTGTGATATCCACGAATATCTGATTATACGCCGAAGTAAATGGGATCATCCAGGATCCCATGTCCGCCTCCCCGGCTTCAAACAGCCTTCCGCGGTACAGGCCGAATGCCTTTTTCAGTGTCTCCAGCTTGGTCTTTGTATCCGGCATATGCTTTGTCTGCTCATACAACTTTTCCATTTCATCTGCATCAGTTGTGATATGGACATCCTCGGAAATCATATAGACGCCGGCACGGGTGTCTATGATCTTGGCATCATGGTGATACGCCAGATCCTGGTGTATACGGAAAATCGCCTGTCGGTTATTGTTCTTTGCCTGTGCATCCTCCTCGTCCGGCCACAGGTCCCGGGCCATGACCGAAAAGTCCACAGGCTTTTTATGCAGCATAAGATAAAGCAGCATGACCCAGCCTCTCCGATTAGGATGCTTCAGGTTCTGCTCATGGATAGCCCTTCCATCGATCTCCATGAAGTGCTGACCGAGGATGTTATACCGGATACGGGGCTTTCCATCGTCCTCTTCGCCTTCACTGATCAGGAAGCGCTGCTCTGCCTCCAGCCGGCGCTTCTGCTCCAGCATCATCATGGCTACAAAGCAGGCAATCTGCAGGGGTTCATACTGTTCGACGTTCTTCTTCGGATTCCGGACAACCATGAAGCCCAGCGGATGCTGTCCGAAGGGCACGCCAATAACCGCATGTGTTTCCAGTCTCTGATAGGCTGCATATTCACCCGGGCTTGACTCCCGGATTGCCTCAACATCCTTGATGACCAGGGGCTCCTGCTCCTTCAGATGCTTTACCCATGTAAGGAAATCCTCTGTCATTTCAAATTCATGAAACAGCGTTTCCGTCATCGGCCCGGTATGGATATCGTACCAGATCTCCGGACGCCACAGCTGTGAGTGAAGATCCGCTATCAGGATCCCGCTCCAGTCTCCCTCATAAAGGTCACAGGCTGCCTTCATCACGCCAATCGCGATTTCTGTCGGATCCTCCATGTTGTGCAGGGCAGCTTCTGTCGCAACAATCTTACGAAACAGTTCTTCATAGAACATGTACCGCTGATAATCTCCTTCAGCGATCTTTCTCCAGGATCCATTCTCTTCCGGGTCCCGCTTCTGCAGGCGGTTCCGTGCAAATAATTTTTCCAGCATCTTCCTGCACCTCCCGCATCAGATATTCTGTCATAATCAGGTCAACTTTGGTGTATACAAAAAAGCCGCAGAGCTGTCCGGTACTAACCATGACAGCCCGCGGCCTTCGCTCGCTATCGCTGTATTCTCAGGCTGTCACTTTATCTGACGGCCATTATCTGTATGGGATCGGGTTACGGCTTCTTTCCTCCTGTGCCTTTTGTCAGAAGCTCTGAGTAGGCTACTGTCCTTTTTATCATCTCGCGGCAGTACATCCTGGTATTTGTATCGCAGTTTACAAGAGCTTCTGAAATGTCTGCAGTAATCATTCGGTCCGAAACGTAATCGACGGTGTCATACAGATAATAATCCACGCCCGTATCGAACAATTTACCCATCTTTGCAATAATCGGGAATGACGGTCCTACAATGCCTCTCTCAATGTCGCTGATATGCTTCGGAGTACAGAGACAGACCTCAGCAACGTATTCCTGCGTCATCCGCTTTGCAATGCGGGCATCCTGAACGCGACGACCAATTTCAACCAGCTCATCACTGGTAAATTTTAAAGCCATTGGTCATCACCTCCATTCCTTCTCTGCTCATCTTAAGTATAGTGAAAAAGGCCATTCCAAAGAACCGCTTTAAAAGGTGACATTCACCTTCAAAAGCGGAACTTTCAGGATTTGATGTCGGGGACGCTTCTTTTTTGTTCCAATCTTTGAATATTCTGTACAGATTCCGGGTTTCAGTGTGCCATTTATAACTCCTCATCAGAGCTCCTCCTGTTCTCGACATAAGCAACATGCCGGATACAGAAAGAGGCTCCGTTGCTCGCCAGCTGTTACCCATGCGATTATTTGTTGTAATCCGAGCAACGTCGGGAAATAGCATTCCCTTAATATGCGATAGCGAAAAAAATACCATCTGCAGCAGGACTCTCACCTGTCGCAGATGGTATTGCCTCCATCTCCACTATATTAGCTATTCAGCAAAAGTCATCCGACCAGCGGTTGACTCCTGTTATCTCAGAGATGCACCAAAGGCACGTATCTCCTCCAGCTTTTCCTCCGGTACACCGGGATCATAGCCGTCCGTTGTATAAACTCCCATATCTTCCAGCTGCAGATAATCCAGGAAATCACCCTGGTAGGAAAACATCGCTCCGTCATACATGTCCGGATCCCCGGAGCTCAAGAACATGGCCACCTTCTTCAGCTTCGCCGGCTTGTTGGGATATGCCGCAGCATAGAAGCGGTCAATCGTGCATTTCAGCTGTCCGGAAAGGCCGTGATAATAGATCGGTGACGCGATCACCAGCATCTCTGCCTCTTGCAGTTCGTGATAAACATACTGCATATCATCCTTCTGAACACACTGCCCATTGCCTTTCGTATGGCAGTATTCGCATGCCAGGCATCCATGGATATTCATCTTACAGACGTCATAGACACCATATTCGTGACCGGCCGTTTCCAGGCCTTCACAAAAAGCCTGAATCATCTGCTTTGTATTGCCCTTGGGTCTTGGGCTGCCGTTGAATATCAGAACCCGCATGGTTATTCCTCCGTTTCTTCTGTCACGATCTCGCCGGTCCAGGTATTGATGCCACCAAACTCATAAATATTCGTATAACCCATAGCCGCCAGCTTTTCCGACGCCTGCTTGGAACGATTTCCGGTTCTGCAATAGATCAGGATAATCTGGTCGTAATCCGGCAGCGCCTCCGGTGAATCGCAGCCGATGGATTCATTCGGAATCAGAATTGCTCCTGGAATATGACCTGCGTCGTATTCATCCTGACGGCGCACATCCACAATGACATGACCGTCAGCGCGGTCCATCATTTCTTTTGCCTCTTCCTGGCTGATCTGTTTATATGCTGCTGTGTTCTGCTCTTTCTTTACGGAGGAACAGCCGCTTAAAGCAAAAAGCAGGATCAGTATGATCGGTATAATACGCTTCATCATCCCAACACTCCTGGTAAACCGTTTTATGTTGGCTTGATCAGCCCATTATTCCAAAAAGCATCAAACGTGTTGGCTGCGCCTCCATGTTCGATTATTTTTCCGTTCAGAACTTTATCAATGTCAACACCGGTAATCTCTATCACCCTATTTGTCGGAGTTATTCCAATGAACTCTCCTTTATGTGTGCCTCTCATAATAAACTCTGAAATGATAACATCACCATCTTCATACTGGCGAATGATTTTCATTGAATAATCCGGATATGTTTTTCTGACGGCAAGAAGATGCTGCCGCATCCCTTCAACGCCGATGAAAGATGTGTCATCGCCAGTTCGCAACATACAGTCTTTCGATATGTACTGAGGAATCTCATCGACCAGATTCCCGGATACAACCACCTCGTAAAAGCGCCTTATCAGTTCTTTACTAAAACTTCCCATAGCAAAAATGGGCTTCGTTCCTTGAAAACTCAATAATACAGGTAATCAGATAGTGTATTCAGGCTGCCAATGCCGCTTTCG
>CADCLH010000010.1 GCA_902802215.1 Oscillospiraceae bacterium
GGTCCGGACGGCGAGCTCGGCGCTTCGCTGCGCTATCTGAGCCAGCGCTACTCCATGCCCTATCCCGAGCTGAAGGGACTGCTGACGGATATCGGCACCGAGGAGCTGGGGCATCTGGAAATGATCGGCACCATCGTCTATCAGCTCACCCGCAACATGGACGCCGAAGACGTCAAGAAAGCCGGTCTCGACGCCTACTTCGTCGACCACACGGCCGGCGTCTATCCCACGGCGGCCTCCGGCTTCCCGTGGAGCGCGGCCTCGATGGCCGTCAAGGGCGACGTCATCGCCGATCTCAGCGAGGACCTGGCCGCCGAGCAGAAGGCGCGCGTGACCTACGACAATATCCTGCGCCTGTCCGACGATCCCGACGTCAACAACGTGATCCGTTTCCTGCGCGAGCGCGAGGTCGTCCACTACCAGCGCTTCGGCGAGGGCCTGCGGCTTGCGACGGAGAAGATGAACGAAAAGAACTTCTACACGGTCAACCCCGCGTTCGACCGGTAACGAGAAAGCGGGCCGGATCATTCGATCCGGCCCGCGGGCTTTTTTATGCTTCGGGGAGCTTGCATACGTCGATCCAGGCGACGGCGTTGGAGTAGCGGAACAGCTCGTCAAGGTTCAGCTCGATCGCGCTGCTGGCGCTGCCGACGGCGGGAAAGACGGTGGTGAAGCGCTTGAGACTGTCGTCCAGATAGACGGGGATGCCCTCGTTGCAGCCGAAGGGGCAGACGCCGCCGACCGGGTGGCCGACCAGCTCGAGCACCTCGTCCGCCGTGAGCATCTTGGCCTTGAAGTGGAAATAGTCCTTGAACTTGTGGTTGTCGATCCGGGCGTCGCCCGCCGCGAGGATGAGCATGCAGCCGTCGGCGGTCTTGAACGAGAGGGTCTTGGCGATGCGGGCGCCCTCGACCCCGAGCGCCTGAGCGGCGAGCTCGACCGTGGCGGAGGAGACTTCAAATTCACGGACGCGGTCTTCGATGCCGAGCGCGCGGAAATAGGCCCGGCCCTTTTCAATGGACAATGGAATTACCTCATTTCTTTTTCACGCAAAGTATGCGGGATAGTTGATGCCGAAGAGCTCGGCAAACTGACGGGTGGGGAAGCGGTTGTTTTTGCGCAGGAACGTGCTCACGCTCTCGTTGTAGCCGGAGCCGTCGATCTGCGCGCGGCATTCGGCGATCTCCTGCGAAAGGCCCGCCATCTGCTCGCTGTGCCGGTCGCTCAGATCCTTGTGCGTCAGTTCGTTTTCCAGGATTTTCAGCTTGGTATAGAAGGGATCGAAGGCGGCGTAGACCGCGGCGATATCGGGGTTGTTCCAGGCGACGGCCTGCTTGAGCGCCGACGTGTCGGCGGAGAGGGGAGCGGTGTCGATCCCGTAGTTATCCCCGATGATGATCATCTGCTCGGCGTCCGTACAGAGCGTGCGGATGGCCTGGCCGGCGGACGCCTGTCTCCTGACGCCGCTGTAAAAGCCGTCCGTGACGCGCTCGCAGGCGCGGGTGAGCTTGAGGTTGGCCGAGATCAGCGTCGAGCCGACCACCAGCAGCACGGTCAGAAAAACCGCGAAGACGGGGTTTTGAAACAGCTTTTTCATGCGCTCTTACCGGCGTCAGCCGCGCATGGACAGCAGCTTCGCCTTGAGCTCGCCCTCGATCTGCGCAAGCTCCTGCTCGGCCTGCATCCGCTTGGCGCGGCCCTCGTCCTGGATCTGGCGGACTTCGTCGAGGGTCTGGATCAGCTCGAGGTTGGTCTTCTTGAGCGTCTCGATATCGACGATGCCGCGCTCGGCCTCCTTGGCGATGTTCACGCTGCCCTGGTGCAGCGCCTCGGCGTTCTTCATCAGCAGCTGGTTGGTCACGTCCGTCACCTCACGCTGGGCCTTCATGGCCTGATCGGAATGGTACTGCGACAGGGCGAGCACCATCTGGCTCTTCCACAGAGGGATGGTGTTCATGATGGAGGAGCGGATCTTCTCGGCCATCAGACTGTCGTTGTTCTGGATCATGCGGATCTGCGGGGACATCTGGATCGAGATCGTGCGCGTCAGCTCCAGATCGTGGATCTTCTTCTCAAAACGGCCGATCATGTTCGAGAAGTCGTTCGCGGCCTGCGCGTCCTCGGGCAGCCCCGTCTCGCGCGCCTTGGCCTGGTACTTCGGAAGCTCCTCATTGCGCAGCTGCTCGATCTTGAGCTTGCCGGCCAGGATGTACATCGTCAGCTCCTTGAGGTACTCCTGGTTCTTCTCGTACATCTTGTCCATCATGCTGATGTCCTTCATCAGCGTGATCTCATGCTTTTCAAGAGACTCGACGATCTTGTCGACATTGACCTCGGCCTTGTCGTAGGACGCCTTCAGCTCGGCGATGCTCTGGGTCGACTTTTTGAACAGGCCCATCAGGCCCTTCTTCTGCTCGGGCTCGAAGTTCAGACCCTTGAGCTCGACCACCAGGTCGCCCAGCATATCGCCGACCTGGCCGAGATCCTTGGTCCGCACGGTGCCGAGAGCGGCGCCGGAGAACTCGGAAATGTTCTTCTGGGCGTTGCTGCCGTAGTGCATGACCTGCTCGGTATTGAGAACGTCGATCTTCTCGGAAAAAGCGCGCACGGCCGCCTGCTCGGCGGGGGACAGGCTGCTCAGGTCGAGCTTCTGCGCAACGACCTCCTCCTGCTTCTCCTCCTCCTTGGGGGCTTCCTGTACGGCCGCGGCGGTTTGGCCCTCCGGATCGAGGGTCAGGCTGGGGATGTAGCTGTCTTCGTTCATGCTGCGTCTTCCTTTCTTCAGATGTCAAAATCTTTACCGCCGGAGAGACCTTCTCTGGCGAGCATGGTATTCATCACTTCTATGTCGGTCTCAATGTCGAGCGCCTGGTTTTCAAACAGCGAGTCCAGACGCTTCTTGTAGGCCACGATCGCCTGATCCAGCATCTCGTTGATGTTCTTCATGCTCCTGTCGAGCGTCTCGCCCTCGATGCCCTGCGAGCTCATGCGGTCGTAGGCGTTGAGAAGCTTGATCGTGGTGGGCAGGTAGTAGTTCATGAACTTCTTGATCTGCGGGATGTCGGAGGGATCGGCGATCGCGTCCTGCGTGATCTTGTCCGTGATGCGCATGATCTCGTTGATCTTCTTGCGGACCTCGACGTCCTTGATGGACATGTACAGCCTTCCCATCTCGCTGAGCGCGCGGTTGCCCTCGGCGATGATGGGGTCGATTTCGGGGCCGAAGCTCTTCTTCGGCGCGGCGGCTTTCGCCTGCTCCCGCGCCTTCTGAAGCTCCTCCTGCTGCTTTTTCTGCTCCTTCTTCGCGGAGCTGCGGCCGAGCAGGAACGCGATCAGTCCCGAGACCGCGGCCGTCAAAAGAATGGCCCACAGCTTCTGCATGGGCAGCGCGGCTGCCAGCCCCGCAAACGACAGACCGAAGCCATACAGCGGAGCCAGTTTGAATCTTCTGTTTCCCTTTCCGGTCAAGTGCGATTCCCCCCGGACAAATTTTCATTATATTTTATATCTAAATCTTTGCCGCGTCAAGAGTATTGAAAAGCGCGGACGGCTGTAGTATAATAACTTAGTTTGAACTGTCAGAGAGGGGACTGCATCATGATCAAAGTCGCACCTTCGATCCTTTCCGCCGATTTCGCCGTTTTGGGCGCCGAGACCGAGGACGTCCGCCGCGCGGGCGCCGATCTGCTGCATGTGGATGTGATGGACGGGATGTTCGTCCCGAATATCTCCCTGGGCGTCCCGGTGATCAAATCGCTGCGCAAAGCGACGGAGATGTTCCTCGACGTGCATCTGATGATCGAGCAGCCCGTCCGTTATGTCGAAGAATTCTGCAAGGCGGGGGCGGATCTCGTCAACGTCCATGTGGAGTCCGACAGCGAGGAAAATCTGCTGCGCGCGATCGGACTCGCGAAGGCGCAGGGGAAAAAGACCGGCGTCACGCTCAAGCCCAAAACGCCCGCCGAGGCCGTCAAGCCCTATCTGGGCCTCGTGGATCTGATCCTCATCATGACCGTGGAGCCCGGCTTCGGCGGTCAGAGCTTCATGCACGATATGCTGCCCAAGATCCGCGCCGTGAAGGCGCTCGTCGACGCGTGCGCGCCCGGAACGGACATCGAGGTCGACGGCGGGATCGACGCCTCCACCGCGCCGCTGGTCACGGCGGCGGGCGCCAACGTGCTCGTCGCGGGCAGCGCCGTGTTCGGCAAGGCCGACCGCGCCGCCGCCATCCGCGCAATCCGGGAAAACGCCGTCGGCTGAGAGGTGCGCCATGTCCTTTTTTCCTGCTTCCCTTGAAAACCTGGTCGATCACTTCGCCTCCCTCCCCGGCGTGGGGAGAAAGAGCGCGCAGCGTCTCGCCTTTCATGTGCTCGGCCTTCCCGACGAGGAGGCCCGGGCCTTCGCCGACGCCATCCTCGATGCCAAGAGCAACGTGCACTGCTGCCGCATCTGCCAGAACCTGACCGAAGGCGAGATCTGCCCGGTCTGCGCCAGCCCCACGCGGGACAAGACGACGATCTGCGTCGTGTCCGAGCCGCGGGACGTGCTCAGCATCGAGCGAGGGCGCGAGTACAACGGCACCTATCACGTCCTCCACGGCGTCCTGAGCCCCATGAGCCATGTCGGCCCCGACGATATCCGCATCAAGGAGCTGCTCACGCGCGTCGCGGAGAACGATATCGAGGAGGTCATCATGGCCACGAACCCCGATACCGAGGGCGAGGCCACGGCCATGTATCTCTCCCGTCTGCTCAAGCCCTTCGGCGTCAAGGTGACGCGCCTCGCCTACGGCATCCCGGTCGGCTCCAACCTTGAGTTTACCGACGACGCCACGCTCAGCCGCGCCATCGAAGGACGCACGGAAATCTGATTAGAATTCCGCCGCGTTGTCTACACTCTCTCTGCACGGTACATAATGAAAAAACACGAAATGGAGTATCTATGGTTTCTAAGTTAAAAGTAATCCCTCTCGGCGGTCTCGGCGAGATCGGCAAGAACATGACCGCCTATGAGTTCGGCAGCGATATCATTGTGGTCGACTGCGGGATGGGCTTCCCGGACGAGGACATGTACGGCATCGACTGCGTCCTCCCCGACATCAGCTATCTCAAGGCCAACCAGAGCAGGGTGCGGGGCATCATCCTCACCCACGGCCACGAGGACCACATCGGCGCCGTCCCCTATGTGCTCAAAGAGCTCGACGTGCCGCTCTACACCACGCCGCTCACCGCCGCGCTCATCGAGCTCAAGCTGGAAGAACACGATCTGCTGTACAATACGCAGATCTTTACCAAAAAGGCGGGCTCGAGCTTCCGCCTCGGCTGCTTCACCGTGGAGTTCATCCACGTCAACCACTCGATCCCCGACGCGGTCGCGCTGGCCATCAAGACGCCCATCGGGACGCTCATCCACACCGGCGACTTCAAGATCGACATCACGCCCATCTCCGGCGGCATGATCGACCTCGTCCGCCTCGGCGAGCTCGGCAACGAGGGCGTGCTCGCGCTGATGGGCGAGTCCACCAACGTCGAGACGCCGGGGCACTCCGCCTCCGAACGCAAGGTCGGCGAGAGCTTCGACAAGCTCTTCATCGGCTGCGACAAGCGCATCATCATCACGACCTTTGCCTCCAACGTCCACCGCCTCCAGCAGATCATCAACGTCGCCGCCAAGTACAAGCGCAAGGTCGCCATCACCGGCCGCAGCATGGAGAACGTCCTGCACGTCGCCTCGGTGCTGGGCTATATGGACATCCCCGAGAACGTCATGGTGGATCTCGACATGGTCAACAAGCTGCCCCGCAGCCAGACCGTCATCATCTCCACCGGCAGCCAGGGCGAGACCATGTCCGCCCTCTACCGCATGGCCTTCTCCGAGCACAAGCAGATCCAGGTCGACGCGGGCGACCGCATCATCATCTCGGCCTCGGCCATCCCCGGCAACGAGACCATGATCAGCCGCGTGATCGACGAGCTGTTCCACAAGGGCGCCGAGGTCATCTACGACCGGCATACCGATCTGCACGTCACCGGCCACGCCTGTCAGGAGGAGCTCAAAATGATGCTCGCGCTGACAAAGCCCAAGTTCTTCGTCCCGGTCCACGGCGAGCACCGCATGCTCGTCAAGCACGCGGAGCTGGCAAAGCTCATGGGCGTGGCGGGCAAAAACACCGTGGTCGCGGAAAACGGCTCCGTGATCGAGATCAGCAAAAAGTCCATCAAGCAGGAGGGGACAGTCAGCGCCGGGGCCGTGCTGGTGGATTCCTCGGGCGTGGGCTCGGTCGGCAGCGTCGTGCTGCGCGACCGCCACAAGCTCGCCGAGGACGGCATGGTCGTCGTCGTGCTCACCTTCTCCGAGCACAGCCACATGCTGATCGCCGATCCCCAGATCATCACCCGCGGCTTCATCTACGTCAAGGAGGCCGAGGAACTGATGGAGGAGCTCAAGCGCGTCGCCATCGAGTCCTGCGACGCCTGCGCCGCCCAGCATATCAGCGACTGGACCACCATCAAGAGCAAGGTCAAAAACAACGTGTCCGGCTATCTCTACAAGACGACGCGCCGCAGCCCCATGATCCTCCCCGTCATCACGGAGGTTTGAACCATGAACATCCAGATCTTCGGCAAGAGCAAGTGCTTCGATTCCAAAAAGGCCGAGCGCTGGTTCAAGGAGCGCCGGATCAAATACCAGTATATCGACGTGCTGAAGTACGGCATGAGCAGGGGAGAGCTCAGCTCCGTCAAAAACGCGGTCGGGCTCGACAACCTGGCCGACCCCAGGGATCAGGACTATCCGCTGTTCACCTACCTCGCCTCCGCGGAGGCCAAGCTCGACAAGCTCTATGAGGTGCCGGAGCTGCTCAAAACGCCCATCGTGCGCAACGGGAAGCAGGCGACCGTCGGCTTCTGCCCCGAGGTCTGGAAGAACTGGAAATAGGAAACGGAAAGCCCCGGAAGAATTGTTTCTTCCGGGGCCGTGTTTATCGCGCGGAGACGGTCTGGCGCCTGAGCGCGCCGTTGACCGCGTCATAGGCCCGGTGCAGGATCCACGCGCCCAGCAGCGTCAGGATTATGCCGAGGCAGAAGCACAGCGGATAGGTCACAGCATTCGGCAGCCGGTTCAGCATGAGCGAAAACAGCGAGGATCTCAGCAGGCAAAACACGGGAGTATGTATGACAAAAATGCCCATGGAGAGCTTTCCAAGACGGGGCAGCGGAGCGCGGGAGAGAAAACGCTGCACGCGTTCGTCGTGGGCGATCAGCAGCATCCAGGTGCTGTCCACAAGCGCCTCCAGGAAAAAGAGCAGCGGTCCTTCTTCGATAGGAATTTTCAAAAGCGCGATTGTCAGCAGCAGCACGAGAAGGCGAAAACGCGGCTTTTTCAAAAGGGGAAAGGCGTCCGCGTGCTCCATCGCGAGACGGAGCAGGCAGCCCAGCAGCCCAACGCAGATCCAGATGGTCTGCTGCGCGTTGAGCAGCAGGAGCACGGCGATCAGGGCGCAGGCGATCAGGGCGCGCAGACCCGGACGGACGCGCTCGGGCAGATAGCCGTAGAGCCTGCACACGACGCTGGCGGCCAGCAGATGCGGCATGCACCAGAAGGAGTCGATATAGTGATCCTCCAGAAAAAACCCATCGCGCAGCAGATAGATCAGGTTGTACTGCGGCCCGTCGGACAGAATGCGGAATACGTCCGGGTCCGGGGTGTGAAAGATCCAAGTGACAGCATAGCCGCCGAGGATAAAAACAAGCGTCGCAAAAAAGCCGAAAAAGACAAACAGCAGATAGCGCCGCAGCGTATAGAGTGCAAATCGAGAGAGATCAAAGGGCTTCGGCGAACAGGCAAAGAAACCGAGAAGGACAAAATAGAGCGTAAACGCGAGCTTGCCCGGAAATCCGCCGAACAGCCACCAGGTGGGACCGGGCTCCCAGAGGCTGAGGGCCGAGGGATAGAAGATGGAAAGAAAGTGCCCGATCAGAATCCAGAACATCGCCAGAAAACGGCAGGAATCGATCCAGTCGATACGTCTCATCTCTATCCCTCCTGTCTCAGCAAAGACTCTCTGACGCGCATTTTACACCAAAGGGGAAAAAAACGCAATCCGGGAAAAACATCGGGAAGGACCGGGATTCCATTCTTCTGGAATCCCGGCCCTTTTCTGTTGGAAAGAGGATCAGCGCTGTATCAGAGTCCCGATGGCGAGGTTCTGCCCGCTCTCCCGATTGAAGAGCACCGCCGCTTTCTGGAACGAGAACTTCACGCTCTTGTCCACGGGGAAGTCCTGGTCTCCGAAAACCACGGCGGTCAGAGGCGTGTCGTTCACGTTCAGCTTGACCGTCGTCTCCATGCCGGAGGGCAGCGTGGAGGACACCGTGCCCTCCATGGTCCCGCTCTGGTCGATCCGGATATACTCGGGCCGGATGCCGACGACCACGTCCTGCTCGTCCAGCGTGACCGCGTTGGACACTTCAAACTGCGCCTCCATGCCGCCGAAGCGAAGCGTGCCGTCCTTGAACAGATGACCGTCGAGGAAATTCATGGAGGGGTTGCCGAGAAAGTCCGCCACGAACATGTTGGCGGGATTCTTGTACATCCTCAGCGGAGGCGCGTACTGCTGGAGCCTGCCCCTGTCAATGACGCAGACCATGGTGGAAAGCGTCATGGCCTCCTGCTGATCGTGGGTCACATATACAAAAGCAATACGGCGCGGCGCGTTCTGTCAATCGCGCACAATTCGCAAAACAATACTGGATTCTGCGCGCAGGGTCTGTTACAATGAGTTCCGGATAAAAAAGCTGCAACACGGGCGGAGCCCATCTTGCAGCATGCTGGCACCCACGGGAGGATTCGAACCTCTGGCCTGCCGCTTAGGAGGCGGCCGCTCTATCCTGCTGAGCTACGTGGGCATCTCTGAAAGCCTGCTTATTCTACCCCACATAGGCCGCCGTGTCAACTTGTTTTCTGATCGAGGGAACGTCATGCTGAAACTGAGCCGGATCAAAAAAGACTATATCGTCGGGGAAACCCCGGTGCACGCGCTCAAGGGTGTGGATCTGGAATTCCGCGAGAGCGAGTTCGTGGCGATACTCGGCCACTCCGGCTGCGGTAAAACGACGCTGCTGAACATCATCGGCGGACTCGACCACTACAGCTCGGGCGATCTGATCATCAACAACAAGTCCACCCGGCGCTTTACCGACGCCGACTGGGACTCCTACCGCAACCATTCGGTCGGCTTCGTCTTCCAGTCCTACAACCTGATCCCGCATCAGAACGTGCTGTCCAACGTCGAGCTTGCGCTGACGCTCTCGGGCGTCGGCCCCGCCGAGCGGCGCAGGCGCGCCACCGAGGCGCTGGAAAAGGTCGGGCTCGGGGATCAGCTCCACAAGAAGCCGAGCCAGATGTCCGGCGGCCAGATGCAGCGCGTCGCCATCGCCCGCGCGCTGGTCAACGACCCCGACATCCTGCTGGCCGACGAGCCGACCGGCGCCCTTGATACCGATACCTCCGTGCAGATCATGGAGATCCTGAAGGAGATCTCAAAGGACCGGCTCATCATCATGGTCACGCACAACCCGGAGATCGCCACCGCCTACGCCAGCCGCATCATCCGGCTCAAGGACGGACTCATCACCGACGACAGCAACCCCTACGACTCCGGTACAGGAGACACGGCGCAGGAGCACCGCGTCGCCCGCTCGGAAAAGACCTCGATGAGCTTTCTGACCGCGCTGGCCCTGTCCACCAACAACCTGCTGACCAAAAAGACGCGCACCGTCCTCACCGCCTTCGCCGGGAGCATCGGCATCATCGGCATCGCGCTGATCATGTCGCTGTCCAACGGCATCCAGAACTACATCGACAAGGTGCAGGAGGACACCCTGTCCAGCTACCCCATCACCATCGAGGCCGAGAGCGTGGACATGACCAACCTCATGACCTCGCTCATGGGCGTACAGGCCGAGGCGGAGGAGAACCAGCACGAGAAGGACGCCGTCTACTCGAGCACCATCCTCTACGACATGATGAACTCCATGGTCTCCGCCGAGAAGCAGACCAACAATCTCAAGCCCTTCAAGCGCCATCTGGAGACCGACGCGGAGATGGCCTCGCACATCAGCTCCGTGCAGTACTCCTATGATCTCGATATGAACATCTACGCGGAGGACTCCGACGACAACATCGTCAAAACCGACATCACGGAGCTGTTGCAGAGCGCGATGAGCGCGACCTTCGGCGGCGACTACAGCAGCTATTTTGCGACCTTCGGCTCGGCGTACACGATGATGAACGCCTGGCAGGAGATGCTGGCGGGGGAGAACGGGGACCTGGTCAGCCCGCTGCTGAAGGCGCAGTACGATCTGATCTACGGCAAGTGGCCGGAGAAATACGACGAGGTCGTGCTGGTCGTCGACCGCAACAACGAGGTCTCGGACCTCGTGCTGTACGCGCTGGGGCTCAAATCCAGCGGCAATCTCTCCGAGGACATGGAGACCTTCATGAACCAGGAGAACCTGCACAGCGAGCTGGAGAGCTGGAGCTACGAGGACGTGTGCAGCATGAGCTTCCGCTATATCTATCCGGCGGACGAATACCAGTACGACGACGAGAAGGAGGAGTTCGTCTTCGTCGCGGACGGGGACCTCGGCCTGCGCACGCTCTACAAGAGCGGCCTGCCCATCCGCATCGTCGGCATCATCCGCCAGAACGCCGACGCGGTCGCGGGGATGATGAGCACCGGCGCCGTCGGCTACACCCACGCGCTGGTGGAGTACGTCGTCACCCAGGCGCACGAAAAGGAGCTCGTCGTGCAGCAGCTCGCTGACAGAGAGCACGACGTCTTCAACGGCCTGCCCTTCCTCGACGAAAACGACGACGCCATGACCAAGGCCCGCAAGATCGAGGCGGCAAAGGACTACATCGCCAATGCCGACGAAAAACAGCTCGCCGAGCTGTATGTCGAGTTCATGAGCGTACCCGAGGACGACTACGTCAACGAGAAGATCGACGAGCAGATGGAGGACACCACCCGCAAGGACATCGAGGACATGGTGCTGGAATACTACCCCGGCTACTCGTCCTTCCTTGAAAAGATGGACGACGACACGCTCTTCGACTATGTGCGGCAGATGATGGCCGAGCAGATCAAGGAGCAGTACGGCATCCAGATGCGCAACCTCTACGCGCGCCTGTCGGACAGCAGTCTCGCGAAGGACTTCGGGCTGTTGAGTCTGGAGGACGACGACTACATCTGGCTCTATGAAAACGCCATGCCGCCGGTCTACTCCGAAAGCACGCTCAAGGCCAATCTCAAAAAGCTCGGCTATGTGGATCTCGAAAGTCCGAGCAAAATCAACATCTACGCCTCCACCTTTGAGGACAAGGACGCCATCGCCGACGCGATCACCGCCTACAACGACAGTGTGCCCGAGGACGACCAGATCGAGTACACGGACATCGTGGCCCTGCTGATGAAGTCCGTCTCCTCGATCATCAACGTCATCAGCTACGTGCTGATCGCCTTTGTGGCGATCTCGCTGGTGGTCTCGTCGATCATGATCGGCATCATCACCTATATCAGCGTGCTCGAACGCACCAAGGAGATCGGCATCCTGCGCGCCATCGGCGCGTCCAAGCGGGACGTCTCCCGCGTGTTCAACGCCGAGACCTTCATCATCGGCCTTTTTGCCGGGGCCATCGGCATCGGGCTGACCCTGCTGCTGAACATCCCCATCAACATCATCGTCCACGACCTGACCGGCATCCAGTCGCTCAACGCGTCGCTGCCGCCGCTCGGCGGCGTCGGCCTCGTCGGCGTGAGCGTGGTGCTGACCTTTATCGCGGGTCTGATCCCCTCGGGACTCGCCGCGAAAAAGGACCCCGTCGAGGCGCTGCGGACCGAATAAGCGTCCTGCGCAACGCCGTCCTTTCCGACCGGAAAGGGCGGCGTTTTCGACGCGCGCGGACACTTGAAACCGTATGGACAGAAGCGGCGGAAATGTCTATACGATTCCCCGGCGGGCCTTATGGATTCTCTACAAAAGCGGGGAAAGAAGATTGTGAAACATCCACAGTTTCACCCCGTAAAGCGGTCGAAATGTTGACATTCCCTTTATAATTCCGTAAAATATAAGCAATCTCAGGCGGACGAGTTCCGCCTTTTCTGCTGAAATCGACCGGAAGAGGGGGAGAGATCAAAAACAATGAGAGATCTGAAACATCTGACCTATTTTGAAAACCTGTTGCAGGAGGCCAACAACGCGCTGGTGGTCCAGGCGAAAAAAGAGGGGAAAATCTGCGTCGCCTACACCTGCGAGAACGTGCCCGAGCCGCTGCTGAACCTGGGCGACTGCGTGTCGATCCGTCTGTCCGCGCCCAACACCGGCTCCATGGACATCGCGACGTACTACATGACCAACCTCCTGTGCGAGCCGAGCCGCGCCCTGCTCGAGCGCGCGGTGGAGGGCGGCTTCAACTTCGCCGACTGCGTCATCACGCCCGACGGCTGCACGATGATGAACCGCGCCGTGGAGAACATGGAGCTGCTCCAGACCATGGGCAAGGACAATCCGAAGTTCTTCCACGAGTACATGGAGATCGCCTTCAAAAACTCCGAGAACGACGTGAACCTCGCCGTGCTCCAGTGCACGAACCACATCCTCACCCCGCTGCACGAGAAGTACGGCGTGGATATCTCGGAGGACGCCATGCGCGACGCGGTCGAGCGCCATAACCGCGTCTGCCGCCTGATCCGCCAGATCGGGGAGTTCCGCAAGGAGGATCAGCCCCGCATCACGGGCTACGAGTTCCATGTGCTGTGCCTGGCCTCGTACGTCTGCCCCAAGTATCTGATCATCGACAAGCTCGAGGAGACGCTCGAGGAGCTCAAGACCCGCGAGCCGGACGACAAGCCCTGGCGCGCCCGCGTGCTGCTGGTCGGCTCCGAGGTCGACGACAGCGGCCTCATCAAGCTCATCGAGGAGCAGGGCGCTTTCGTCTGCTGCGACCGCTTCTGCTTCGGCTCCTACCCCGGACGCGAGGAGATCGTCCTCAACGATTCCGAACCCGTCCTCAAACAGATCTGCCGCCACTACATCCAGTTCTGCCAGTGTCCGCGCATGATGAACCAGGAGAAGGTATACAGCCGCAAGCAGTATGTCGCGGAGCTGGCGAAGGAGTACAAGGCCAACGGCATCATCTATCAGCAGGTCAAGTTCTGCGATCCCTGGGCCTACGAGAGGACGCTCGGCGCGGCCATGCTCCAGAACGACTACGGCTACCCCGTCCTTTCGGTCGACAGACCCTACAACATCGCTTCCTCCTCCGGCCAGATGCGCACCCGCGTGCAGGCCTTCGTGGAGAGCATTGAGATCAAGAAGATTCAGAGAGGTGGGAACGCATGAAGACCGTCGAAAAAGTCGTCAATCCCGTCAAGCGCGCGGGCGAACAGTCGCCCGGCAAGATCTACAGCGATAAGCTGAAGGTCCGCGCCCGCCGTGAGTGGCGCGGCGTCAAGGACACCTTCTACGATTACACCCGCTGGCTCTACCTGATGAGCGTGCTCGGCCGCTTCATCATGGTCCCGCGCAACGTCAAGGGCTTCTTCCGCTACCGCTGGATGATGAGCTACCTCTTCGTCCCGCACGGCATGGACAAGTTCACCATCGGCCTGCGCGACGAGGCGCTGCGCATCGCCCACACCTCCTTCAACTTCGTCATCGCCGACGTCACCAACGCCATCGCCAACTGCTTCCGCGGCGACCGCCGCGTCGGCAACGACAAGGCCTATTCCGACAAGTGCGTCATCACCGACGAGAACTCCATGGTCACCTTCATGATGGGCTTCGACCGCGACAAGGTCCACACCATCCTGCGCGAGGTGCCCACGATGTTCGCCTCGAACATCTTCCACCAGTTCAACGTCATGCACTATCTGGACGTGGCCCAGCAGTACGGCATCCCCGGCGACGTCTGCCCCATGCCCGAGGCCGAGGCCGGCATCTCCATTGAGGACGACTTCTGCGTGCTCGGCGCCTGCGCGGTGCAGAACAACACCACCTGCGACGGCTCGCTCATGGGCAACGGCATCATCGCCAAGCGCCTCGAGCGCGAGTACGGCATCCCGACCTACCAGCTCGCGACCCCGCTGCGCCACAAGGAACCGGACGTGCTCGACTACGCCGCCGAGGAGATCAAGAAGGCCATCGCCTTCGTCGAGGAGCACACCGGCGAGAAGTGGGACTGGGATATCTACTTCCAGGCCGCCAAGCGCGTCAACGACGCCACCCGCTGCCGCATCGCGCAGATGGAGATCAACTCCACGCCGTATCCGCAGTTCTTCGGCGCCGCCTTCAGCCTCTACAACGACACCAACTACATGGGCAACTCCGGCCGCGATCCCGACTTCGTCAAGATCGACCACAAGCTGCTGGAGCTGGCGGAGCAGGGCTACAAGGCCAAGCGCATGTACGCCAGGGAGTACCGCCACCGCTGCATCGTCTGGGGCGTGCAGCCGCAGTACATCATCGACCAGCTCTACTGGATGGTCCAGTGCTGGGGCGTCGTGCCGCTGACCGACATGCTCTCCGTCATCAACACCGACATGATCGCCGATGAGGATACGCCCGAAAACCGCGAACAGGCCTACCGCGACATGGCCATGCTCAACATGGAGATGATCATGCGCAACCACACCCACGGCGGCTACAAGGTGCTGCTCGACGATCTGTGGGATCTGTGCGAGAAGATGAACGCCGACATCGTCATGATGTGGGAGCACATGTCCTGCAAGGCCCTGACCGGCATGCACGGCATGTTCGAGGAGCAGGCGCGCGAGCGCGGCATCCATATCATGTGGGTCTCGCACGACCTGTGCGATCCGCGCGTGTTCACCCGTCAGGCCATCCGCGATCAGGTGAACAACTACATGCGTACCGTCATGCGCGAGGAGCCGCTCGATCCGTCGCTTGAGATCATCCCCGACAACGAGGCGTATTAAGGAGGGAGAGCAACATGAAGAAGTTTCTGCTGAGCATCCTGCTGAAGGTGCTGCTGGCGGGTCTGGCGTTCTTTGTCGTGACCTTCACGGTCTATATGTTCAATCTGGATATGAAGGCTACCTCGCTGCTCGCGCCGCTGCTGGAAAAGTGGTACGACCATCTGGAGCACAAGCAGTATATCTGAGACAACGGATAAAGGGAGGGTTACGAAAGCCCTCCCTTTGTTATATCTTTGGCTTATCTTGACAAGTGACGTGCAGATGGCTATCATTAATGCAAATGCACGGCGGGAGGATGAAAGGAAGAATGGAGAAGATCCGCGCCTTTCTCAAACGAAAGAACATCGTGTTTTCCGGCAGACGCTATGGGATCGACGCGCTCGGCGCCATGGCGCAGGGCCTGTTTTGCTCGCTGCTGATCGGGACCATCATCAAAACGCTCGGCGCGCAGCTCGGTATCCCGTTTCTGGTCGATATCGGCGCCTATGCCATGGCCGTCTCGGGCCCCGCGATGGCCGTCGCCATCGGCTCCGCTTTGCAGGCGCCGCCCATGGTGCTGTTCTCGCTGGCCGCGGTCGGCTGGGCGGCCAACGCCGAGGGCGGCGCGGGCGGTCCGCTGGCTGTGCTGCTGATCGCCATCGTCGCCGCGGAGTGCGGCAAGGCCGTCAGCAAGGAGACAAAGATCGATCTGCTGGTGACGCCCGCCGTGACCATCGTGATCGGCGTCGCGCTCGCCAAGCTCATCGCGCCGCCGATCGGCACCGCGGCCTCGGCCTTCGGGCTCGTGATCGACAGGGCGACCAAGCTTCAGCCGTTCTGGATGGGCATTGCGGTGTCGGTGCTGGTCGGGATCGCGCTGACGCTGCCGATCTCCTCGGCGGCGATCTGCGCCGTTTTGCAGCTGACCGGACTTGCGGGCGGCGCCGCCGTCGCGGGCTGCTGCGCGCAGATGGTCGGCTTCGCCGTCATGAGCTTCCGGGAAAACCGCTGGGGCGGGCTGGTGTCGCAGGGACTCGGCACCTCGATGCTCCAAATGCCCAACATCATCCGCAATCCGCGCGTCTGGACCGCGCCCATCGTCTGCTCGGCGATCACCGGGCCGCTCGCGACCTGCCTGTTCCGTCTGGAGATGAACGGCGCGCCGATCAACTCCGGCATGGGCACCTGCGGACTCTGCGGCCAGATCGGCGTCTGGACCGGCTGGGTGTCCCCGAGCGCCGAGGCCGTCGCCAAGGGCGCAGCCGCCATCACGCCGACGGGCTTCGACTGGCTGGGACTCGTGCTGATCTGCTTCATCCTGCCGGCGCTGCTGTGTCCCGCCATCAACGGGGTGTGCCGCAGGCTCGGCTGGGTGAAGGACGGAGACCTCAAGCTGAACTGATATCCGACTGTTTCATTTAAGCGCGCGGAGACAGACCGCGCGCTTTTTTTGCAAAAAAATCAATCGAGGCGCAAGCTTTTCCCGGGAAATGCGTTTATTGGGGTGAGGTACCTCATCATTCGAGACAAGGAGGCTGTGATATGGAGGATGAGAAGATCGTCGATCTGTACTGGCGGCGGGACGAAAACGCCATCCGGGAGACAGCGGGCAAATACGGCGGCTACTGCCGAACCGTCGCTTACCATATTCTTGAAGACGCGCAGGACGCGGAGGAATGCGTCAGCGACACCTGGATGCGGGCGTGGAACTCCATGCCGACAAACCGCCCCCGGCTGCTCGCGCCGTATCTGGGCAAGCTCACGCGCTGGATCTCGCTCTCGCGCCTGCGTGAGCGCAAAAGCCTCAAGCGCGGCGGGGGAGAGCTCCTGCTGGTGCTCGACGAGCTGGCGGAGGTCGTGCCTTCCGGGGAGGATGTGGAGAAGCGGCTGGAGATGAAGGAGCTTGCGCAGGCGGTGCGCGCCTTCCTCGGCCGCATCGACGAGACGCAGGCGCAGGTCTTTCTCAGCCGCTACTGGTACATCGCCTCCGTCGCGGAGATCGCCGAAAAGTTCGGCTTTACGGAGAGCAAGGTCACGGCCATGCTGCACCGGACGCGGACGGCGCTCCGCCGCTATTTGAAGGAGGAAGGACTATGCTGAATAACGAAACGCTGCTCTTTGCCCTCAACGACGCGCCGGACGAGCTGCTGGAGAAGACCCGCCGCAGCCTGCGCTACCGGGCGCGGAGCAGACAGACCGGGCGGGCGCGCCGCCTGGGAAGGACGCTGCTGATCGCGGCGATCCTTACGGCGCTGCTCGTGGGGACGGCCTTCGCGGCGCGGCTCATCGGCCTTGGCGGCCTGCGAGCCGGGAGCTTTCTCGGCGTCGGCGTGCTCTCCATGGAGGGACTGAGCGACAGCCCCGAGGGACAGGCGCTGCGCGAGTGGCTGGCCTACTACGACGAGCACAGGAACGATCCCTTTGACCCGGAGGAGGCCTTCGCCCTCGCCGACACCTACGGCGCATACGGCGTGACGACGCGGGAGATGGCCGACAAGGTGGACGAGCTGTGCGAGAAATACAAGCTCGCGCCGCTGGGAAAGGCGGTCACGCCGCCGGACGAGAGAAGCTTTTACCAAACGGCCGGCGTCGGCAGGCTGACGCGGGGGAGCGCGGAATACGAAAACGACTATCTGGGCGGCTACGTATACCCCGGCGGTACGTTCCAGTTTGACGGAAACCTCTTCCCGAAGGCGGAGAGCTATGTCATTCCCTACCAGTTCCGAAGCTCCGCCAAGGGCAGCTTCGGCTATGTGGTGACCAACGCCGGCGATCCCAACGACTACACCGAGTGGACCTACAAGACCGCGGACGGACACACGCTGACCATCTCGGACAGCCCGCGCGGGGCGTTCTTCCTGATGGAAAGGCCGGACAGCTTTGTGACCGTGAGCATCGGCAAGTCAGGCGTCGCGGATCTCTTCAACGACGGCGTGATCGACGGCGTCGGCGACAGCTTCGTCTCCTTCGAGCTGAGCCGTGAGCAGCTCGAGCAGATCGCGGAGAGCTTTGACTGGAAGGCGCTGGACGATCCGGACGAGGGCATGGACGGGGAATTCACGTATCACGAATACGCCGAACGCGGCAGCGACAGCCCCATCACGGACGAGATCGACCTGAGCATGTTCAGCGAGAAGCAGTCGCATCTGAAGCTCGCCGTCAGCACTGTGTACGAGCAGCAGATCGCCCCGTATATCCGGGACTTCGAGCTGGTGGACTACAGTATTGAATGGGGCGGCGGCGCCATGGGCTGGATCAGCTTCCGGGGCACGCCGAAAAAAGCCCTGGATTGGCGGCGCATCCCCACCGCGGACGGGGAGCTGTTCTGCCGCAGCGTCTGCGTGACAATGGACGAGCAGGGCATGCCCGTCGCCGCGGAGAGCTTCGACATGCTGCCCTATGAGAAGCTGGGGAACACGCGAAACCTCGGCACGGAGGAAAAGCCGGACATCGTCTGGGTGAAAAACGAGCAGAAGGAGCTCGCCTCCGCCACGCTCTTTGTCCAGCAGACCAGAAAGGACTACACGGTCTCCGACCCCGCCGGGCTCAAAGTGCTGAGTCTGATGCTCCGCGACGACGAGGTCGCAAGCTTCGACAGCACGGATGGACGCTGGAACCCGTTGTATCTCAGCTTCACCGACGGCAGCCGGGGCCTCGCCTTCACGGCGGCCAGCGGCGCGAACGCCGTCTGGATCCACGGGGAATGGCAGGGGTACCAGTACGGACAGACCCTCTTTGACATCTTCGGCGTACCGCTCGAGGCCAAAGGCTATACCCGGCAGAACGGCGTCCTGACGTTCCGCATGGAGGAGAGTGACCCCCGCAGCATGATCCGGTGGGTGGAATACGACTGGGCGGAAAACGGCAATCCCATGGAGCGCCGCGTCATGAGCGACAAGCAGCGCGATGTGCGCTACGAGTACGACGACGCAGGCAAGCGCATCCGCGAAACCGTGTGGGAAGGGGAGACCATGACCCTGGAAAAGCTCAACCGCTACGACGCGGACGGGAAGCTCGTCCACAGCGAGACAAAAGGCGGCGGCATGTGGAGCAAAACGGACTATCACTACGATGCGCAGGGACGGCTGACCGAGGAGCTGCACAGCGACAGCGACGACCTGCCCGGCGCCATCGGAAAGCGTAAGCAATCAAAGCAGCCGCCGGTGCATTCCGGCGGCTGTGTGAAACTTTTTCCTCTTTTTGACGTTTATATAAATAAGCACATTTTGTCGAGGTCGTCAGGAAAGGGGCAGGAAATGAGACGTGTTCTGACATGGCTGCTGGTTCTGGCGCTGCTGCTTTGCGGCTGCGGAAAGACGGCGGAGAAAAAGAAGACGGCGGAGCCGGAGACGGTCGCCGGAGTGGACGCGAAGACCGGAGCGTGGATCGGCAAGGGCGGGTGCTGGAAGCTCGCCGGCACGGACTATCCGAAGAACTGCCAATTCAGCTTCCCCTACAAGGGCGAGCGCTGCTATATCATCATGGACTGGATGGAGAACCGCATCCAGCTCGGCGAGCGGGAGCTGTGCCGACC
>CADCLH010000011.1 GCA_902802215.1 Oscillospiraceae bacterium
GAGGATGATGGCGCCGGAGATGAGCACGACGCTGATCATATGGACCAGGGCGTCGGTGACCATGACGCCGTTGAACAGGTCGTCCCTCTTCCACTTCTTCTCTTTGCCGAGGTAGGTGTTGTAGATGCCGGTGGTGATGGCCGCGTTGGTGGAGATGAAGGCCAGGGCGGTGCCGAGGCTGCCCTCGGGGAAGGAGAAGCCGAACAGGCCCTTGGCGAACTTGCCGCCCTCAAAGCCGACCACGCCGTTGTCGGCGCTGCCGTGTCCGGCGCCGAAGAGGGTGATGTAGAAGGCCAGGATCATCACGATGATGCAGGCGGTGATGAGCTTCTCGACCTTGGAGTAGACGTTCTTGGCGAAGTAGGTGTAGACGACGACGGCGATCAGGAGCAGCGAGCCGATCTTCCAGTTGATGCCGAAGATCAGGTTCATGCCCGCGCCGGAGCCGGAGATGTTGCCCATCGTGAAGAACAGGCAGGCGAGGAAGAGCGCGACGCCCACGACGCCCGCGCCGGCCTTGCCGTAGTACTTGCGGATGGCGTGGATGGTGGGCATGCCGGTGGTGATCGCCAGCCAGTTGGTGGTCATGACGAAGGTGATGCCCATGAAGATGATCGGGAACACGAGCCAGATCAGGGCGTAGCCGTAGTTGGCGCCCAGCATGGCGGCGGTGGTGACGGCGCCGGGGCCGATGACGATGCCGGTGGCGATCAGGCCGGGGCCGACGCGCTTGAGCAGCTCCTTGAACGGCAGGGTCTTGACGTCCTCGCCGATCAGGTGGGTTTTCTTTTCATCCATAGCAGCAGAAGTCTCCTTTATCTGGTTTTTCCGCAAAAGAAGCCCTCCCTGACGGGCTTATGGCTTTTTCAGGGAGGGCTTGTTTCAGACTTTTATCGGATTACTTGACGAACTGGCTCATGTCGACTTCGGGCAGCTTGGAGCGCTCGAGGCCGAGGGCGATCCAGTCCTTCTCCTCCTGGTTGAGGGGCAGGACGGGACGGCGCATGAGGCCGCTCTTGAAGATGCCGCGCTGCACGAGGGCTTCCTTCAGGCGGGCGTGGGCCTCGCCGGAGGGCTGGCCGCCGCCGTAGATGGCCTGGGAGATGTGGTAGATGCGGTTGGACCAATCCTGAGCTTCCTTCAGGGTGTGCTTCTCGGGATTGCGGAAGACTTCCCACGCGCCGCAGATGAGCTCGGGCACGCAGCCGGCGAAGCCGATCAGGGCGCCGTCCATGCCGGGGAACCAGGTCACGCACAGGGTCTCGTCATGGCAGGTGATGAGGGAGATGTCCGGGCACTCCTGACGGAGCAGGCGGACGTCGTGCTCGTAGATGGCGGTCACGCGGGTGCCGACCTTGATGCACTTGACATGCTCGATCTCCTTGCACATCTTGATCAGGGTCTCGACCGGGTAGAAGGCCTTGGAGGTGGCGGGGTAGAGGTGGATGATGATGTCGATGTCGGCGCCCTCGGCGACGTCACGGATGTACTCGAAGGGGGCATCGGGGTGCATGCCGAAGCGGAGCCACATGTGCGGGGGCATGAGCAGGATGCCGTCAGCGCCGGCTTCCTTGGCCTCCTTGGCCATCTCGATGGACTCGATGGTGTTCTCGCAGTTGACGCCGGAGATGATGGTCATCACGTCGCCGCACTCCTCGGCGCAGATCTCGGTGACTCTCTTGCGCTCGGCGCGGGTCAGGCCGGTGATCTCACCGGTGTGGCCGTTGGCGACGAGGCCCTCAATGCCCTTGCCGTAGAAGGTCTTGATCCAGCGGAGGTACTCGCGGAACTCTTTCTCATTGATGGAGTAGTCGTCGTTGAGGGGAACGGAAACAGCGGGGAAAATCGTCTTGAAAGTCTTAACCTTAGCCATGATACAATCTCCTTTTCGTCAATTCATTTTCAAATTTCATTTTTCGTCAGTGCCTGCATCCGAGCTTCCCGTCGGCCTCGCGCGCCGGCCTCCGCTTCGCTTTTCTGCAATCGTTTGTTGACTCTGGCTGCATGATAGCACAGGGATTTGGACCTGTCAACAAAATGGACCGCCTCTGCAAAAACTTGCATACGCTCTGCAAAAACTTGCACAATCTCTATTTTTGCACAGTTTGTCCCCTGCCGTTTTTGTGCAGTATTGCCATGTGCGCTTCAAAAAGTGAAATCATGTTACGCTTGCAAAACAGCGCATCCTGCGATATACTACAATTAATTTATACAAACGTTTGCAGGAGGATTTCGGAATATGGCGACACTCAAGGATGTGGCGAAGCTGGCCAATGTGGACGTGAGCACGGTCTCGCGGGCGCTGAACAACACCTCCTATGTCCACCCGGACACGAAGGAGCGGATCTACGCGGCGGCGAAGGAGCTGGGCTACCGGCCGAACGTCATGGCGCGGGCGCTGCGGCAGGGCCGCGGCCAGGTGATCGGCGTGGTGGTGCCGCGCCTGCATATGACGATCTTCTCCGAGATCTTACAGGGCATCGAGGCCCAGGCGCAGACCCTGGGCTACATGACCACGGTCTGCGTGACCGAGGAGGACGCGAAGGTCGAGAAGGACCGGCTCAACCGCCTGCGCGACAGCGGCGTCGACGGGATCATCATCGCCGGCACGGGCCGCAACGGCCGCCTGCTGCGGGACATGCAGGCGGGCGGGGTGCCGGTGGTGCAGCTCGTGCGGCGGCAGGAGCTGGAGCTGAGCAGCGTCGTCGCCGATTACGAGAGCTGCGGGCACGACGCGGTCAAATTCCTCGCCTCCAGGGGCTGCCGCCGGATCGGCCTGATCGCCGGGGCGCAGCACCTGGCCCCCTTTCACGGACGCTATGAGGGCTACCGCAAGGCCATTGCGGAGCTGGGGCTGGAGGAGTTCACCAGCAGCTCCGACAAGCAGGTCAACAGCTTCGGCTACGGCCACGAGTGCGCCCTGCAGCTTCTGGACGAGAACCCCGACCTCGACGCGATCATCGCCTGCATCGACGTGCAGGGCCTCGGCGCGATCCGGGCCGCGGCGGAGCGGGGGCTGAAGATCCCGGAGCAGATCAAGATCATGAGCCTGACCGGCCACCGCGTCGGGCGCATGCTCGAGACGACGATGACCTCGATGGAGATGCCCGCCTTCCAGATGGGCGAGGCCGCGGCGAAGCTCGTGATCGAGGCGCTCGAGGCCGACCCCGGGCACAAGGCCGCGCGGCGTCACATCAACTTCGCCACCACCCTCGTCGAGCGCGAGAGCACGTGAACCCATAAAGCAAAAACACGCCGGGGAAGCGGAAAACCGTTTCCCCGGCGTGCTTTGTTTTCGGTCCGCTCACTCCACGGTGACGGACTTGGCGAGGTTTTTCGGCTTGTCGATGTCGCAGCCCTTCTCCTTCGCCGCGTAGTAGGCCAGCAGCTGCAGCGGCACCACGGCCAGCGCCGCGGAGAAGACGGTCTCCACGCGCGGGATGAAGATCACGTCGTCCGCCTGGGAGACGATCTTCCGGTTGTCCCGGAAGGCCAGCGCCAGCACCTTGGCTCCGCGCGCCTTGACCTCGACGATGTTCGAGAGCGTCTTGTCGGAGATCGCCTCGTTGCAGCAGACGGCGATGACGGGCTGGTTCTCCTCGATCAGCGCGATGGTGCCGTGCTTGAGTTCGCCCGCGGCGTAGGACTCGGCGTGCAGGTAGGAGATCTCCTTCATCTTCAGCGCGCCCTCGAGGGCCACGGCGTAGTCGGTGTTGCGCCCGATGAAGAACAGGGAGCGGCTGGAATAGCGGCTCGCCACGGAGGGGAGCTGCCAGTTCATGTCGATGGTCTGCTGGATGCGCCGCGGCAGCTCCATGAGCTCGTGCACGAGCGCTTTGTAGCGCGCCCCGTCGATGCGGCCGAGCCTGTCGGCGGCGTAGAGGGCGAAGAGGTACAGCACCGCCAGCTGCGTGGTGTAGCCCTTGGTCGTGGCGACCGCGATCTCCGGCCCCGCCCAGGTGTAGAGCGTGTGGTCGGCGAGCTTGGCGATCGTGCTGCCCACGACGTTCACGATGCCCAGCACGGTGGCCCCGCGGGACTTGCACTCCTTGAGCGCGGCGATGGTGTCGGCGGTCTCGCCCGACTGGGAGATCACGAGCACCAGCGTGTGCTCGTCGACCATGGGGTCGGAGTAGCGCAGCTCGCTTGCAAGCTCCACCTGCACGGGGATGCGGCAGAGCCTTTCGATGGCGTAGCGGCCCGAGCAGCCCGCGTAATAGGCCGAGCCGCAGGCCGTGATGACGATCTTGTTGATGCTCCTGAGCTGTTCCGCCGTGAGCTCGAAGTCGTCGAGGCGGACGCGCCCCTCGTGCAGGCGCGGGGCGATGGCGGCCTTGACCGCGGCGGGCTGCTCCATGATCTCCTTGAGCATGAAGTGCTCGTAGCCGCCCTTTTCGGCGGCCTCCACGCTCCAGGTCACGCGGCTGACGGGCTTTTTCGTCTCGCGGCCCGTGCAGTCGTAGACCGTCACGGCGTCGGGCGTGAGCATGGCGAACTCCCCGTCCTCCATGTAGATGACGTTCTTGGTGTGGGAGACCAGCGCCGTCACGTCGGAGGCGAAGTAGTTCTCCCCCACGCCGACGCCGAGGATCAGGGGGCTGGCCTCGCGCACGACATAGAGCGCGTCCGGCGTGTCGGTGCAGAGGATGCCGAGGGCGTAGGAGCCCTCGAGCCGGGCCGCGGTCTTCATGACGGCGGCCTTGACGTCGCCGTCGTAGTACAGCTCGAGCAGGTGGACGATGGTCTCGGTGTCGGTCTCGCTGTGGAAGACGTAGCCGTCGGCGATCAGCTCCTCGCGCAGGGCGAGGTAGTTTTCGATGATGCCGTTGTGCACGACGGCGAAGCGCCCGTCGTTCGAGACGTGGGGGTGGGCGTTGAAGTCGGTGGGCGCGCCGTGCGTGGCCCAGCGGGTGTGGCCGATGCCGACCGTGCCGGGCACCGCCGCGCCGTCCTTCGTCTTCTCGCAGAGCTTGGCGATGCGGCCGCTGACCTTGTCGACCTCGATGGCCCCGTCGTGCACGACGGCGATGCCCGCCGAGTCGTAGCCGCGGTACTCGAGGCGGCTCAGGCCCTTGAGCAGGATGGGCGCCGCCTGGCGGCTCCCGGTGAATCCGACGATCCCACACATAACGTTAACTCTCCTTTTCACACGTTTCAGGCAAAAAATGGGGACGCCGACAAAGGGGGGCTGCTACCCACGCCTTTGTCGGTGTCCCGCAATGAATATAGTCTTCTTTCCCGCGCTTGTCAAGAGAAAGCGCCGCCGTCCGCCGGGCGGAATCAAAGTTATGTCAATCGGAACATTGTTCGTATAAAAATGGTTACAAATTGGAAAAACCGTCGATTTTCCCCGCTTTTTCGCGGGAAAAAAATGCGCTTTCCTCTTGTATGGGAAACCATTTTATGTTAATCTATAGTGTGTTAAAAGAAGATGGGATCCGTGCGGCCTTTTGGCGCCGCCGCGTTTCCGGGCAGATCCCGTCTCACCGCAGTCGTAAAGGAAGTAAGACAGAATGAGAAGCCGCTTCATCAGGGTTTTCTTCTTCACGCTGGCGCTGTCGCTGCTGGCGCTGTCTTGCTGCGCCTTTGCGTGCGCCGACAGCGCCGACCTTTACAAAACGCCCGCCGGCGTCGGCGGCTTCACGGTCGAAGGCGTCATCGGTGAACAATCCTATCCCGCCACGGTTGAGAACACGGGCTTTCGCAGCTATCTGCGGGTTGCCGACGGCGAACCCGTGCTGCTTGCGGCGGACGATCAGTTTGCATTCAATCGGTCCTACGGCACCAGCGATGTTGCGGTCAGCATATCGGCGGAGTCCGGCTATGACGGTCGCGCGGTCATCGTCACCTATACGATCACGAACCTCACCGATACGTCCCTTCCGGTTCGTGTCGGCAGCTGCGCCGGGCTCCAGCCCGCCCTCAGCGCCCAGCTCGTTCAGCGCGGCGTCGGTCTCGTCTCGCAGTCCGGCGGCCTCTGCTTCCAGGCCTTTCCCGGCACCTACGCCTTCAGCTCCGTCTGGTGCGGTTCCCTCGGCAGCCCGGGCGGCGAGCTGTTTTACCGGGACGCGGACTGCACCGCCTCCTGGTACTGGTTCATGCAGCTGGACGAGCATCACACCTCGATCCGCCAGGCGGTGATCGCCCTCGGCGACCAGACGCCCTGCAGCGTAATCCTCGATCCCAACGGCGGCGTGTTTCGGAACACCGTGTCCGGCGGGAGACAGGAGCGTCTGGCGATCCTCGGCTCCGACTTCACGCTTCCACCCACTCCCTTCGAGCGCGGCGGTTATCGCTTCCTGGGCTGGGCCGTCGATCCGGAAGCGGAGAAGCCCAACTATCCCGACGGGGGCAGCGTCCCGGCCGGCAAGCTCAGCGACGGCATGGAGCTCTACGCGGTCTGGCAGGACAAAACGTATCAGCCGATCAACGTCGACGATCTCGTCATCGACTACGGCGACAGCGCCTCGCTCTCGGTCAGCGGCAACGACGGCAGGCTCTCCTACGCCGTCAAGACGGGCGGCGACGTCATCAGCGTCGACTCCGGGAGCGGCGCGATCACAACATGGAAGACCGGCACGGCGACCGTCACGGTCACCGCCGCCGCGACCAACGACTTTAACGAGACGTCGGTGGACGTCGGCGTGACGGTCCGCCCGAAAGAGCTCATCGCGTCGATGCTGACGCTCTCGCCCGATACGCTCCCCTACACCGGCCAGCCCCAGACGCCGGGCGCCTCGGTGCAGCAAAACGGGAAGCCGCTGGCGCTCGGGACGGACTACGAATTTGACGATACGAGTGTGCAGACGGCCATCGAGCTCGGCGAATACCGCATCACGATCAACGGCCTCGGCAACTACAGCGGCAGCACGAGCGCGGTCTGGAAAATCGCGAAGCGCACGCCCGTCGTGCGGCTCAGCGCCTACAGCGGCGTCTATGACGGGACGGCGCACCCGCTCGTCACGGTGGACGCGCATGAGGGCGGGACGCTCGAGTTCGGCATGGATCAGGACGGTCCCTGGTCCGCCGCGATCCCCGAGGCGGCAGCCGCCGGGACCTACACGGTCTGGTACCGGGTCGTGGAAAACGACCTCTGGCTCCCCGCCGCGCCGGCTTCGTGCACGGCGGAGATCACCCGCAAGAGCGTCACGGTCTCGGGCATCACCGCGGCCGACAAGCTCTATGACGCAAGCTCCTCCGCCAGACTGATCCTCAGCGGGGCAAGGCTCGAAGGCGTCTGCCCGAACGACACTGTGGTCCTGCACTCCGCGGCCGGTCAGTTCTCCGACGCCGACGCCGGACAGAACAAGCGCGTGAGCATCTCCGCCGTCACCCTCAGCGGGCAGGATGCGAACAATTACTCGCTCGCCGCCGAGCAGCAGTCGGAGACGACGGCCTCCATCACGCGCCGCCCGATCACCATCCGGGCGAAGGATCAGTCCGTCCCCCTCTACGGCAGCATTACCCAGGGCGTCGAGCAGGTGACCGTCGACGGTCTGTGCAGCTTCGATACCCTGCGCTCCGTGTCGCTCTCCCTCCCCTCTTCTCTGAGCAAGGCCGGCACGGGCAGCATCACCCCCGGGCAGGCCGTGATCGTTCGCAGCGGCTCGACGCAGGATGTGACGAAGAACTACGCCATCGTCTACGCCGCCGGCAAGCTGAGCGCGGAGCAGCGTGAGGTGACGCTGTCCTGGTCGGACACGGAATTCGTCTACGACGGCAAATCCCACGTCCCGACCGCGACGGTCTCCGGCACGCAGTACGGCGAGGTCCTCACCGTACGGGTCAGCGGCGCGAAGATCGCCGCCAACCCCGAGGACGGCGAATACATCGCCACGGCCGTCAGCCTCAGCGGTACCAACGCCGTGTTTTACAAGCTGCCCGAGGAGGCGACGCATTCCTTCGTCATCAAGCCCCGGTCGCTGGAGCAGGACGCCATCACGGTGGAGTACCGCCCCGACGACGAGATCGCCGTGATCGGTCCCGTCCCCAACGACGGGCGCTCGTACGGCTTCAAGTCCATCGCGGTCTACGACGGGACGCGGAAGCTGGTCAAGGACGTCGACTATACGCTCGACAGTCATTACTCCACGATTTACGGTCCGCACACGCTTCACATCACCGGCAAGGGCAACTACGAGGGCTGTCTGGCCCGCGACTGGACGATGATCGGCAACGGGCTGGTCTCCGCCTCCGTCGACGTCAAGAACGGCGCGGCCTCGGTCTACTGGAACAACGCCTCCGAGGATCTGGCGGAGCGCCTGCTGAACCCGGAGGACCGTCAGGCGCGCGACGAATACGGCACGCCGACCGATGTGCTTCTGGCGATCCGCCCCGCCGTCATCCCCTCCGGCATCTCCGCCAAGGCCGGGCAGATCGGCGAGTCGGTCGCGGTGAGCTACGACCTCTCTCTGGTCAAGCGCATCGGCAACGATCCGGAGATCATCCGCGATACCGGCGGCATCCCCATCTCGGTCACGCTCGACATCCCGCAGGAGCTGCGCAAGGCGCCGCTCGGGTATTACCGCAGCTTCTCGCTGATCCATCTGCACGACGGCACGGCGGAGGTGATCGCCCAGGGCACCGGGACCAGCTTCACCTTCACCACGACCAGCTTCTCCGCCTACGCCATCAGCTATCGGGATATCAAGCTCCCGCCGACCGCCAGCCCCCCGACCGGCGATACCGCGCGTCTCCCGCTGTGGAGCGTCCTGCTGCTCTTCTCCGGCTGCGGTCTTGTCTGTCTGGTGCGGAAAAAGCGCGGAGCCTGAACAGTATACATATTTATAATAGACACGCCGTCCGGTCTCCGGGCGGCGTGTTTTGACTTTTTTCTTGCCGCGGGCCGGAAGATGTGGTATTCTGCGGTGTGGGCGCGGGAAGCGGAGAATTCACAGTTTTTTCACCCCTTGCCGGTGTGTTGTGATACAATTTCAAAAAGGAATTCTTTTTGAAGGTGAACGCATGAAGGAAAAACTTGCGCGTTTCATGGTCGGAAGAAACGGCAACGATCAACTGAATCTGTTCCTGCTGGGTTTGGACGTCGTGCTGCTCATCGTGGCCTCGTTTGTGCGCGGCAACGCCGGGCGCGTCCTGTACCTGCTGACCTTCGCGCTGTTGGGCTGGACCTATTACCGCATGCTCTCGCGCAACCTCGTCCGACGCCGGCAGGAGAACGCGCGCTATCTGCGCGCGCAGTACCGCTTCGCCGCCGCCGTCAAGCTGCGCCGGGAGAAGTGGGTGCAGCGCCGGGATTACAAATTCTTCACCTGTCCCTCCTGCAAGACCACGCTCCGCGTCCCGCGGGGCCACGGCAAGATCAAGATCGTCTGCCGCAAATGCGGCAACACCTTCACGGGGAAAAGCTGATGTTCGGCTATCTCGTCGCCGCGGACGGCGTTCTGGAGCCCGAGCAGCTCCGCCGCTACAAGGCGGTCTACTGCGGCCTGTGCCGGAGTCTGGAGCGCTGCTACGGGCAGGGGGCGCGTCTGACGCTCACCTATGACATGACGTTTCTGGTGCTGCTGCTGAGCTCCCTGTACGAGCCGGAGGAGACGGAGGGCGCGCGCCGCTGTCCGCGGCATCCGCTGGAGAAGCAGCCCTACCGCGTCAGCGAGGTCTCCGACTACGCCGCCCGTATGAACCTCGCCCTGGCCTATCTCAAATGCCGGGACGACTGGAAGGACGAGCGCCGCCTCACCGCTCTGGCCGAGGCCAGGACGCTCGAGCGCGCATACCGCGAGACCGCGCGCCGGTATCCGCGCCAGTGCGGCGCGATGGCCGAGGCGCTGGACGCGCTGACGAAGCTCGAGGAGAGCGGCGCGGAGGACCCCGACGCCGCGGCCGGATGCTTCGGCAGGCTCATGGAGGAGATCTTCGTGCTGCGCGAGGACCGCTGGTCGGACACGCTGCGGCACATGGCAAACGCCCTCGGGCGTTTCCTCTATCTGATCGACGCCGCCGTGGATTTGGACGAGGACGCGAAAAGCGGCAGCTACAACCCCTTCCGCTCCCTCGCCGGACGGGAGGACAACGCGCGGCGCTTTACCGAGATCCTCAAGCTGTCCCTCGGCGAGTGTCTGTTCTGGTTCGACAGGCTCCCGCTCGTGCAGGACGTCGGCCTGATGCAGAACATCCTCTGCGTGGGGCTGTGGCTCCGCTTCAATCAGAAATACAACAGAGGGGAATCCTAAATGGTTCAGGACCCGTACAAGGTTCTGGGGCTTGCCCCGGACGCCTCCGACGAGGAGGTCAAAAAAGCCTACCGAGAGCTGGCGAAAAAATACCATCCCGACCTCCACCCCGGCGACGAGGAGGCCGCAAAGCGGATGAACGAGATCAACACCGCCTACGACCAGATCAAGAGCGGCAACATCCCCTCCGCCTACACGTCCGGCCCTTACGCCTATCAGGGGCAGAGTCAGGGCCAGGGCGACCCCCGGCAGGACTACGGCGGCTGGACGAACTGGTACGGCTGGGCCGGTCAGCAGCAGCAGACGCAGCAGACCGAGCGCAGCGAGTACACCGCCGCCCTCAACTACATCCGCAACGGCATGTACCGGGAGGCGCTCAACGCCCTGTCCGGCGTGCCCGATCCCGAGCGCGACGGCAGGTGGTACTATCTCTCGTCGGTGGCCAATTTCTATCTGGGCAACAAGGTCACGGCGCTCGAGCACGCAAAGCGCGCCGTGGAGATCGACCCCGGCAACGAGGACTACCGCCGCCTGCTCCAGCAGCTCCGGACCGGCGGGGACTTCTACGACCGCTACGCGGGCGGCTATACCCGCTCGGTCAACCTCAACCCCCTGTGGCTGGGCCTGTGCGCCGCCTCGCTCTGCACCGGCGGGCGCTGCGGCTTTCTGCCGCTGGTTTTCTGCTGCTGATGAACAAACAGCTCGGGCGGCGCTTCTGCGCCGCCCGATTTTCTGTGTGAGGGTTTCTTATGTCTGAATCCTATTACCGCGAGGCGCTCCGCCTCGGCCAGAAGGACTGCGCCGCCCGCAGCGCGAAGGGCCTGTCCGTCTCCATGCCCGTGCTCGACGAGCTGCTCCCGCCCGACCGGCTCCCGGCCACGGTCGATCTCGGCGTCGTGCAGGTGCCGATCGAGCGCATCGTCGGCATCAAGAGCCGCGGCCGGGTCAACGCCTTCGCGCCGAACTACATGCCCATCCTCGAGGAGGGGACCGAATTTTCCGCCAAGTGGAGCCGCCTGTGCGAGGCCCATCTCGAGGAGGGGATCCGCGACCCCATCGTGGCCTGGGAGTATTTCAACCGCTTCTACGTCGCCGAGGGCAACAAGCGCGTGAGCGTGCTGAAGTTCTTCGGCGCGGTGAGCGTGCAGGCCCGTGTCACGCGCATCCTGCCCGAAAAGGACGGCTCGCGCGAGAGCGAGCTGTATTACGAGTTCGCGGCCTTCTACAAGCTCAGCCGCGTCAACTTCATCGAGCTTTCGCACCCGGGCGGCTACGCCGCGCTGCAAACCCTGCTCGGCAAGGAGGCCGACGAGAGCTGGAGCGAGGACGAGCGCCGCCACTTCGCCTCGGATTACCACTACTTCACCCAGGCCTACCTCGCCGCGGGCGGCGAAAAGCTCCAGTCCACGCCGGGCGACGCGCTGCTGAGCTATCTTCAGGTCTACGGCTACCCCGCCCTGCGCCGCGCGAGCGCCGCGGAGATCAAGAAGAACCTGCTCAAAATGTGGGAGGAGGTCGCTTTGCAGCAGGACGAGGCCCCCATCGAGATCAAGCTCAGCCCCGCCGACGAGAAAAAGCCGGGCCTGCTCTCCCGCGTTCTGCCCGGCGACAGCGCCCCGCTGAAGGTCGCCTTCCTCTACGACAAGAGCCCCGAGCAGTCCGGCTGGACCCTCGGCCATGAGCTGGGCCGCCACCACGTCCAGCGCGTCTTCGAGGGGCGCATCCAGACCGTCGCCTACTCGCGCGTGATGGACGGCGATCCCCTCGCCGTCATCGAGCAGGCCGTCGCCGACGGCTGCCGCATGATCTTCACGACCTCGCCGCGGCTCATGCAGGCCAGTCTCCGCGCCGCCGTGGAGCACCCCGACGTCGTCATCATGAACTGCTCGCTCAACCTCTCGCACCGCTATGTGCGCTCCTACTACGCGCGCATGTACGAGGCCAAGTTCATCATCGGCGCCATCGCCGGCTCCCTGACTGAGAGCGGACGGCTCGGCTACGTGTGCGACTACCCGATCTACGGGCAGATCGCGGGCATCAACGCCTTTGCCCTCGGCGCGCAGATGACGAACCCCCGCGCCGAGGTGTATCTCGAGTGGTCCTCGGTCAAGGGGGCGCAGCAGGCCGTCGCCGACCTCACGGGGCAGGGCATCCACCTGATCTCCTCGCAGGAGACGGCGCAGCTGGCGCACGGGCAGCGCAGCAGCTTCGGCCTGTCCTGCATCCGGGACGGGGAGACGCAGCTGCTCGCGTGGCCGGTCTGGCGCTGGGGCGTCTACTATGAGCAGATCCTGCGCCGCATGCTGGACAACACGGTGCGCGCCGAGTACCAGAACAGCAGCAAGGCGCTCAACTACTACTGGGGCATGTCCGCGGGCGTCGTCGACGTGCGCTTCGCGGGCACTTTGAAGGACGGCACGCGCCGCCTCGCGGAGTTTTTGCGCGAGAGCGTCTGCCGCGAGGTGTGCAGCCCCTTCCTGACCCCGCTGCGCACCCAGTCCGGCGAGCTCGTCGGCGTCGGGGAGCGCATGCTCGGACAGGATCAGATCATCGCCATGGACTATCTGGTGGAGAACGTGCGCGGCGCCATCCCCGCCTACGACGAGCTCAACCCCACCGGCAAGGCCACCGTGGATTCGGCGGGCGTCCGGCCCGCGACCAAAACCGCATTGGAAGTATAAGAGATGAAGATTTTAGCCGTTTCGGATGAGACCGCGAAAAGCCTGTACGAATTCTACACCCCGGGCAAGCTCGACGCGTATGACCTGATCCTCTCCTGCGGGGATCTGCGGCCGGAGTATCTGGAGTTTCTGGTGACCATGGCCCGCTGTCCCCTGCTCTATGTCCACGGCAACCACGACGAGGGCCGCCGCCGCGAGCCGGAGGGCTGCGTCTGCATCGAGGACATGCTCTACGTCTACCGCGGCGTGCGCATCGTCGGGCTCGGCGGCTCCTACCGCTACCGCGAGGGCAAATACATGTTCACCGAGCGGCAGATGCGCCGCCGCATCGCCCGCCTGTATTACAAGATCCGCCGCGCGGGCGGCGTCGACATCGTCGTGACCCACGCGCCCCCGCGCCATCTGGGCGACCAGGAGGATCTGGCGCACCGGGGCTTCAGCTGCTTTGCGTGGCTGATCGACCGCTTCCATCCGAAGTACCTCGTGCACGGGCACGTGCACCGGAATTACGGCTACAACATCCCCCGCCGCATCGACCGCGACGACACCGTCATCCTCAACGCCTGCGGCTATACGGTGTTCGAGTGCGAGCGGGAATAGTTAACATAATATTGTTTTCATAATATCAAAACCGGGCTTCCGACGAAGCCCGGTTTTTGCTGTTCAAGGCTCGGCGCTGTCCCGCTCCGCCGGGCCGCCGGGGGCGTCGGCCCCTACGAAGCGTCGTCGGGCGCTTTGCCGCAGGGATGGGGGCAGGACGAGCACCCGCAGCCGCAGCCCTTGGCCCGGCTTTTGCGCGCGCCTCTCAAGGCGAGCACGACGACGAGGGCGAGGGCCGCGAGGATCAGAAAGCTGGCAAGATTCATAAGCCCTCCCCTATCGCAGGCCGAAGAAGAGGCCGAGCATGCGCACCAGCAGGGCGGCGAGCCACGCGAGACCGCACTGCCAGAGCACGACGGCTGCGGCCCAGCGGGGTCCGAGCTCCCGGCGGATCGAGGCGATGGCCGCGACGCAGGGGGTGTAGAGCAGGCTGAACACCAGCAGCGAGGCCGCCGTCAGCTTCGACAGCACCGTGCCGACGCCGCCGGCGAAGAGCATCTGCATCACGGACACCACGCTCTCCTTGGCCATGAAGCCGCTGATCAGCGAGGTCACGATGCGCCAGTCGCCCAGGCCAACGGGCCGCATGACCGGCGCGAGCAGGCCCGCGATGACCGAGAGGATGCTGGTCTGCGAGTCGGTGACGAAGTCGAAGCGGAAGTCGAAGCTTTTGAGGAACCACACCACGATGGTGGCGATCAAAATGACCGAGAAGGCGCGCTGCAGGAAGTCCCGGGCCTTCTCCCAGAGCAGGAGCAGGACGTTTTTCGGACTCGGCAGGCGGTAGTGCGGCAGCTCCATCACGAAGGGGACGGCCTCGCCGCGAAAGAGCGTGCTCTTGAACAGCCACGCTATCAGAATGCCGACCGCGACGCCCAGCAGATACAGGCCCGTGATGATCAGCCACGCCCGCTCCGGGAAGAAGACGGCGACAAAGAAGCTGTAGATCGGCAGCTTCGCCGTGCAGGACATGAAGGGCGTGAGCAGGATGGTCATGCGGCGGTCGCGGTCGCTGGGCAGGGTGCGGGTGGACATGACCGCGGGCACCGTGCAGCCGAAGCCGATGAGCATGGGCACGATGCTGCGGCCCGACAGGCCGATCTTGCGCAGGAGCTTGTCCATGAAGAAGGCCACGCGGGCGATGTAGCCGCTGTCCTCCAGCAGGGAGAGGAAGAAGAAGAGGATCACGATCAGGGGCAGGAAGCTCACGACGCTGCCCACGCCCTCAAACACGCCGTCGAGCACGAGGCTCTGCACCGCGGCGTTGACGTGCGCGGCCTCCATGCCCCGCGCCGCCAGCGCCCCGAGCGCGCCGATGCCCTGCGACAAAAGCTCCTGAAAGAAGGGGCCGATCAGAAAGAAGGTCAGATAGAAGACCAGGCCCATGATGAGGATGAACATCGGGATGGCCGTGAAGCGGCCCGTGAGCACGCTGTCGATGCGCTGGCTGCGCTCCTGCTCCCGGTTCACACGGGGCTTGACGACGCAGCGTTCGCTGACGCGGCCGATGTAGTCAAAGCGCATGTCGGCCATGGCGGCGGCGCGGTCCAGACCGCGCTCGTTCTCCATCTGCAAAATGATGTGGTCGAGCAGCTCCCGCTCGTTCTGGTCGAGATCGAGCTGCTCAAGGATCCCGGCGTCGCCCTCGATGAGCTTGCTCGCCGAGAAGCGCACCGGCAGGCCCGCGCGCTCGGCGTGGTCCTCGATCAGATGGCTCACCGCGTGCAGGGCGCGGTGCACCGCGCCGCCGTGGTCCTCGGCGTCGCAGAAGTCCTGCCGCAGGGGCTTCTCCTGATAGCGCGCGATGTGGACCGCATGGCGCACCAGCTCGTCCACGCCCTGGTTCTTGCTGGCCGAGATCGGGACCACCGGCACGCCCAGCATGGCCTCCATGGCGTTGACGTCCACGGTGCCGCCGTTGCCGGTCAGCTCGTCCATCATGTTCAGCGCCACGACCATCGGGATGTTCATTTCCAGAAGCTGCATGGTCAGGTAGAGGTTGCGCTCGATGTTTGTCGCGTCGACGATGTTGATGATGGCCTTCGGCTTCTGCTTGAGAACAAAGTCGCGGCTGACCAGCTCCTCGCGCGAGTAGGGGGACATGGAGTAGATGCCCGGCAGGTCGGTGATGAGGGTGTTGGCGTGGCCGCGGATTACGCCGTCCTTGCGGTCGACGGTGACGCCGGGAAAGTTGCCGACGTGCTGGTTCGAGCCCGTGAGCTGGTTGAAGAGCGTGGTCTTGCCGCAGTTCTGGTTGCCCACCAGCGCGAAGGTCAGCGTCTCGTCCTCCGGCAGCGGCGTGCCGGTGCCCGGCGGGTGGAACTTGCCCTCCTCGCCGAGGCCGGGATGCTCGGTCTGCTCCCGGCTCCGCTCCGCGGCCGGGGACTCCGGCGTTTCCTGCAGCGGCGTGACGCGGATCTTTTCGGCGTCCGCCAGGCGCAGCGTCAGCTCGTAGCCGTGGATGCGCAGCTCCATCGGGTCGCCCATCGGGGCGAGCTTGACCAGCGTGATCTCCGCGCCCGGGATCACGCCCATATCCAGAAAGTGCTGGCGGAGCGCGCCCTCCCCGCCGACCTCCTCGATGCGGGCCGAGCGGCCCGCCGTCAGTTCTCTGAGCGTCATGTGTGTACGTCCTTTGCAGCTTTTTTCTGCGGTCATTATAGCACTTCCCGCCGCCAATTTCCATATAAAAACAGAAAGCGCCGCAAAAGGCTTACGGGAGAGCCTTTTGCGGCGTCTGCATATATGTCTGAATATTTATTGAAATGCTCACCAGCGGTTTTCGACGTACTCGCAGAAGGCGTACTGGTTCTCGAAGCGCAGGACCTCGCCGTCGTCGAGCGTGACCGTGCCGCTCCACAGGCCGTGGACCTGATGGCTGTGCATGCGCATGACGCCGATGTTCAGATCGCTGTGGTGGTCGTAGAACGGGACCATCGTCATGTCGAAGCGCCCTCCCTCGGACACGAAGCGCCAAGGCTTCATCCAACCGTCCGGCTTGGGGAAGCTCTCGACGTCCACCGCGCCGAGCTTGTGGGCCTTCCCGTCGAGGAAGACGCAGGTCTCGGTGGCGTTGGATTCATCCCCGATGCCCCAGGTGATCTCGAAGCCGAAGAGGTGCTCCGCCCCGTCCTCGCCCGTGAAGCGCCAGGAGCCGTTGCCCCAGTACCAGACCAGCGAATAGGGCGTGCAGACGCGGCCCCAGTCGAGGATGCAGAAGCTGTCCGCGTCCGAGAAGTCCCAGCGTCCGTTCGGGGCGGCGATGTAGCCCGAGCAGGGCATGCAGTTTTGCTTGGTGGTCATGAAGTAGCGGTCCGGATGCCCCTTGAAGGGCAGCACCGTCGTGATGTTTTCGAGCCCCGGCAGGATGTCCATGGCGATCTCCGCGCGCACCGGGCCGTTCTCGTAATACAGGGTGCGGCGGCGCTCGGCCGTGTGCGCGCGGAAAACGGCCTTCCCGACGCGGAAATTCACCTCGTTCGGCACATCGCCTTTCGCCGGGAGCGCGTACTTGTCCGTCTGGGCGAGATAGGGCGCCATGTCGCTGACGAGGGTCTTCCCCTCCTTCAGATCGACCAGCACCGCCGCGGCGTAGCCGCCGAGGGCGATGTTGGCGAAGCTGAGCTGCAGCATCAGCCGCCCGTTCGAGATCTGGTAGAAGTCCCACTCCTTCCGGCGCAGGGTATGTCTGACCCGGTCCCGCTTATAGGTGAAGACGTTCCGCCTCGCCCAGCCCGGAGCCAGCAGCGTGCCGTCCGGGGCGAGCAGCTCCGTTTCCTCCGTGTACTCTCTCTGCCTGCTCGGCGCGTCCCACTCCTGCCAGCCGCGATAGGTCTTTTCCATGTCTCATGCCTCCCTTTTCCGGATATCCATGCATGTTTATTTTACGGAGCTTCCCCCGCCCCGTCAAGCCTTTTTCCCGGCATTTTGCCGGAAAACGTTGCGCAGATACTTGAATAATTTGTACGAAAGGACTATACTGTCTGTGTACGGCGGGCTGTCTCCGCCGCTCGGACGGTACTCTGCGAGGCGCGGACACCGGGCCTCCGAATATACAAAAATCCATAAAAAAGGAGTACGATTTCCATGGAAGACCTGAGCAAATGCGGATTTGCGACGAAGCAGATCCATGTCGGCAAGCACCCCAACGCCGCCGGCGCGCTGACCATGCCCATCTATCAGACCTCGACCTTTGAGTTCGATTCCGTCGAGCAGGGCGGCAGACGCTTTGCCGGACAGGAGGGCGGCTACATCTACACCCGTCTCGGCAACCCCACCGTCACCGCCGTTGAGGAGAAG
>CADCLH010000012.1 GCA_902802215.1 Oscillospiraceae bacterium
AATTCCATTTCGCGCACCACCTCTAATTGGATGGCTATATTATACCAGTTTTAATCCATACGGGGAAGATTTAGCCTCACTTTTGACACAATCTCCCCCGACGACCCCGCCGATGTTGCTGATGTTCAGAAAGTCGTCCTGGCTGACGGCGGAGAGATCAAAGCGGAACTCTCCCGCCGGGGTGACGGGAACGGTGTTGACGGCGCCGCTGTTCAAGCACTCCGCAAGGACGCCCTCGTTCTTCCCGGCGACGCCGCCGACCTGATGCTCGCCGGTGACGCTCCCGCGGAAGCTGCATCCGGAGACGCGCCCTGTCGCGGTGTTGCGGCCAACGACGCCGCCCACGTCCGCGATGCCGGAGACCTCGCCCGAAAAGCTGCATGCGACGAGGCTGCCCGCGTGCTCGCCGACCAGACCGCCCACGCCCTCCTGTGTTCCGGCTGGGTCTACCACGCCCTCGGCGTTGAGATCATAGATCGCGCTCGTCGGTCCCGTGCGGCGGAACAGCCCCATGCGCGAGCCCGCCCGCGTCACGCTCAGGCCGCTGACCGTATGGCCGTTGCCCTTCAGCGTCCCGGCGAAATAGGCGATGGGCTCAAAGCCTGTCCCGGCCAGATCGACGTCGCAGGCAAGTTCGAACACGCGGCCGAGGGAGTAGCCCTCCTCGCAGCAGGCCTCCGCGAAGGCAAGAAAGGCTTCCCGGGAATCGAGCACGATGGGCGCCTCCTCCCCGGCCGGCTCCTCCGCGAAGGCGCGGAGAGGCAGCGCCGCGGCCAGCAGGAGCAGCAGCGCGAGCGTCAGCGAGAGCCTGCGTCTCATTCCGTGTCACCTCCGCTCAGTTCCAGATGAAAGCGCGTTTTCTCCACCGCGCCGTCCAGCAGCACCAGAAGCTGCGGCAGCACGGTCATCACCAACAGGACGGAGATGGCCGCGCCGCGGCCGACGGCGAGGCCGATATGGTTGACATAGACGTCGCTGACCCGGTATGCGATCAGCAGTCCCGCGATGCTCATGATCGCGCCCGAGGTCAGCACCGTCGGGAAGCTCTGGTTGACGGCCTCGCGCATGGCCTCCTTCTTCGGCAGCGACGTCTTGAGCACCTGAAAACGGTTCATCAGCACGATGGCATAGTCGATCGTCGCGCCCATCTGGATGGCCGAGACGATCATGCTCGTCACGAACGACGGCCTGTGCCCCAGCAGATACGGGAAGGAGAAGTTGATCCAGATGCTCCCCTGAATGACGAAAACCAGGATCGCCGAGCCCGCCACCGTCCGGAAGGTGAACAGCAGGATCGTGAACACGAAGCCGATGGTCAGCAGGCTGATCAGTCTGGAGTCGCCGGTATAGGAGTCGTGCAGGTCGCGGGCGCTGGTCACGTCCCCGATCACGAGCACCTTTCCCCTGCCGTAATACTTCTCGGCCAGGGCGCGCAGGCGCTCGACCAGCGCGCTGCTCTCCTCCCCCTCCACCGGGACGTCCGCGGTGAAGACCATGCGGTTGTAATGCTCTCCCCGGAGCTGGTCGAGGCCCATCTGCAGCGTCGGGCGCAGCGCGTCCATCTCGCTCTGCCGCGCCTCATCGAGCGTCATGACCCCGCGGTCCGTCAGATCGAACAGGAACAGCAGCAGGTCCACCAGCGGGACCTCATAGGTCTCGGCCGCGTTGAAGATCGCCTGATACTCCTCGTTGCGCAGCCCGTACGCCTGAAACAGCAGGCGCGCCTGCTCGACCGGGATGTCCGTGAACTCGGCGAACATCCGGGGCGTAAAGGAGTCGGTGAGCACGTGGCCGTCCCCGATCTCGATGTTGGCCAGACCCAGGGCCGTGCGGATCTCCGGAAGCCCGGCCGCCTCCTTCAGCAGCTCCTTCTCATACGGGAAGTTCTCCGCGGGGACCAGCAGGGCGATGTAGGTCGAGTGCGCGAAGGTGTCGGTGATCTTGTGCATGGCGGCGCGGTTTTCGTTGTAGACGAGCTCGGACACCGAACTGTCGTTGAAGGCGTAGGTAGTCATGCCCGACCAGCGGATCGCCAGCGGCAGCGCCAGCAGGAACAGCCACACGAAGCAGAAGCCGCTGCGCATGAGGAAGCCGCCCCAGGGACGGATATCGGGGATCAGGCTCCTGTGGGCGCTGCGGCGGATAGCCCGGGGGAAGAACATGATGAGCCCCGGCATCAGCAGGAACACCGTCAAAAGCGAGCAGACGATGCCCTTGGCCAGTACCGTGCCGAGGTCGCGCCCCAGCCGGAACTGCATCAGCATCAGCGCGACGAGTCCGGCCACGGTGGTCAGGCTGGAGGAGGAGATCTCGATGATGGACTTGGCCAGCGCGTCGACCAGCGCCTCCCGGTACGAGTCGTGGGTCAGCGCCTCGTCCTGATAGCGGTGCGAGAAGATGATGGCGTAGTCGATCGCGAGCGCGAGCTGGAGGATGATCGCAATGGAGTTGGTAATGGTGGAGATCTCCCCGAGCCAGAAGTTCGTCCCCATGTTCAGCAGCGCCGCGAACACGAAGACGATGAAGAAGATGACGACCTCAAAATAGCTGCGGGAGGTAAACAGCAGGATCGCCACGATCACGGCGACGGCGATCAGGATGACCCCCACCATCTCCCCCGCCAGCTGTTTGGAATAGCTCGACAGGTCCATCGAATAGGTATAGGTGTCGTAGGGCGCCAGAAGCTGGCCGATCCTCTCCTTCGCCTCCCGGACCGCCTCGTCCTCCTCGGTCCCGGAGAAGGAGATGGACAGCAGCGCCGAGGCGCTGGTATAGTGCGCGGGCGTATCGTCGAAGGCGACCGAGATCACCCCGTCGAGCGCCTCGATCTCGTCGCGCAGGGCCGCGGCCCGCTCCCAGGTGACATTTGAGATCATCACGTCCTGGGAGGCGTAGGTGGTGAACTCCTCCTCCATGATCGTCAGACCGCGCCGCGTCTCCGTTTCCGGCGGCAGGAAGAAGGTCAGGTCGGAGTTGACCTTCACCCTTCCGACCGAGAACGCGCAGTAGACCGCCGCTGCCAGAAACAGCAGCAGAATGACAAAGCGTCCGCGCACGATCGCCGCGGCGATCATACGCATCCGATCCGGTTTTGTCTCTGTCTTTCCGGGCATGGCGCGCTCCTTGAACCGTGTCGAAAAACGTGATGATACTATTATTATACAATTCATCCTCTTTGCGTCAAGCACCACTTTTCCGAAAAAACTTTTCGTGCATTTTCCCCTGATATGTAGTATACTGTCGACACGGACAAACCCACTTCGACAATCAGGAGGTATCTTATGAATCTTCTCGGTGTAATCCTCAAGGCTCTGCTCGCCGACGGCGCGCTCAAGGCGCTGGCCGGCAAGACCGGGCTGAACGAGAAGCAGCTCAAGAAGCTGCTCCCGCTGGCGCTGCCCCTGCTGCTTAAGATGCTGACCCGCAACGCCTCCGACAAGGAGGGCGCGGTCTCCCTGCTCGGGGCGCTGACGCAGCACACCAGCAAGAAGACCATGCAGCAGCAGATCGCGGAGGCCGACACGGCCGACGGCGCGAAGATCATCGGCCACATTCTCGGCAAGGAGAAGGACGCGAGCCTGCTCACCCTCTCCAACCAGAGCGGCCTGAGCCAGCAGCAGGTCTCCTCGGTGCTCAGCGGCATTGCCCCGGCGCTGCTCAGCGTCCTGTCCGCGGCCTCCGGCAGCGCGGCCGGCAAGGTCGACCTCAGCGACGGGCTCGATCTGAGCGACATCGTGGCCATGCTCGGCGGCGCGAAGCCCGGGCCCGTCTCCGCCAAGCCCCAGAGCGGCGGTCTGCTGGGTGCGCTGCTTGGCAAGAAGAAAAAGCAGGCGAAGAAAAAGCAGGAGCAGAAGGCGGAGCAGGACGCCGCGCTCAACGGCGCAACGCTGCTCTCGCTGCTGCTCGCCAACCGCTGAACCCTCTGCGCACGGCGAAAAGGCCGCGGACGTATCATACGCCCGCGGCCCTTTCGTTTCGCTCCGGGATATGCAAAAGGACGGGCCGCATGCGCAGCCCGTCCCCGCGGGGGATATTTTCTTTTTCCGGAAAACTCTCCCTCCGCTTGACAATTTCCCGGTTTCGTTGTATCCATATATCCATACGGAACATGTTCGGACTGTCTCTGTCTCGTCCGCCGGAAATCTGTCCGCTCTTAGTTTCTCCGCTGCGGGAACGAATAAACAGGCAAGTATTGGGAGGGAATCATGGACGTCATCACAAACATTCTTCTGCTCGCCGGCGTGATTGTCGCGCTCTATGTGCTGATCAAGATTCTGGCCGCGCCGATCAAGCTCATCTTCAAGCTGCTGATCAATGCGGTGCTGGGCTTTCTGCTGCTGTTCCTCGCGAACTTCGTCGGCGGCTTTTTCAATTTTTCCATCCCCGTCAATCTGGTCACCTGTCTGATCTCCGGGGTTTTCGGCATCCCCGGCGTCATCTTTCTTGTGATCGTGATGCTCTTTTTCTTCTGAGCCCATGAAAGACGACGGCCCTGCTCCTTCTTCGGAGCGGGGCCGTCATTTTCTTTTTCAGTTCTTTTTCTTCTTTTCAAAGCTGACGCGGTGCAGAACCAGCAGGAGCACCGCGAGGTAGGCGGCGGCGATGAGCATCACGACCCCGGTCATCAGGTCGGATTTGGCCGCGAGGCTCACCAGCACCAGCACGGGCGCGCCGAGGATGATGCCGACGCTGCTGCCGCTGACGAGGTTGTTGGCGGCGGGCGTGCGCAGATCGCTGTCGATCTCGCGCAGCAGCAGGATGCCGGAGGAGATGGTGCCGGTCATCATGCCGTACATGGAGATCAGGCCCTCATAGAAGTAGTCGGGGTAGGCCCACTTGCAGACCTTTTTGAGGAAGAGCCAGGTGATCACGCCGCCCGCGACCGCGATCAGCACGAAGGGCAGCCAGAGGCCGCTGAGGTCCTCGATGTTGATGGAGGAGATGCCGGCGACGATCATGATATCGAAGAAGAAGCCGGAGATGCGGTTGAGCAGGTAGTTGTTCTGATACTGCCGCACGATGATCCCGGCCCTGCGCCCCTTTTCGAGCAGAGCGCGCAGCAGGATCGCAATGGCGGAGCCGATGATGAAGTTGAAGCCCCACAGCAGGGTGTTGAGGGTCTTGCCCAGCCCCTCGGAGATCGCGGACAGGCCGGAGGTCAGCCCCCAGGTGGCGAAGAAGGTGACGGCATAGGTCACCAGCACCATCGCCAGCTGCACCGACAGGCGGTCGATGGAGTCGGACACGGGCAGCTCGTTTTTGGCCTGGAAGAAGTCCACCTCGAGATGGTCGTCGTTCTCCTTCTTTTTCCCGCTGACGCTGCCGCGCTTTGCCAGAACGTTGAGCAGGATGACGCCGACGATGCAGGCGCAGAGGTACCCGGCCGCGGCGATGGCGAGGCCGAAGCTGCGTCCGCCCGCGAAGCCGAGATTCTGGTAGCTGGTGCCGACATTGTTCGCCTGGCCGGGGCCCTGGCCGTAGCCCATGGGCAGCAGGATGCCGGCGGCCTTGAACAGGCCGGGCATCAGCGTGAAGCCCAGCAGCATGCTGATGGCAAGGCCCGTGAGCGCCTGCACCATATAGGTGCTGACGATGATCGCGCCGGATTTGAGTGCCGCCCGATCCTTGCGGTTGGCGGTCTTGTCGGGCACGCGCAGGCTCATGGCGATGAAGCCGAGGGCGATGCCGTGGTAGACAAGGATCTCCATGATCTCCGCGTCGATGTGCACGATCCCGGCATACTTGAGGATCAGGAGCAGGAAGCCCGCCATGACGGCGACGGGCATCATGGCCTGCCGGATCGCGCGGACCTTGGTCCGCAGGGCGTTGGCCGCCAGGATGGCCCCGGCGATCAGACCGAGCTGAATGATGATGTTCCAAAGGGATGCGTTTGCTGCTGAGTAGTCCATGGTTTCGTCTCCGTTCTGCCGCTTTGAGCGGCGCTTGTATCAGGTGCGGGTCTGCCGGAAAAGCAGGTATTTTCTCAGACAGAGCTCTCTGTCCGCGCGGATCTCATAATACTCGTCCCCCACCGAGAACAGCAGGATGTTGGCCTTGACCATCGCCATATTGGCAATGTCTGAAAGCGGAAAGCGCCGCTCGCCGCAGACGAGCTCGTCCGGGTACTGCGTGAGCGTCCCGGTCGAGAGCACTTCCTCCCCGTGGCCGCTCCCGATGCGGCGGAGCGTCGTCCCCGCGTCGGAGAATACGGCCTCGCCCGCCGGGAAGTCCCTGTCGGCAAGCGTCTTTTTCTGCCAGACGTCCCACTCGGCCAGGGTTTCGAAGGGCTGCGGCGGATCGAGGAAGCCCTCCTCGGTATACTGCACCTTCCATCCGCAGCCGCAGGTGACGTCGTTCCCCACGCCGCGGACGGTCCCGAGCCCTCCGCAGACGGGGCAGAGGAAGAAGCCCTTCTCGATCCCGACCGCGCGGTCCTCCGCCCGGTAGCGGACATGCTCGCCGCGCTGGCGGGCCCAGGCGTCTTCAAAGATGTCGCGGTCGATGAGCGCGGTGATCTCCGGCCCCTTCATGGCTTTGAGCTCCTCGGGCGGATACACGCCGACGACCGCGCCGCGCATCCTGCCGGGCCTGCGCTTTTTCGACCAGCGCGGGAGCGTCAGATAGCCGCCCTCGAGCCGATAGGTGACGAGCGCCGCCCCGGACGAGCGCGCGAGCTTGCCGGTGGCGGGAAAGACCTCGTGGGTCAGACCGTCCCAGCAGGCGTCGCCCTCGGCGAAGATGCAGACCGTTTCTCCGTCCCGGAGCGCGCGCAGGCAGGCCTTGACCGTGTCGGCCCCGGAGGAGGCCTTGCGCCGCGGGATCGGCGCGGCCAAACGCTCCAGCAGGCGGGAGACCCGCCCGTGGCGGAAGATGTGTTCGCTGGCCACGAAGCGGATGGGCGTTGCGGGAAAGCTCATCGCCAGCAGCAGCGGGTCCCAGTTGGTCACATGGTTCGCCACGATCAGGCAGGGCCCCGGGACCTCGGCCGGCGCCGCCTCCATGCGAAAGCGGCGTTTCAGGAAGGGCCGGAGCAGCCATACGAGGACTCTCCAGATCCGTCTTCTGCGTTCCATGGCGGCGTCCCTCCTTCAGCTTACCGGTATCAGGTCCAGCAGGCTCTGCTCGAAGCCGTAGCGCGCCCGCAGGGCCTCGGCCTTCTCCCGTCCCGCGCGGCGTCTGCGTCCGGTATACTCTGCCCGGATCATCAGGTTTTTCGGGGAGTGTTCAAAGTCGACGAACTCGATCATGTCCGTCTCGTAGCCCTCGCTCTCCAGCACGGCGGCGCGCACGGCGTCCGTCAGCAGCGCCGAGACGCGCTCCCTGATGATCCCGTGCTCGAGCAGCAGGTCGAGCTCTCCGCCCTTGCGGATGCTGTTGTTGATCTCATGCTGGCAGCAGGGCACGGAGAAGATGTGCTTCACCCGCCGCCGGACGGCGTAGGCCAGGGCGTGATCGGTGGCCGTGTCGCAGGCGTGCAGCGTGACCACCATGTCGATGGGCGTGTCCGTGAGCGTGTCGCGCGTCACGTCCGCGACCTCGAAGCGCAGGCCGCCGTAGCCGTAGCGCGCGGCGATCTCATTGCAGCGCTCGACCACGTCCCGTTTGAGGTCGTAGCCGATGATCGTCGTCTCCATGCCGCGCAGCACGGCGAAGTACCAGTACAGGATAAAGGTCAGATAGGACTTGCCGCAGCCGAAGTCCAGAATGCGGATCTGCTCCGCGTTCTCCTTCCGCATGGTCTGATCCACCAGCTCGACAAAGCGGTTGATCTGCCGGTACTTGTCGTATCTGGCGCGCACGATGCGGTAATCCTTCGTAAACACGCCGAGATCCACCAGCGCGGGGATCTCCTCGCCCTCCCGCAGGAGGTATTCCTTCGCGCGGTCGTGCGCCTCCGCCCCGCCGGGGCGCGGCACGGCTGCCGACGCGCCGGTCTTTTTATAGCTCCCGTCGCGTTTGAGGACGTACTGTCGGCTCTCCGTCCCGGTCTGGATCAGGACCTGGCGGAAGGCGCCCTCGGCCTCTTCCCGGACAAGCGCAAGCAGCGCCCCGTCCTTGAGGTTCTGGTGAAAGGCCTTGTTGTCCGTGAGCTTTTCGACCTGCCAGACGCGCTCCCCCTTCAGAAGCAGCGGCCTGACCGTGAGCTTCTGCGCGGCAGCCTCCGCCGTCGGCTGGGAAAAGACCGCCCTTGTGAGCGCGGGCAGCGCTGCGGCGATCTCTGCTTCGATGCGTGCCATTTCAGCCTCCGAACAGCCGCTTGAGGTTCAGCGCCGCGGCCTTGAGCTCGTTCTTGCTGTAGGAGTTGTTCTCGTCGGCGAGCACCGCGGCGACCGCGTCCTTCGCGCCGAGGTTTCCCGCGACCATGGCGTCGACCAGCATGGCCTCGGCCGAGACCGTGTGCTCGACCTTGGTGAAGGCGTAGGCCTCACTGATCTCGATCACGATCGCATACTCGCCCTTGTCGTAATTGCCCTTGGCGAGCAGCTGCTCCCTGACCTCGACCGGCGTGCCGCGGAAGCTCGTCTCGTGCAGCTTGGTCAGATCGTTGCACAGGCACATGCGGCAGATCGCGCTGTTGTCGATAAAGAAGTCGACCAGCTCCATGATGCGCTTGGGCGACTCGTAGAGCGCGAAGGTGCGCGTGTCCGCGCGCCGCATCTTCTCCAGGAGCTTGCGCCGCTCGGCGTTTTCACGCGGGAAGAAGCCGTAAAACAGGAAGCTCGACAGGTCGAAGCCCGACACCGACAGCGCCGTCACCGCCGCGCAGCAGCCCGGCACGCCGATCACGGGGATGCCCGCCTCGACCGCGGCGCGGATCAGCTCGTTGCCGGGATCGGAGATGCAGGGCGTGCCCGCGTCGGTGATGACCGCGACGCTCTTGCCCGCGAGCATCTCGCCGACAAAGTATTTCGCCTTCCCGTACTCATTGAATTTGTGGTTGGAAACCAGCTTGTTGCGGATCTCCAGCTTGCCCAGCAGCACCATCGAGCGCCTCGTGTCCTCGGCGGCGATGATGTCCACGTCCGTGAGGATCTGCCTGCCCCGGGGCGACATGTCCCGGGCGTTGCCGATGGGCGTGGCGACGATATACAGCTTGCCGGTACCGTTTGTTTCATCCATAAGACACTTGTATCCTTTTCTGATTCCTGTCCACATTATTACACAATTTTTAAGAAAACACAACAAAAATCCCCGGGAGTTCCCGGGGATTTCGTATCAGCTCAAAAGCCTCAGTCCTGATTCAGCCCGTCGTCGCAGATCAGGCCGTAGCCGCCCTGCTGGCGCTTGTAGACCACGGAGAAGGCCTCGTCCGCGTCCATGTTCTTGAAGACGAAGAACTCGTGTCCCAGCAGATTCATCTGAAGGATCGCCTCCTCGGGCGACATGGGCTTGATGGAGAAGCGCTTGCTGCGCACGATCTTGAATTCCTCCGCCTCGTCGTCGGCGGTCTCATAGGCCGGCAGGACTTCCTTCTCCAGCGCGCCCTCGCGCAGCTTCTTCTCAAGACGGGTCTTGTTCCGGCGGATCTGGCGCTCGATCGCGGCGACGCCGGAGTCCACGGAGGCATACATGTCGTTGGTAAGTTCGCTTGCCCTGTAGAACATGCCGTTGTTGTGGATGGTGATCTCGGCCTTGTGCCGTCCCCGCTCGATGCTGAAGGTGACGTAGGCCTCGCCCTCGTTTTTGAAAAGCCGGTCGAGCTTGCCGATCTTCTTCATCGAATAGGCCCGCAGCTCCTCCGAGGAGTCCATCCTTTTCTCGGTGAAAGTGAACTTCATTGGTGACAACTCCTTTCCCTTTATGCCATCAAAAAGCAGGAGTCTGCTCTTTGTTGTTTATAGTATAACACATTGTCAGAAAAAAAAGAAGAACGATTTGGCACCCGGATAACAATCGGTATTTTTGCCGATTTTTCCCGGAAAGATTTGTACAGGTCTCCAAAATTTCCCGATCCCGGGTCCGGAAAAGGAACGGGCAGGGCAGCTTCCGCCGCCCTGCCTGTTTTCGATTAAAAGATCACGTCGCAGCTCGGGAGCGTGTCCCGGACCAGCTGGACGTCCTCGAGGCTCATGGGATTGCCGGTCAGCACCAGCGTGCGCAGCGTCGTCATGTTGAGCAGCGGCAGCACCGACGAAGCGTTGTTGAAGCTCAGATCCAGCGTCTCCAGCTTTGTCAGGGAGGCCAGAGGCGTCAGGTCGGAGATCGCGTTCTCCCGCAGATCCAGGAAGGAGAGGCAATAGCGGCAGTCCGCCAGCTCCAGCGGATAGAGGTTCGAGACGTTGTTGCCGCTCAGATCCAGAGCGCGCAGGCTGTTGAGCCTCATGACCGCGCTGATGTCGCTGACGCCGCATCCGGGCAGGTTCAGCACCTCCGCGTCGCTCTTGACGATCACGCCGTCAAAGCTGACGTCGTAGCCGAGCGCGGAATGCCGGATGCTGCATGCGTTGAGATAGGTCCGCAGATCATCTACGGCCTCTCCCGTGAGCGCGGGGTTGTCCTCGATGTTGAGATCCGTCAGCGCGGACAGGCCGCGCAGATAGAGCAGATCCTCGTTCCGCAGCCCCGTGCTGCTCAGCCCCAGGGAGTTGAGCGTCGCGACCCTGCGCAGGCCGGAGAAGTCCTGCAAGGGATTCCCGTCCAAATACAGGCTGTTCAGCCCGTTCATCATGGTCAGGGGCGAGGTGGAGCTGATCTCGTTTCCGGAGGCGTTGAGGAAGCCGAGCGAATCCACCCCCATCAGAGGCCGCAGATCGCTGACGCGGTTGTAGGAGATATCCAGATACTGGAGATACTGCAAGTTCATCAGCGGGCTGAGATCGCTGACCTCGTTGCCGCTGAGATTGAGGCGGGTCAAAAACTGGCAGTTCGCCAGCGCGGAGATATCCCGGATCCCCATCTCGCTCAGATCGAGATCGGTGATGTCGGAGGGAAAGGTCTTGCCGCCGAAGCTGATCTCCTGCCGCTCCTGCTGGGCCTGCTCGCTGTGGATGGCGCAGTTGGGCAGCGCGGCGGACAGCGCGGAGAGCTGCTCGGCGCTCACGGATATGCTCTTGATCGAGAGACTCGTCAGCGTGCCGATCGCATACAGCGGCGTCAGATCCTCGATGGGGTTGCCGTCCAGATACAGCGTCCGCAGTCCGGGCAGCGATGTCAGAGGCGTCAGATCGCTGATCCGGTTGCCGCTGAGATTGAGCGTGACCAGCCCGCCGAGCGCGGACAGGGCGGAGATGTCCTGCAGGTTGTTCCCGGCCAGCGAGAGCGAGTCGAGCCCGTACAGCTGCAAAACCTCGTCGAGCACCTCGTCGCCCAGTCCCATGTTGTCCAGCACCAGCCGGGTCGTCCCGATGCGGTACTGCTTGCCCGCCACCGTGACCAGATCGGCGGCGTTCAGGCTTTTCCGGGTGCTCTCGATCGCCTCGATCCTGCCTGAGACGACGCCGCTGCGGGTGTCCATGGAGCGCAGGACCTCCAGCGCCTTGGCGTAGTTGCCCTCCTCCTCATAGCAGCTTGCCATGAGCAGCAGGCATTCGTCGGTCTTCTCCACGGCGGCGGCTTTGCGCAGCGCCGAGAGCGCCCCGTCGTAGTCCTTCTGATAGTAGAGCGTCTGCGCCTGATTCATGTAATCGTTGTAGACGCGGTTGTCGGACATGCTCATCAGCACCACGGCCATGGCGATGATGAAGATCGCCGCCAGGATGGTGCAGATGATGTAGGCGCGCTTGCGGTTGACCGGCCTGCGGACCGTCTGGGCGGAGGCTCTGGCCTTACTGCTCATGCGCGTCCGCCTCCGGCTCCGGGTCGACGGGGGCCGGATCGAGCGTCAGTTCGGGGATGCTTCCCTCGGGCGCCGGTTCAAAGGCGGTCTCGGGATCGAAATTCGGCGCGGGCTCCTCGGCGGGGGCGGGCTTCTCAACCGGCGCGGGCTTCACGGCCGGCGCGGGCTCGGGAGCATGAACGGGCTCCGGCGCGGGCTCCGGGGCAGGCTCCGGCGCAGGCTCGACGACCTCGGGCTCCACGACGGCGGGCTCGGCCTCCTGCTTTTTCAGGCCGAAGCCGATGAACATCAGCGCCGCCATCATGCACAGCATGCTCATCTCCTGCATGCCGGCGGAGAAGGTGACGGGGTTGACCGTATCGGACAGGCGCGGCAGATCGCGGGCGATATGGATCACGAACGGGATCCCGAACAGCGGCGGCAGCAGCCACTTGGTGCGGATCCAGCCGAACACGGTCGCCGGGTAGACGATCACGATGGTGAGATACAGGAGGATGCAGAGAACGGTATGCACCCAGCTTGTGGAGTTGATGAGCTTGAAGATGAAGAACACCACGCCCAACAGGACCGGAAGGCTCGAGAGGAAAAAGCCCTTCTTGCCGAAAAGCAGCACGCAGAGGGCCAACAGCAGGCAACTGCCGGCCGGGAGTGCGATCAGCATGATGGCGTCGATGCGGTTGTTCCACTGGCCCCAGCGGCCGATGACCTGAAAGAGCGCGGCGAATACCAGCAGGATCATGGCGCCCTCGGCGAAGAAGCCGGTCTTGTCGATGATGAATTTCACACGCGAGCTGTTGCTGGATTTATTCATGTTCATAACCACCTTTTCGGAATGATTGGCGTTGTAGGCTTTCAAGCGCAGGATGGTTTTTGCATATGCGTCTGCACATCATATTGTATATTACCACAGTCGGCGCACGCATGCAAGTGTGCGAATCGGGAAACGTCGACGCGGTCCGCGCCTCTTGCAATCGCCGCGGCGTCACGCTATAATGATTCGCAGAATCCACGGAAACGGAGCTGGAAAGCATGAGTGAAAATGTGTCCCTCTTTTTTGAACGCTGTGAGGCCGAGCCCACCCTGAAGGCGCGCATCAGCGAGGCCGTCGCCGCGTACCCCGGCAGTCTGGAGGTGCGCGAGTCGCTGGTGGAGGCGGTGCTTCTGCCGATCGCCGAGGCGGAGGGCCTGCCTTTCACGGTGCAGGAGCTGCGCGCGTATGAGACGCGGCTGAAGCTCAGCCGCATCAAGCCCGACGTGCAGATCGAAGAGGGCGAAGCGGACGAGGACGAGGACTTCGAGGGCTACTGGCTGCTGGACCGCGGCTGGGAAAACGACGAATCCGCCTTCAAAAAATAGGGAAAAGCCGGGCGGCGCGCATCAACAGCGCGCCGCCCGGCCGAACTTTGAGCATCAGTTCCGGAAGCCGTTCCGGTCGATATAGGCGTCGTTTGCGGACATGCGCTTGACGAGGCGGTTGGCCGTGACGAACATGGCGATCACAAACACCAGGAACACAAGCCCCATGACCGAGTCCTGATAGGTCGCGCAGAAGTCGTAAAAGCCGTGCAGCAGCATGGGCACGATCAGGGCGGTGCGGCGGAACTTCGCCGCGCCCGCGAGATCGCCGGCGCCCTGGCGGCGCTTGGCCAGTCCGTACCAAGTGCCCATGAACACGCCGAAGCAGGCGTGGCCGGGGACGGCGGTCACGGCGCGCACCAGCGCGGTCGTGAGACCGTAGTAGGCGACGTAGCCGATGTTTTCCCAGAGCGCGAAGCCCAGCGAGACGAAGACGCTGTACACCACGCCGTCGAACTGACAGTTGAATTCGGGGTTGCGCCAGGTCCGCCGCTTGAGCAGGACGTACTTGGCTCCCTCCTCCGACAGCGCGACGACCACGAAGTAGAGCAGGAAGTTGTACAGCACGCTTTCCTTCTGAAAGAAAGCGTCCAGCAGCGCGATGCCGAGCCGTTCGCCCAGGGTGGCGATGGCGGTGGAGAAGACGCCGAAGAGCACCAGCGACAGCAGCAGCCCTCTGCTCTCCTTTTCGAGCCTGTCCGCCCGCTCGACCCGGATCAGCAGGATCACGGCGGGGATGACGGCGGAGGCGATCAGAATCGGATTGGCGGTAAAAACGCTCACAGCAAGCACCTGATTTCTTTCTGGATAGGGGGTCGGCCCCTGTTCTCTGTTCTCAGCATATCATTTCCCTCCCGCCAAATCAAGGAAAATCCACTTGCGGGACAGGGCGGGCTGTGCTATGCTGAACGCAGAAAACCGCGAACATCTGAAAAGGGGGAACCAGTCATGGCAAATAAAGTCGGTCCGCTCATCAAGGACGCGCGCACGAAGGCCAAGCTCAGCCAGACGGCTCTGGCCGAGCAGCTCGACGGTGTGACCGCCGCGGACATCGGCAAGGCCGAGCGCGGAGAGAAGGAGCTCTCCCAGTCCGTTCTGCGGCAGATCGCGAAGCTGACCGGCGTGACGCAGAGCTCGCTGCTCAACGCCGCGAAGGAGAGCACCTATACCGCAGCCGCCGCGGCAAAGAAGCCCGCGGCCGAGTCGACCGCGAAGAAGACTGCCGCCTCGTCGACCGCGAAGAAGCCCGCGGCCGCGTCCAAGGCTTCGACGGAGCTCACGGCGGCGGAGAAAAAGCTGGTCGAGCTCTACCGCGCCGCCGACGCGGAGACGCGCAAGAAGGCCGTCGCCGTGCTCAAGGGCGAGGCGGTCGACAACGGCGATCTCTTTTCCGCCCTCCTCGGCATGGCGGGCGACATCCTTGGGAAAAAATAAGTTCCTCTGTCAAAAAAGATGCGGATTCCTCCGCATCTTTATTATTTGTCCTCTCTCCGCACCAGCAGCGTGAAGCGGTTTCCGCCGCAGGCTTTGCACCGCAGGCTCCGGCCGCGGCCGCGCAGCAGCAGCTCCACGGCTTTCCCCCGGCGGATGTAGCGGCTCTCCGCGCCGCAGCCGTCGCAGCGGACGATGTACTTTGCCCTCTCCCGCCGCAGCTCGGCGGCCCTCCCCTGCTCGGGGGCGAGGCGCTTCGGATCGCAGCCGACGATGCGGCACATCTGCTTCCAGACCCGGTCGTGCCCGTGCTTCTCCCCCGGATGCAGCAGATGGACCGCGGCGTGGGCGTACTCGTGGCGGACCGTGTCCCAGAACTGCGCGTCGTCGGCGAAGATCAGGGCCGAGAGCGTGATGCGCATCCGCCCCGCGCCCCGCGTCGGGACGCGAAAGGAGCCGAGCTGCCGCACCGCGCGTTTGGAGACGCGAAGCTCGATCATACCGGTGTCGATCCCGAGCAGCCGGTCCAGCCGGTCGTACTCGGCGCGGACCTCTTCGAGCGTGTGCATGGTCAATCCCTCCGGTCGCACAGCAGTACCGCGGCGGTCCCCGCGTCGAATGTCAGCGTGATGTCCCCGGCAAAGTCGTTCCCGACGCCAAGGGGGAAGGCGTTGGAAAGCTCCGCATCGGTGACCTCGTATTTGGCGCCCCGGATCGTCAGTCCCGCGACGCGGTCCGTCAGCGCGAGGACCGAAAACTTCCAGCCCTTGCGTTTGGGGAAGCGGTAGCTGCCCGGACCGAGGACCCGCAGCTCGGTCCGCTCGTCGCGGGCGGCGGCGCGCAGTCCCGCGTCGGAGGCGAAATGCAGGGTCTGGAGATTGGCGAGCAGATGGTCGAGGCTGCCGCCGAGGGCACAGAGCAGCAAGACCTCCTCAAAGCCCTCTTCGACCGCATGGCGGACGGCGAGCATGGCGTCCGTATCGTCCTTGCGCACCGGAAAGCGCAGGACCGGGATTCCGTCCGGCAACTGGCCCGCGTAGGAGTCGAAGTCTCCCAGCAGCAGATCCGGGACGATCCCCTCTTTTTGACACCAGCGCAGGCCGCTGTCGCAGGCGATGAGGAAGTCGCCCTCCTCCCGCGCGCCGATGGGCGCGTACTCTCCGCCGGCGACGATGACGCAGCGTTTCATGTGCACTCCCCTCCTGTTCTCTGCCTCGGATGGTAGCACAGGCGGCGGGCAAATGCAAGGCTTCTCCCCGCCGGTTTCTTTGTTTAACATTGCGCATTTGTAGTATTTACCCAGCATATCGTTATCATGCGCCCCGTTTCTGTTTCACTTTGCCGAAATAAAGAAAAAGGACTTGTCATCCGCGGATGCGCGTGCTATAGTACGTTCATACTTTTTTCATACCTGTGAATCCGGCAGGATCGCCCAGCGCGGGACCGCCGGACGAGGAACTCTGGAGAAGTCCGCACAAGGGTGTGCGGGTGCCGAAGGTGCAAGGCCGAAAGGCCGAATCTCTCAGGCAAAAGGACAGAGGGAAACAACCCGGATTTCGGGTTTTTCCGTCTTGCTCCGGAGCGGCTGTTGTTGGGCAGCGCTCTTTTTTCTTTGGGTCACAATTCATACGGCATGGGAGAGAAAAGGAGGAAAACACAATGACAATCAGCAATTTCATTTCCGTCATGGATGATTTTGCCTGGGGTCCCGTGATGCTGATCCTGCTGGTCGGCACGGGCTTCTACCTCAGCTTCCGGATGGGCTTCATGCAGTTCAGCCGGATCCCCTACTGGTGGAAGAACACCGCGGGCAAGCTCACGCACAAGCATGTTGCGGGCGAGGGCGAGGTCACGCCCTTCCAGGCCCTCACCACCGCGCTGGCCGCCACGGTCGGCACGGGCAACATCGCCGGCGTCACCGGCGCGATCTTCATCGGCGGCCCCGGCGCCGTGTTCTGGATGTGGATCGCCGCCCTCGTGGGCATGATGACCAAGTACGCCGAGGTCGTGCTTGCGGTCAATTACCGCGAGCGCAACGAGAAGGGAGACTGGGTCGGCGGACCGATGTATTACATCAAGAACGGTCTCGGAAAGGACTGGGCCTGGCTCGGCGGCATCTTCTGCGTGCTGGCGGCGCTGGCCGCCTTCGGCATCGGCAACGCCACCCAGGTGCAGTCGATCGCGGACGCCATCAACAACGCCATCGACAGCTTCACGCCCAACGCGGCCGGAACCTTCCTCTTCTTCGGCAGCGCCGTGCGCGTGAGCACCTTCATCGTCGGCGTCGTCGTGGCCGTGATCGTGGCGCTGGTCCTCTTCGGCGGCATCAAGCGCATCGGCCAGGTCACCGAAAAGCTCGTGCCCTTCATGGCCGTCATCTACATCGTCGCCGCGCTCATCGTGATCTTTGCCAACATCGGCCACATCGGCAAGGTCTTCGCCATGATCTTTGAGGGCGCCTTCAACGCCGACGCCGCGATCGGCGGCGCGTTCGGCATCACGGTGCTGACCAGCATGAAGAAGGGCGTCGGCCGCGGCTGCTTCTCGAACGAAGCCGGTCTCGGCTCCGCGCCCATCGCCCACGCCGCCACCTCCGAGACCGATCCGGTCCGTCAGGGCCTCTACGGCATCTTCGAGGTCTTCATGGACACCATCGTCATCTGCACGCTCACGAGCCTGACCGTGCTGAGCGCCTACTGCGCCGGCGGCATCGACATCAGCTGGGGCGCGGGCGGCAACGGCTCCAACGTCGCGGCTGCCATGAGCACCGTCTTCGGCTCCAAGCTCGCGGCGGTCGTCATCGCGGTCTGCCTCAGCCTCTTCGCCCTGTCCACCATCCTGAGCTGGTCGCTCTACGGCACGCGCTGCTTTGAGTACCTCTTCGGCGTCAAGGCCACCAAGATCTATCAGGGCCTGTTTATCGTCTTTGTCATCATCGGCGCCACGATGAGTCTGGCCGACGCCTGGAACCTGGCCGACGCGCTCAACGGCTTCATGGCCATCCCGAACCTGATCGCCCTGCTGGCGCTCTCCGGCGTGACCGTCA